>CANIEC010000046.1 GCA_947466085.1 Rhodospirillales bacterium
GCCTGGGCGAGTTCGCGCTGCTTCTTGGACGAGACCGCGGAAATGCGGCTCGGAACGATCTTGCCGCGTTCGGAAATGAAGCGCTGCAGGAGGCGAACGTCCTTGTAGTCGATCTTCGGGGCGTTGGCGCCCGAGAACGGGCAGCTCTTGCGGCGGCGGGTGAACGGACGACGCTGGGCGCTCATGCTTCTTCTCCCGTGTCAGCAACCGACGGAACGACACCGCCTTCGTCGCCGAAGCGCGGACGCTCGCGACGCGGCGGGCGATCGCCCCAGCGGTCGCCACGATCGCCACCCGGACGGTCTGACTTCTCGGCGCTGCGCACCATGATGGCCGACGGGGCTTCCTCGAGTTCGTCGACGCGCACGGTCATGTAGCGGATGATGTCTTCGTTGATCGACATCGTGCGCTCCAGCTCCTTAACCGCCGCCGAGGGGGCGTCGATGTTGAGCAGGGTGTAGTGACCCTTGCGGTTCTTCTTGATGCGGTAGGTCAGCGAGCGCAGGCCCCAGTACTCCTTCTTGGAGACGGTGCCGCCCATGCTGGCGACCAGTTCGGAGAACTGGGTGGTCAGAGCCTCCACCTGCGTCGTCGCAACGTCCTGACGCGCAATGAAGACATTCTCGTAGAGTGCCATGTAGATTCGGCTCCTTATGGCTGTTAGCGACCCGGAGTTCCAAGGAACCGGCCGGATCTAGCCGTCCCATCGCGGAATGCGCCGGGGCGGCAAGGAGATCGGAGCCTACTCAGGCCCCGAAGAGGGGCGGTTATACAGGCAAGCGGCCTGAAAGCAAGTATTCCCCACGTGGCTTGACTGGGTTGGTTACCCCGGTATGACTGCCGCAATTCAAGGCGATTCTAGGGGAAAACGCGCATGAGTCGGGCTTTTGTCTTTCCGGGACAGGGATCGCAGGCCGTTGGCATGGGAGCCGACCTCGCTGGTGCCTTTGCCACCGCCCGGGAGGTCTTCGGCGAAGTCGACGAGGCGCTGAAGCAGAATCTCTCGAAATTGATGCGGGAGGGGCCGGAGAGCGACCTCGTCCTGACGGAGAACGCCCAGCCCGCCCTCATGGCCGTGAGCGTCGCCGTCGCCCGGATTCTGGAGACGGACGGAGGCAAGCCGCTGCCGTCGCTCGCCGCCTATGTCGCGGGCCACTCGCTCGGTGAGTATTCGGCGCTGGCCGCGGCCGGTGCTCTCAAGCTCCCGGATGCCGCGCGCCTCCTCAAGTTGCGCGGGCAGTCGATGCAGAAGGCCGTGCCTGTCGGCGTCGGCGCCATGGCGGCCCTGCTCGGGATCGAGCTGGAGGCCGCCCAGGAAGCCTGCAATGAAGCGGCCCAGGGAGAGGTGGTCGCGGTTGCCAACGACAATGGCGGCGGCCAGATCGTCGTCAGTGGCCACAAGGAAGCGGTCGAGCGCGCCATCGAGGCCGCCAAGTCGCGGGGGTGCAAACGCGGCATGATGCTGCCGGTGAGCGCACCCTTCCATTGCCCGCTGATGCAGCCGGCCGCCGATGCGATGAAGGTCGCGCTGGAGGAAGTGGTGCTGATCCCGCCGCGAGTGCCGCTCGTGTCCAACGTGCTCGCTTCGGAGCTGAGTGACCCGGCTGCCATCAAGCAGAGACTGGTGGAACAGGTCACCGGCCTCGTACGTTGGCGCGAGAGCGTGCAGTATATGAAGACCAAGGGCGTCGATGCGCTGGTCGAGTGCGGCACCGGCAAGGTCTTGTCGGGGCTGGTGAAGCGCATCGACAAGGACATGACCGGTCTGGCCCTGAACACCCCGTCCGACATCGAAGCCTTCCTGAAGACGGCATAAGGAGTGAGTGCCATGTTCGATCTGACCGGTAAGGCAGCTCTCGTCACCGGCGCATCCGGCGGCATCGGCGGCGCGATTGCGCGTGCGCTGCACAAGCAGGGCGCGACCGTCACCCTGTCGGGCACGCGTGCCGAGGCGCTGGAAGAGCTCAAGGCCTCGCTCGGTGACCGAGCGCACGTCGTCGCGGCCAGGATGGACGATCCGGCCGACATCGACCGGCTGGCGAAGGAGGCGGAAGCCGTGATGGCCGGCAAGCTCGACATCCTGGTGAACAATGCCGGCATCACGCGCGACAACCTCTCGATGCGCATGAAGGACGAGGAGTGGGACAAGGTCCTGCAGGTGAATTTGACCGGAACTTTTCGCCTGACCCGTGCGACGATGCGCGGAATGATGAAGCGGCGCTTCGGCAGGGTCATCAACATCACCTCCATCGTGGGCGTTACCGGCAACCCGGGGCAGGCGAATTATGCCGCGGCCAAGGCCGGTCTGATCGGAATGTCCAAGTCGCTGGCGCAGGAGCTGGCGTCGCGGGGTATCACCGTGAACTGCCTGGCACCCGGCTTCATCGCCACGCCGATGACCGACGTGCTGACCGACGACCAGAAAAAAGCCATTCTGGGGCGTGTTCCTGCCGACCGGCTGGGTACGCCCGAAGAGATTGCGGCCGGCGTGGTCTATCTCGCCAGCGACGAGGCCGCCTACGTCACAGGTCAGACGCTGCACATCAACGGCGGGATGGCGATGATCTGAGACTGAGGCCTACAAGTGCCTGATTCTGTGGGCTTTTCGGACCTAGCCAATGGCACGGGAGCTATGTTAAGAGCCCGGCATTCGCCAACCCCCTGGCGACCGGAATTTGTTGGATACACGGGAAGGACAAGACAATGAGCGATATTGCCGAGCGCGTTAAGAAGATCGTCGTCGAGCATCTCGGCGTCGAGGCCGCGCAGGTCAAGGAAGAGGCCAAGTTCATCGACGATCTGGGCGCGGACAGCCTCGATACGGTCGAGTTGGTGATGGCGTTCGAGGAAGAGTTTGGCATCGAGATTCCCGACGACGCCGCGGAGAAGATTCAGACCGTCGGCGACGCCATCGGCTTCATCAAGGGCACCGCGAAGTCCTGATCCTCACCGGTTTCTGGACGAGGAAGGGCGGACGATGAGGCGTGTTGTCGTAACCGGCATGGGTATGGTGACGCCGTTGGGTGACGGCGTCGACACGAACTGGCGCCGCCTCATGGCGGCGGAGTCCGGCATCCGGTCGATCCAGGCTTTCGACACTTCGGACCTCGCGACCAAGATCGCGGGCGAGGTGCCCCAGGGCGACAAGGCAAACGGCCACTTCAACGTGGACGACTACCTTGCGCCGAAGGAACAGCGGAAGCTCGACAAGTTCATCATCTTCGGAATCGCGGCCGCCCAGCAGGCGGTCGAGGATTCCGGGTGGATGCCGCAGGACGAAGAGGGTCTCAACCGGACCGGCGTCATGATCGGCTCCGGCATCGGCGGCCTCCAGACGATCTACGAGACGTCGCTGATTCTGAAGGAGCGGGGACCTCGCCGTGTCAGCCCGTTCTTCATACCGTCGGCGCTGATCAACCTCGTGTCGGGGCAGGTCTCGATCAAGTATGGGTTCAGGGGACCCAATCACGCCGTCGTCACCGCCTGTGCCACGGGCGCACACGCGATCGGCGATGCAGCCCGGCTGATCCAGTACGAGGATGCCGACGTCATGGTGGCCGGCGGCGCCGAAGCCGCGATCTGCCGGATCGGCATCGCCGGATTCAATGCCTGCAAGGCGCTGTCTACCGATTTCAACGACACGCCGACTCAGGCCTCGCGGCCTTGGGACAAGCGGCGCGACGGCTTCGTCATGGGCGAGGGCGCCGGCTGTGTCGTGCTGGAGGAATACGAGCACGCCAGGAAGCGCGGCGCCAAGATCTACGCCGAAATTCTGGGGTACGGCCTGTCGGGCGACGCCTATCACATCACGGCTCCGTCCGAGGACGGTGACGGTGCCGTGCGTGCCATGAAGGCGGCGCTGAAGCGCGCCAATCTCGGCACCGACCAGATCGACTATGTGAACGCGCACGGCACCTCGACAATGGCCGACGTGATCGAGCTGGGCGCCGTGAAGCGCACCTTCGGCCAGGATGTCTACAGTCTGTCGATGTCGTCGACCAAGTCGGCCACCGGCCACTTGCTCGGGGCTGCCGGCGCGATCGAGGCGATCTATGCCATCAAGTCGCTGGTCGATCAGGCCGTTCCGCCGACTCTCAATCTCGACGAGCCGGACGAGGGCTGCGACATCGATCTCGTTCCGAAGCAGGCCAAGCAGCGCAAGGTCCGCCACGCGCTGAGCAACTCGTTCGGCTTCGGCGGAACCAACGCGTCCTTGATCGTCGGACCCGTCTGATATCTTTCTGAGGAGCTGAGTCATGCTCAGCTACTTCCGCTGGGTTCTCTTCTTCATCGCGCTGTTCGTCACCTTGATGGGCGGCTCGATCTATGTCGGCCATGTCGTCCTCACGGCCCAGGGACCGCTCGAGCAGACCAAGAACATCGTGATCCCGCGCGGCGCGGGCCCGACCACCATGTCCAAGTTGCTGCAGGAGGAGGGTGTCATCGCCCATCCGCGCCTGTTCCGTGTGGCGCTGATGATCGATCCCTCGCCCAAGCCCATCAAGGCGGGCGAGTACGAGGTGCCGGCCCATACCTCGATGCAGGCGCTGGTGGAGCTTCTGCAGTCGGGCAAGGTCGTGCAGCGTCGCCTCACGATTCCCGAGGGCATGACGACGCCCGAAGTCCTGGAGCTCGTTCGCAAGACCGAAGCGTTGACGGGCAACATCACGCTCGACGTGAAGGAGGGCGATCTCCTGCCCGAAACCTACTTCTATTCGCGCGACGATACCCGTGACGGGCTGCTGCTGCGCATGAAGGAGGCAATGGAGAAGACGCTCGACGAGGCGTGGCGCAAGCGCGCTGCCGGGCTGCCGCTCGCCAACAAGCGCGAGGCGCTCATCCTGGCGTCGATGGTCGAGAAGGAGACGGCGGTTCCGTCCGAGCGCACACGGGTGGCTGCGGTGTTCATCAACCGCCTGCGCCGTCGCATGAAACTCGAGAGCGATCCCACCACCGTCTACGGTCTGACCGAGGGCAAGGCGCCCCTCGGCCGCGATCTGACGCGCGCCGATCTGCAGTCGAACACGCCGTTCAACACCTATGTGATCACGGGCCTGCCGCGCGGGCCGATCTGCAACCCGGGACGCGCTTCGATCGTCGCGGCGACCAACCCGGCGCGCGATCGGTCGCTCTTCTTCGTGGCCGACGGGCAGGGCGGCCACGCCTTCGCTCTGACGCTGCCCGAGCACAATCGCAACGTCGAGCGCTGGCGCCAGAGCCAGCGCGAGCGGGCGGAATCCCAGACGCAGCCGCAAGCGCCGGCGCCACAGGCGCCGCCGACCACGCGGCAGTAGGTCATGCCGGCGGTCCTGCTGGCGCTTCTGGTCCTCGCGGCGATCGCCCTCGTCGTCGCCTGGTTCCTGCGAGCCAACCCATCGTCGATGGCGCGGGTGCTGCGGGTCGTCATGGTGGTCCTGGGCGGTATCGGCGTGGGCGGGATGCTGATTTTCGGCCTGCGCTTCCTGCCTGGCCTGCTGCCGGAGCTGATGGGATTGGCGGGCGTGGTCATCACCGCTCTGATTGCGCGGGCCGTCAGGAATCGCCCCTCCGGTGGTTTCAGTTCGCCGGGAACCGGACAGCGCACCGAGGTCGGCACGGCCTTCCTGAAGGCCTGGATCGATCATGGCAGCGGCGACGTCGGCGGCACGGTGCTGGCCGGCGGGTTTGCCGGGCGCACTCTTGATGAACTGACCGAACCAGAGCTTCTCGACCTGCGGGCCGAATGCGCGGCGGATGCCGATTCGCTTCGGGTGCTCGAAGCCTATCTTGACCGCCGGCTCGGCGCCGACTGGCGCAACACGCAGCAGGCGCCACCGCCTCGCGGGCCGCGTACCGACATGACACGTGAAGAGGCGCTGGCGGTGCTGGGGCTGGCCGAGGGCGCCAGTGTCGATGACATCCGGGCGGCGCACCGGCGACTGATCCAGCGAATGCATCCCGATGTCGGCGGAACGGCGGACCTAGCCGCGCGCATCAACCGCGCCAAGGACGTGCTGCTCGGTGGATGACCTTGCCAGAGCGCGCGCCGACATGGCATCAAACGCAGCCCCTGGGGCTTTCTCGCCACGATGCTGTCAAATCATTGATTTTAATATGCATTCCCGCCGTTGAATGAGGTCGAAAAGCATGGTCCTGCCTGTCCGTAAAGCCGTCCTGCCGGTCGCCGGCCTGGGCACCAGGTTCCTTCCTGCAACGAAGGCCATGCCGAAGGAGATGCTCACCGTCGTCGATCGCCCCCTCATCCAGTACGCGGTCGAGGAATGCCTCGCCGCCGGCATCGAGGAGTTCGTGTTCGTGTCGGGGCGCAACAAGGGCGCGCTCGAAGACCACTTCGATCACGCCTACGAACTCGAGGCGACGCTCGAGCAGCGCAAGAAGGCGGCGGAGCTGAAGCAGACACAGGGCGCCACCATCAAGCCGGGCAACGCGATCTTCACACGACAGCAGAAGCCGCTCGGTCTCGGCCACGCCGTGTGGTGTGCCCGTCACTGGATAGGCAACGAGCCGTTTGCCGTCCTGCTGCCGGATGAGTTGACGATCGACACGCCGAGTTGCATCGGCCAGCTGGTCCAGGCGCATGAGCAGACCGGCGGCAGCGTGGTCGCCGTGATGGAAGTGCCGCGCGAGCAGACGAAGAGCTACGGCATCGCGGCGGTCAAGAACGAGAGCGGCAACCTGTCGGAGATCACCGGCATGGTGGAGAAGCCCAAGCCCGAGGAAGCGCCTTCCAATCTGGCGCTGATCGGCCGTTACGTTCTGTTGCCTGAAGTCTTCGATCACCTCGACCGGCACGAAACCGGTGCCGGCGGCGAAATCCAGCTCACCGACGCCATGGCCAAAATGATCGGCCAGAGCCCGTTCCATGCGCTCCGCTATGCCGGCCAGCGGTATGATTGCGGCAGCCGCCTTGGCTTCCTCGAAGCCAACGTCGCCGTGGCCCTGCATCGGGCCGATACCAGTGCGGACACGCGGGCTCTTCTGACTCGCATGCTGAAGGGCTGAGTACATGCGTTTAGCGATGATCGGGTCTGGCTATGTCGGTCTGGTGTCGGGGGCCTGCTTCGCTCACTTCGGTCACGACGTTTTCTGTGTCGACAAGGATGCGGGGAAGATCGATCGGCTGCTGAAGGGCGTGATGCCGATCTACGAGCCTGGTCTGGACAAGCTTGTTGCGGACAATGTGCAGGCGGGGCGTCTGCGGTTCGGGACGGACCTGGCGGCTGCGGTTGGCGACGCGGATGCGGTGTTCATCGCGGTGGGGACGCCGACGCGTCGGGGCGACGGGCATGCGGACCTGACCTACGTTTACGCGGCGGCGGCGGAGATCGCGCGGGCGATCCGCGGCTACACGGTGGTGGTGACGAAGTCGACGGTGCCGGTGGGGACGGGGCGTGAGATCGCGCGGATCATCCGGGAGGCGCGTCCGGACGGGCAGTTCGACGTGGCGTCGAACCCGGAGTTCCTGCGCGAGGGCGCGGCGATCGAGGACTTCATGAAGCCCGACCGTGTGGTGATCGGGGTGGAGAGCGAGCGTGCGCGCGACGTGATGTCGGGGATCTACCGTCCGCTGAACCTGATCCAGACGCCGATGGTGTTCACCAACATCGAGACGGCGGAGGTGACGAAGTACGCGGGCAACGCATTCCTGGCGACGAAGATCACGTTCATCAACGAGATCGCGGACCTGTGCGAGCGGGTGGGGGCGGACGTTCACGACGTGGCGCGGGGGATCGGGCTGGACGGGCGGATCGGGCGGAAATTCCTGCACCCGGGTCCCGGGTTCGGCGGCTCGTGCTTCCCCAAGGACACGCTGGCGCTGGTCTATACGGCGCGCGAGGCGAATGCGCCGCAGACGATCGTGGAGCAGGTGATCGAAGTGAACAACAGCCGCAAGAAGAAGATGGCGCAGAAGGTCATCGATTTCTGCGGCGGCTCGGTGGCGGGCCTGACGATCGGGGTGCTGGGTTTGACGTTCAAGCCGAACACCGACGACATGCGGGATGCGCCGTCGCTGGACATCGTGCCGGCGCTGCAGGCGGCGGGAGCGAAGGTGGTGGCGTTCGATCCCGAGGGCATGACGGAGGCTGGGCACCTGCTGAAGGACGTGACCTTCGCGAAGACGGCGCACGAGGCGGCGGCCGGGGCGGACGTTCTGGTGGTGATCACCGAATGGCACGAGTTCCGCGGGCTCGACCCGCGCCGACTCAAGGAGACGATGCGCCAGCCGCGCATCGTCGACCTGCGAAACATCTTCGACCCGGGGGAAATGCGTTCCCTCGGTTTTGCCTACGAAGGCGTCGGCCGACCCGGTCCGCGCTCGTAATATTTCCTGACGATCCCTATTCCGGAGTTCATTGCATGAGCCAGACGGCGCACAAGTTCGATCCGAGCATCCTGCGTGAGTACGATATCCGCGGCATCGTGGGCGGGACCGTGCACGCCGCGGATGCGCGGGCCATCGGTCGCACACTGGGCACGCTCGTGCGCCGCAAGGGCGGCAAACGCGTCGCGCTGGGGTATGATGGCCGGCTGAGTTCTCCTGAACTTGCGGCGGCCTGCATTGAGGGCCTCACCGCGGCCGGCATCGACGTGATCGACATCGGCCTCGCGGCGACGCCGATGCTCTACTTCGCGGTCTATCATCTGGAAACCGACGGCGGCATCCAGATCACCGGCTCGCACAATCCGCCGGATTACAACGGCTTCAAGATGATGATGGGCAAGAAGTCGTTCTTCGGCGCCGACATCCAGAAGCTGGGTGAAATGGCCGGCAAGGGCGACTGGGAAACGGGGCAGGGCAAGGTCGAGAAGCGACCGGTCCTCGCCGATTATGCGGCGCGGCTCCTGCGGGACGTGAAGCCCGGCAAGAAACTCAAGGTTGCGTGGGACACCGGCAACGGTGCCGTCGGCGTGTCGATCCGCGCCGTCGTCGACAAGCTCGAGGGTGAACACTTCGTGCTGAACGAGAAGGTCGACGGCACCTTCCCGTCGCATCATCCCGACCCGACCGTGCCGAAGAACCTCGAGCAGCTCATCGCCGAGGTGAAGAAGCAGGGGTGCGACCTCGGTATCGCCTTCGACGGCGACGGTGACCGCATCGGCGCGGTCGACGGCAAGGGCCGCATCCTGTGGGGCGACCAGCTTCTGGTCCTGTGGTCGCGCGAAGTGCTGAAGAACCATCCCGGCGCCACCATCATCGCCGACGTAAAGGCGAGCCAGGTCCTGTTCGACGAGATCGCCAAGGCCGGCGGCAAGCCGATGATGTTCAAGACCGGACATTCGCTGATCAAGAGCAAGATGGCCGAGATCGGCGCGCCACTCGCCGGCGAGATGAGCGGCCATGTGTTCTTTGCCGACACTTTCTACGGCTTCGACGACGCGCTGTACTGCGGCCTGCGCCTGCTCAACATCGTGGCCAACGCCAAGGAGAGCCTGGCGGAAATGCGCGACGGGCTGCCCCAGCCGGTCAACACGCCTGAGCTGCGCTTCGATTGTCCAGACGACCAGAAGTTCGGCGTCGTCGAGAAGGTCAAGGCCAAGCTGCAGAAGGATGGCGCCAAGTTCTCCGACATCGACGGCGTGAGGGTCAGCACCAAGGACGGGTGGTGGCTCCTGCGGGCTTCCAATACCCAGCCCGTGCTGGTGGCGCGTTGCGAGGCGGCCGACGATGCCGGTCTCGAGCGATTGATGGCGGACCTCAAGGCCGCCCTGGCGGCCTGCGGTGTGGATCTTCCGGACGACGCCTCGTCCGGCCATCACTGATGCGCTTCTTCTTCTACGGCACGTTGCTCGATCGCGACGTGACGGCACTGGTCCTGGGGCGGCGACTGCCGCCGCAGGCCTATACCGTCGCAAGTCTGCCGGGGCATGCGCGCCGGCGGGTGCAGGGCGCGACCTATCCCATCGTCATCGCCGATCCGTGCGGCGAGGTGCCGGGCGCGATCGTGGGCGGTCTCAGCGCCCGTGACGTGGCCCACCTCGCAGCCTACGAGGGACCGGGCTATCGGATCGTGCCGCTCAGGGTGAAGGTTCAGGGCAGGATGACCGAGGTGTCGGTTTTCGAACCTATCCAGTCGCGGCTAAAGCCCAGCCGGGAATTGTGGGACCTGAGGCTCTGGCAGCGTCGTCACAAACGCTCGTTCGTGGACCGGCTCCGGCGAGCCCTCAGCGTGCACCCGGCGTATTCCAGGCCGTGACCTGGAGCGCCGAGCAGTAGACTTTCCGCTTTTCGAGGCGCTTGCAGCCTTCGACGGCCTGTTCCTGTGACAGGTTGATCAGTCGCGCGCGATGGAAGACCCGGTTGGCCATCTGCACCTCGTCGACGATCGCCGAAGCCGACCGCGCGTTGGGCAGGGCCGCGGTTGCGCGCTCGAGAGCGGCCTGGGCGGCCTGCGGCTCGCTGAACGAGCCCACCTGAATCACCCAGCTTCCGAGAGCGGGCATGTCCGAAGGAGCGGGAGGCGCGGCTGCAGGAGCTGCAGCCGCTGGAGCCCCGGCAAATGCTGCCGTGGTCGCGGGTTTCGCCGGAGCGGGCGCCACGAAGCCCGCGAATTTCGGACTCACCTGCTGCTGTTGTCCTTGCTGCGCCGGCGCCTGCACCGTCGCAGCCGGGGGCCGATAGGCTTCGGCGAAGCTGGCGCCGGGATCGAACTGGGCTGCGGTGTAACGTGCCGACGCGGGCTTGCGCACCGACGTCCAGGGCGAGAGCTGCATGGCCGACGCAAGCGTGAAGCCGCGATCCATCAGAGCAGCCATCGTGCGGTCGCGCTGGGCGGCGCTGGTGCCGCCCATCACGACGCCGATCAGGCGGCGGTTGTCGCGCACCGCCGACATCACGAGGTTGAAGCCAGAAGCGTTGGTGTAGCCCGTCTTCAACCCGTCGGCGCCTTCGTAATTGCCGAGCATGCGATTGTGGTTCTCGAGGGTGCGCCCGCGGTAGGAATAGCTCTGCACCGAGAAGATCGCATAGTAATGCGGGTAGTCGCGCAGCAGCGCGTTGGCGAGCTTCGCGAGGTCGCGGGCGGTGGTGACCTGCTCGCTGTTCGGCAGGCCCGACGCATTCCGGAACACGGTCGAACTCATGCCGAGCTGGCGGGCCTTCTGCGTCATCAGGCGGGCGAAAGCCTCCTCGCTGCCGGCAAGCCCCTCGGCCAGCAGCACGGCCGCGTCATTGGCCGAGCGCGTGATCAGCGCCATCGTGGCATCGCGCACGTTGACCGTCCCACCCGGGGTCATTCCCATCTTGGTCGGCGGCGCATTCAGGGCATTGACCGACACCGGAAGTCCGTCGCCAAGCGACAGCCGGCCAGAATCGAGGGCCGAAAAGGTGAGGTAGATCGTCATCAGCTTGGTGACCGATGCCGGATGGCGAAGTTCGTCGGCGCGATCGGAGGCCAGTTCGCGGCCGCTGGTCGCGTCGACGATCAGGTAGGCATCCTTTGACGTGACGCCCGGATTGGCCACCCAGGACGACGAAGTATTGCGTGAGGAGGCCTTGGCTCGGGCCTTGGCGGGCGGCGCGGCGCGCTTCACCGACTTCGAATTGGTCTGGGCGTCAACCGGGGATGGCGCGAGCGAGGCACCAAGAAAAAGAATGCTGACAGCCAGCCAAGAGAAGCCGACCGCAATTCGCCTGAGGGGAAAAATCATTGCGAATACGCCACACGCGAAATCTGATTCTTGTGCTCATCCAATAGGTTATGAGCAGTTGCTATAACTTTACTAAAGTTTGTGGGCAGGTGCAACTTTGGTCATGCCGTTCTACTGCCCTAGTTGGTTCGGATTATGCTTCGGTTCGCATTGGGAGGCTTGATGAGGGCTTTTTTGCTGGCGTTGGCAGCCTTGGGTGCCCTCACGGCGGCGCCTGCAATGGCGCAGCGGGCGGACCGCAACGTCGAGCTCCCGGTCGTGCGCAGCTTTCACTGGTTCGACTTCGTCGCCGCCACCGACATCCGGGCGGCCTGCGTGCCAGGCGGGCGGAGTCATCTCAGGCTCGTCTACAACGCCCTCTGGGAGGAGCAGGTCCGCGTCTACGACATCTACCTTCAGCCCGACGGTGTGGCCGGCCTGAACATCGGGGTGCTGGAGGGTCAGGGTTATGCCACGTCCGGAATCACCAACATGCTGATCTCGAACCCGAGGGACATTTTCGCACCCTGGAGCATGAAGGGCGGCCAACGCATCCTGACCGTGGACGAAACCCGCGAACTCCTGGGGCTGCTGGAAGAGAGCCGTGCCTTCGGTCCGCCGAAGGACGGAATGCGCCTGCCCGACAACGACTTCTGGTGGACGGTCGCCTCGTGCCGCAAGGGCGTCTGGGGATTCCAAGCCTATCACTATCCGACTGACGGCTTCGTGAACGTGAAGTTCTCGGCCCGGCTGTTCTCATGGGACAAGGTGCCGATACCGGTCAATCCGCCCCGCAAGCTGGAGCCTGCGGAACTTCGCCGCGACTGGAACGCCCCGCTTCAGCGCGCCCGCGCCGACCGCTGGATGCTGGTCGTGGGAAAGGATGGTCTGCGGCCGAGGTAGCGGAATCCGTAACGCTACCTATATAATTCAAGGGTGTCTTGTTTTTGGAGCGTGACCAGGACGATGGACTTTCTGCGCAACGCAGGCGAATGGCGGTTCGGCGGAGCAGGCGAGCCGCCCCAACAGCCGCCGGATGGACCCCCGCAGCAGCCGCCCCGGCGTGACGATGGCGAAGGTGGGGACGATGGCCGTACTGGCGCACTGACGCTCACCCGGACGCGTACCAAGAAGCCGTCGATGTACAAGGTGCTGATGCTGAATGACGACTACACTCCGATGGAGTTCGTGGTCGACGTTCTGCAGAACATCTTCCAGAAGAATCGGGAAGAAGCGACCGAGGTCATGCTCCACGTTCACCAGAAGGGCGTGGGAGTCTGTGGCGTTTACACCTATGAAATCGCCGAGACCAAGGTGACGCAGACGGTGGATTACGCCCGCAAGAACCAGCACCCTCTCCAGTGCACGTTGGAGAAAGAGTAACGGCGACCGAGAGTCATTCGTTTTTCCTGTCGAGGTGTTTCGATGTCCATGTTGTCCAAGAACCTCGAAAAGTCCCTGCATCGCGCCTTCGGACTTGCCGGCGAGCGCCGCCACGAATATGCGACGCTGGAGCATCTCCTGCTGGCGATGACCGAGGATGAGGATGCGGTACCCGTCCTCAAGGCCTGCGGCGTTGACATCGATCGACTGCGCCACGACCTCGAAACCTTCGTCGACAATCGCCTCAAGGGCATCATCACGCAGAATCCGAGCGAACCGCTGCCGACCGCGGGCTTCCAGCGCGTTGTCCAGCGAGCCGCGGTGCATGTGCAGTCGTCGGGCCGTAACGAGGTGACCGGCGCCAACGTGCTGGTGGCGCTCTTTTCCGAGCGCGACAGTCACGCCGTCTCGTTCCTCGAGAACCAGGGCATGACTCGCCTCGATGCGGTCGACTACATCAGCCACGGCAAGGCAAAGGTGCCGGGTCGATCCCGCACGCGCCGCGTCGCCGGCTCGGAGGAGGAGGCCGGCGGCGAAAGCCCCGCCAAGCAAGGCAATGAGGCGTTGGCGGCCTACTGCGTCGATCTCAACCAGAAGGCCAAGGACGGCCGCGTCGATCCGCTGATCGGCCGCGAGTATGAGGTCGAGCGGACCATCCAGGTCCTGTGCCGCCGCACCAAGAACAACCCGCTCTATGTCGGCGAGCCCGGTGTCGGCAAGACGGCGATCGCCGAGGGGCTCGCCCGCAAGATCGTCGATGGCGAGGTGCCGGAGGTCCTGAAGGATTCGATCATCTACTCGCTCGACATGGGTGCACTGCTGGCCGGCACTCGATATCGCGGCGACTTCGAGGAGCGCCTCAAGGCCGTACTGGGCGAGCTCAAGAAGAAGCCGAACTCGGTGCTCTTCATCGACGAGATCCACACGATCATCGGCGCCGGCGCGACTTCGGGTGGCTCGATGG
The DNA here is from genome assembly GCA_947466085.1 of Rhodospirillales bacterium. Taxonomy (GTDB): domain Bacteria; phylum Pseudomonadota; class Alphaproteobacteria; order Reyranellales; family Reyranellaceae; genus Reyranella. Next base: position 13,976 of record CANIEC010000046.1, read on the forward strand.
ACGCGTCGAACCTGCTGAAGCCGTCGCTGCAGTCGGGTGACCTGCGTTGCATCGGCTCGACGACCTACAAGGAGTACCGCAACTACTTCGAAAAGGACCGCGCGCTGGTACGCCGCTTCCAGAAGATAGACGTGCCGGAGCCCACGATCAGTGACGCCGTCGAGATCATGCGCGGCCTCAAGCCGGTGTACGAGAAGCACCATCACGTGAGCTTCACCGACGACGCCATCAAGGCGGCTGTCGAGCTGTCGGCCCGCTACATCCACGACCGCAAGCTGCCGGACAAGGCGATCGACGTGATCGACGAGGTCGGCGCGGCCCAGATGCTGGTGGCGCCCGACAAGCGCAAGAAGATGATCGAGGTGTCCGACATCGAGGACATCGTCGCCAAGATCGCCCGCATTCCGCCGAAGGCCGTCTCCAAGGACGACACCGCGCTGCTGCGCACCATCGACCGCGATCTCAAGACCGTCGTGTTCGGACAGGATCACGCGATCGACCAGCTCGCCGCATCGATCAAGCTCGCCCGCGCGGGCCTTCGGTCGCCGGAGAAGCCGATCGGCAGCTACCTGCTGGCTGGCCCCACCGGCGTCGGCAAGACCGAGGTGACGCGCCAGCTTGCGCGCTTGCTCGGTCTCGAGGTCATCCGTTTCGACATGTCGGAGTACATGGAGCGGCACAGCGTCTCGCGCCTGATCGGCGCCCCGCCGGGCTATGTCGGTTTCGACCAGGGCGGCCTCCTCACCGACAAGGTGAACCAGCATCCCCATTGCGTCGTGCTGTTCGACGAGATCGAGAAGGCGCATCCGGACGTCTTCAACGTCCTGCTGCAGGTGATGGATTACGGCAAGCTGACCGACCATAACGGCCGGACCGTGGACTTCCGCAACGTCATCCTCTGCATGACCACCAATGCCGGCGCGGCCGACATCGCCAAGCCCGCGCTGGGTTTCGGTCGCGAGCAGCGGCACGACGAGGACAACGAGGCGATCAACCGCATGTTCGCCCCCGAGTTCCGGAACCGCCTGGACGCGATCATCAAGTTCGCAAGCCTCGGTCCTGAGTCGATGGGCAGGGTCGTCGACAAGTTCGTGGCCGAACTCGAGGTCCAGCTGGCCGACCGCAAGGTCTTCATCGAGCTGACCGACGGGGCGCGCCGCTGGTTGGCGGAGAAGGGCTACGACAGACTGTTCGGGGCTCGTCCGCTCGCCCGCGTGATCCAGGAATACGTGAAGAAGCCGTTGGCCGAGGAGGTGCTGTTCGGCAAGCTCTCCGACGGCGGCACCGTGCGCGTCGACGTCGACGCGCCGGGCGAGGCCGGCAAGCTCGTCTTCACCTTCCTGCCGCCTGAGCGCGGCGCGCTGCCGCCGGCCAGCCAGGAACCGGTGCTCGCCGAATAGTGAGTGCCTTCAAGCCTCTCTGGATCGCCTTTCGCGCCGCGGTGCTCGCCACCGCGGTGTTCTGGGTGGTCCTGTTCATCGTCGACAAGATCGGCTGGCAGGCGCCGCTCGGGCTCACCGAGCAGCTTGTCTTCTTCGTCGTATTCTTCTTCGGCGTGCTGATGGCCAAGTAGGCCGTCAGGCCTCGTTTTCCTTCCGGAACGGTGAATACTGCATCAGCCCTTCGATCTCCTGCTGCACGGCGGGTCGCTCGCGCTTGAGGTAATCGTCGACGGCGCGGCGGAAGTTCGGATCGACGATCCAGTGGGCGGAGTAGGTCGGCACCGGCAGGTAGCCCCGCTGAATCTTGTGGTCGCCCTGCGCTCCCGCCTCGACCCGGGCCAGCCCGTGGGCGATCGCATAGTCGATGGCCTGGTAGTAGCAGGCCTCGAAATGCAGGAAGGCGTGACTTTCGAGGCAGCCCCAATAGCGTCCGTAGAGCGTGTCGTCGCCCTTGAGGTTGAGCGCTCCGCCGACCGGCCGTCCGTCGGCTTCGGCCAGGACGAGCACGACCTTGTCGGCCATGGTCGAGCCCAGGATGTCGAAGAAGGACCGCGTCAGGTAGGGCGTGCCCCACTTGCGGCCGCCGGTATCCATGTAGAAGGCGAAGAAGGCGTCCCAGTGCCCGGGCAGGATGTCGTCGCCGCTCAGCGTGTGTATGACCAGGCCTTCGCGCCGCACGGCCTCGCGCTCCTTGCGGATCGCCTTGCGCTTGCGCGAGGAGAGTGCGCCCAGGAAATCGTCGAAGGTCCGGTAGCCGTCATTGCTCCAGTGATATTGCTGGCCGAGCCGCAGCAGCCAGCCGCGTGCGCCGAAGCGCTTCCACTCCTCTTCGGTGCAGAAGGTGGCGTGGACCGAACTGATGTTGTTGTCGTCGGCGACCTTGGCCAGCATGTCGATCAGGGCGTCGCGCACGGCATCGGCCATCGGGCCGGGGCGGGCGAAAAGGCGCGGACCGGGGACCGGCGTGAAAGGCACGGCGACCTGGAGCTTGGGATAGTAGCGACCGCCCGCGCGCTCCAGCGCCTGCGCCCAGCCATGGTCGAACACATACTCGCCCTGCGAATGGCTCTTCATGTAGAGCGGTGCGGCGCCCTGGAGCGTTCCGTCGTCCGATTCGGCCACCAGGTACTGCGGCTGCCAGCCGGTGCGCCGGCCGACCGATTTCGAATCTTCCAGCGCCTTCAGGAAGCGATAGCTGAGGAAGGGGTTGCCACCCGAGCCCGGGGCGAGCGCGCAGGCATCCCACTGGGCGGCGTCGACCGCTGCAAGCGAATCGACGATGCGCAGGCCGACCGTCGGGGCATCATCCGGCATGAGGGCAGCATAGCGCGAATCGTGCCAGCACGATGGTCAATCGGTGCCCCTGATTCTACTCGGCAGGCTTGTGTTCGCGGGCCACCTCGTCGGCCGAGCGGCTGAACCGGCGGGTCGCCCACAGGCTGAGGCGGTCGATGTAGACCAGCACCACGGGGACGACGACCAGGGTGAGCAGGGTCGAGCTGATCAGGCCGCCGATCACGGCGTGCGCCATCGGTGCGCGCTGGGTGGCGCCTTCGCCGAGGCCCAGCGCCAGCGGCAACATGCCGAACACCATGGCGAGCGTGGTCATCAGGATGGGCCGCAACCGGATCGAGCCGGCCTCGAGCAGGGCCTCGTTGACCGGCGTTCCGCGCTCGCGAGCCTGATTGAAGAAGTCGACCAGCAGGATGGCGTTCTTGGTAACGAGGCCCATCAACATGATGAAGCCGATCGCCGAGAAGATGTTGAGCGTCGTGCCGGCGACCAGTAGGCCGAGGAACACGCCGATCAGCGACATCGGCAACGACATCATGATGGCGATCGGCTGCAGGAAGCTGCCGAACTGCGAGGCCAGGATCAGGTAGATCAGGATGACCGCCATCAGGAGCGCCTGGCCGGCATAGGCGGCACTCTCCGCGATGTCCTTGGTCGAGCCGCCGAACACGAAACGGTAGCCGGGGGGCAGCTTGATCTCGGTCAGGATCTGCTGCAGTTCGCTCGAAACCTCGCCGGCCGAGCGGCCGTAGACGTTGGCGGTGATCTGGACCTCGCGGTTGAGGTCGCGGCGGTTGATCTGCGAGGCGCCGACATCGGTCACGACATCGGCAATCTGCGCGATATGCACCATGCGCGGCAGGCCGTTGGCCTCGGTCCCCGCGGTGAACCAGACACGGTGCAGGTCGGCGATGCCGGTGCGGTCGTCGGTCGGCAGGCGGACCATGACCATGTAGTTCTCCCCGTCGGGCGCCCGCCACAGGCTGGTCTCGTCGCCCGCGAAGAGAGGCCGCAGGGACTGGGCGACCGCGGCGGTGCCCAGGCCGAGATCCGAAGCCGCGTCGCGGCGGAGGCGGACCGACAGGATCGGCTTGGCGGCCTTGAGGTTGCGGTCGAGATCGACCATGCCACGGATGCCGGCGGCGCGCTTCATCACGTCCTGGGAGATCGCGTCGAGCACGTTGGTGTCGGGTCCCTGCAGCGAAAGCTGCAACTGCTTCTGGACGCCGCCGCCCGGTCCGCCCGGAATGTTGATGGAAACCAGGATGCCCGGGATGCTGGCCAGCCGCTCGCGGATCGGCTGGGCGAGCTGTTCGGGCGAGCGCTTGCGATCCTTGAGTGGCTTCAGCTTGAGATAGAGGCTGGCCTGGTTCTTGCCGTTGGCATAGCCGGTGTTGACCGTGCCGTAGGTGTAGTCGATCTCGGGAAACTCGCGCAGCGCGGCATCGACCTGCCGCATCTTGGCCTCGGTGTATTCCAGCGAGGAGCCGACCGGCGTCTCGATGCTGACGACCTGCTCGCCGAGATCCGCCTGGGGGACGAACTCGAAGCCGATGTATTTCGGCAGCGCGAAGCTGCCCACGAAGGTCGCGAGCGCGATCAACAGGGTGGTCTTGGGCCAGCGCAGCGCCCAGGCGAGCACGACGCGATAGACACCGTTGGCCTTCTCCTGGGTGCTGTTGACGATGCGGGCGAAGCGGCCGTTGCCGTGCGCCTGCGGATCGTACCAGACCGACGACAGCATCGGATCGAGGGTGAAGGACACGAACAGGGAGATCAGCACGGCGGCGGAAACCATGACGCCGAACTGGAAGAAGAAGCGGCCGATGATGCCGCCCATGAAGGCGACGGGCAGGAACACCGCCACGATGCAGAAGGTGGTGGCGAGCACGGCGAGGCCGATCTCGTTGGTGCCGTCGATCGCAGCCTGGCGGTGGGTCTTGCCGAAGCCGATATGGCGCATGATATTCTCGCGCACCACGATCGCATCGTCGATCAGGATGCCGATCGCGAGGCTGAGCGCCATCAGGGTCAGCACGTTCAGGGTGAAGCCGAAGGCCGCCATCACCATGAAGGCGCCGAACACCGAGATCGGCAGCGCGAGACCGGTGATGACGGTGCTGCGCCAGGAATGCAGGAAGAGGAAGACGATGGCGATGGTCAGAAGACCACCCTCGACCATGGTCTGCTGGACGTTGTTGACCGAGTTCTGGATGCCGCGCGAACTGTCGCGCACGATTTCCAGCTTCACATCGGCGGGCAGGGAGGCCTGCAACTCGGCAACGGTGCGGCGGACACCGCGGGCGACCTCGATCGTATTGGAGCCCTGTGTCTTCACGACGTCGATGGCGAGCGCCCGTTCGCCGTTCAGGGTGGCGACGTTTTCCAGCTCCTGCTGGCCGTCGACCACGGTGGCGACCTGGCGGAGATAGACCGGCGCCTGGCCGCGGCGGGCCACGATCAGGTCGGCGAAGTCGCCCGGATCGACGACGCGGCCGGTGACCTCGATCACGCGATCGTCGTTGCCGCGCTGGACGTTGCCGGCGGGAAAGTTCTGATTCTCATCCTTGATCGCCCGCATGATGTCGTTCACGCCGACGCGGAGCGCATGCATGCGGCCGGGATCGAGCTCGATATTGATCTGGCGCTTCAGCCCGCCGGCGATGGTGGCGCGGCCGACGTCGCGGACGGTCTGCAGGCGCTTGATGATGATCTGGTCGGCGAGGGTCGTGAGGTCGCGCACCGAGCGGACATCGGAGCGCACCGCGATCGAGACGATGGGCTGGTCGTCGGGATTGAACCGCTGGATCAGCGGCTCCTTGATCTCCGGCCGGAAGGAGGCCCGGACCATCTGGACCTTCTCGCGAACGTCCTGCATGGCGACGGGAGACGGGACCGACAGCTCGAACTCGGCGATGACGATCGATCTGCCTTCGAGCGAGCGCGAGGTGAGCGTCTTGAGGCCGGCGATGGCGTTGACCGATTCCTCGATCTTGCGGCTGATCTCGCTCTCGACCGTCTCCGGCGACGCGCCGGGATAATCGGTCGTGACGACGACGATGGGAAAGTCGACGTTGGGGAACTGGTCGATGCCGAGCTGGCGGTAGGAGAACAGGCCCATCACCAGCAACGCCACCATCATCATGGTGGCGAAGACCGGATTGTCGACCGCGATCTGGGTGAGCTTCACGGCCTTGTCTCCTAGCGGGTCTCGACGATCTTGACCTTCTGTCCGGCATGCAGGCCGGGCAGCGGGGCGGAAACCACCGTCATGCCCGATTCCAGGCCCTTGACCTCGACCAGTTCGCCGCGCGACCAAGTGCGGACGGCGCCGACCGGCTTGCGAACGAGCGTGCCGTTCTCGACGATCAGCACGTATTCGCCCTGGTCGTCCTTGCGCATCGCCGAGGACGGCACGGCCAGGGCGTGGCCCTTCTCCGCCACGGTGACGGTGCCGGTGCCGAACAGGCCGCCGCGCAGCGCCTCGTGGCGGTCGACGATCTCGACATAGACCGGGATCGAGCGAGAGCCCGGCTGCGTGGTCGGGCTGATGCGGGTGATCTTGCCGCTGAACACGCGATCGCCGAAGCCTTCGAGGTTGACCTGGGCGGTCTGTCCCACCTTCATGCGGATGACGTCGGCGGCCGGCATCTGCGCCGCGATCTCGACGTGGCTGGTGTCGAGCAGGGCCAGGATCTTGCCGTCGATCGGCAGCGACTCGCCCTGGTTGGCGATGCGCTCGCCTACGACGCCATCGAACGGCGCCCTGACCTCGGCATCGGCCAGGTTCTTGCGCGCGACATCGAGCTGGGCCTCGGCAACGGCGACCATGGAGGCGCGATTTTCCGCCGTCGAGCGCGCCTGGTCGGCCGCCGATTGCGAGACGATGTTGCGGTTCGCCAAGGTTTCCTTGTCGGAACGGTCGCGGGCCGTCCAGCGCGCGTCGGCGCGGGCGGCCTCGAGGGCCGACAGCCGCTCGTTCATCTTGGCCTGCAATTCTGTCGTCTCGAAGCGTGCCAGCACCTGGCCCTCGGTGACACGGTCGCCTTCGCGAACCAGCACCTCGGCCAGGCGCCCGGCAACGCGACCCTTCACGATCGTCTGGTCGATCGGCTGCGTTGTGCCGGTGAAGCGGACCACGTCGACAAGGCCGCGTGGCTTGATCGTGTGAACCTCCGCCGGGATCAGTTCCAGGGGACGGTCGGCAGCCTTGGCGACGACCGGCCCATTGCCGACCGGCGTCGTCGCCTTGCCGTTCTTCCAGGCGAATGCACCGCCTCCCAGCATGACAGTGACGCCGACGATGGCGATGACGATCTTGGTAATGGTCTTCATGGCCGTAGCCCTTTGAGAACGAAGTCGAGATAGGCCGTGTAGAACTGGTCGCCGTCGACCTTGGCGGGATCGAAGGGAGCCAGGGAGCGCTTCCAGACGGAGAACATCGCGAGCGGCTGCAGGATGACGATGGCCGTGGTTTCGAGGTCGGCGAGGGGCCGGAACTCGCCGCTTTCTACGCCGCGGCGCAAGGTGCGGATGAAAAGGTCGCGGCCGCGCACGTCGAAGTGCGTGCAGTAGAACTCGGCAACGTCGGGGAAGTTGCCGGCCTCGGCCAGGATCAGCTTCACCACTCCGCCGGCCGGCGTCTCCTCGAAGGCGCGGAAGCCGGCGACCAGCGCGCGGAGCAGGTCCTCGCTGGTGCCCTCGAAGCGGTCGATCACCTCGTTGGCCTCCGCCAGCGGGCCGGCGATCGCCTCGGAGATCACCGCCTTGAAGAGCTCTTCCTTGCTCTTGAAGTAGAGGTAAGGGAGTCCCTTGCTGACCGAGGCTTCCTTGGCGACGTCCTCGAGTTTGGTCGCGGCGAAGCCGCGGGTTACGAAGAGGTCGAGGGCGGCGCGGGTAATCTCCGACGCGCGATCCTCCGGTCGCCGCACGCGGGCCGGGGGAGCGGCCCCGATATTGACTGACCGGTCAGTATTCATGGTTTCGCATGTAGTGCTAAACCAGACCGGGTTCAAGCCATAAAGAAAAAAGTCCGGCAGACCGAAGTCGCCGGACGCTTTGACTAGTTTCGCCTTTCCGCTTCCGTAAACGAAAGCGTCGGATCGGCTTCAGGCTCGTGTTCTATTTAGGGGGCTTCCGGTGGGGCCCTGAGAGAGGGCACCCACGCGGAAGCCGAAAGGCGTTGTTAGAGGGGTCAAAGTCGCCTTTGACCTCCGCCCTTTCCTAATTACTGCTTCTTCTTCTTAACAGCCTTCTTCTTCGCAACTTTCTTCTTAGCAGCCATAACTGTCTCCTATGGTTAGCTATAGGGTCCCCAACCGCGAGGCCCCCGGGGTACGCCGGTACGCTACGCCACGCATGCTCAACTGCAGCCGGTGGTCCCACCGCAGGTCGTGCACTTGAGGCACGTCCCGTTGCGAACCATGGTGAAGTTGCCGCATTCCGGACACGCATCCCCTTCGAAGCCCTTGAGCCTGGCCTCGAGGGCCAGTCCAAAGGATGACGAGGGTGTTTCTCCGAGCGCGACGCTGACGACGGCCGCTTTGGCGATGGGCGCCGAAGCAACGGCTGGTCCGTCCGTCAGTCCGTGGGGCAGGGCGGCACCGGCGAACGCCTCATCGGCGATCGCGGCATTGCCGGCAGTCCTGCCATTCATCATGTAAAGATTGCTGCGCACGTAGCCCACGCTGGCGATGCGGCTCACCGCGGCGGCCGCCGCTTCGGCGGCATTCGTACCGTGCGAAGGCAATTCCCCCTGGATCTCGCCGCGGCCGACGCCGTCGGGGCGGAGATCCGCCTGCTCGACGTGGCTGAGGTCGTTGCGTCCCAGATAGGAGATCGCGAGTTCGCGGAAGATATAGTCGAGCACCGACGTCGACATCTTGATGGCGTCGTTGCCCTCGACCAGTCCCGATGGCTCGAAGCGCGTGAAGGTATAGGCCTCGACGAACTCCTCGAGCGGCACGCCGTACTGCAGCCCGATCGAGATCGCGATGGCGAAGTTGTTCATCAGGCTGCGGAACGCCGCGCCTTCCTTGTGCATGTCGACGAAGATCTCGCCGACGCGGCCATCCTCGTATTCGCCAGTCCTCAGATAGACCTTGTGGCCGCCGACGACGGCCTTCTGCGTGTAGCCCTTGCGACGCTGCGGCAAGCGCTCGCGTCCCGCCCGGACTTCGCGTTCGACGATGCGCTCCACGATCCGTTCGGCGATGATCGGCGCGCGTGCGGCCGGCGACAGGTCGGCGAGATCGTCGTTGGCGGCGCCGTCGTCGCCCAAAGCCATCGCAGAAAGCGGCTGCGACAGCTTGGAGCCATCCCTATAGAGCGCGTTCGCTTTCAATCCGAGCTTCCAGGAGGTCTCATAGGCCTTGCGGCAATCCTCGACCGTCGCCGCGTTGGGCATGTTGATGGTCTTGGAGATGGCGCCCGATACGAAGGGTTGTGCTGCAGCCATCATGCGTATGTGACTCTCTGCAGACAAGAAGCGTATGCCATCTCGTCCACAGGGATTCGCACAATCGAACACGGAAAGATGTTCGCTCCTGAGATCGGCCGCGCCTTCGAGGCTCATCGTACCGCAGGCATGGATGTTCGCGGCTTCGATGTCGCTGCGTGAGAAGCCGAGACGCGAGAGGATGTCGAGCTTCGGATCCGACAGCGTCTCGTCATCGAGGCCAAGCGCCTCGCGGCAGAAGGCCTCGCCCAAGGTGTAGCGAGAAAAGGCGAAGCGGATGTCGAAGGCGGTGACGATCGCCTGATCGATCCGCTTCAGGGTCACGACATCGAAGCCGCGCGCCGACAGGCTCTCATGGTTGATGGCGGGCGCCGCGGCGATCGAGCCGTGGCCGACGGCATGGTCGACGATGCGCGTGATCGCGGCCTCGTCGTAACCCAAAGTCCGCAGCGCCAGCGGGACGGTCTGATTGATGATCTTGAAGTACCCGCCGCCGGACAGCTTCTTGAACTTCACCAGCGAGAAATCGGGTTCGATGCCGGTGGTATCGCAGTCCATCACCAGCCCGATCGTGCCGGTGGGTGCGATGACGGAGACCTGCGCGTTGCGGTAGCCGTGACGTTCGCCCATTTCCAGCGCGCGGTCCCAGGCCCGGCGGGCTGCGGCGACGAGCCGGCTGTCCGTGCAATTGGCCGCGTCGAGAGCCTGCGGTGCGATGGACAGGCCTTCGTAGGCCTCCTTCGCACCGTGGGCGGCCCGGCGATGGTTGCGGATGACCCGCAGCATGGGCTCGCGATTGGCGTCGAAGCCGGGGAAGGCGCCCATCAGGCCCGCCATCTCCGCCGAGGTGGCGTAGGCGGTACCGGTCATGATCGCCGTCACGGCGCCGGCGATGGCGCGGCCCCTGGCGCTGTCATAGCCCAGGCCCGACGCCATCAACAGGGCGCCGAGGTTGGCGTAGCCCAGCCCAAGCGTGCGGTACCGGTACGAAAGCTCGGCGATGCGGCGCGACGGGTACTGCGCCATCATCACGGAGATTTCGAGGACCACGGTCCACAGGCGGCTGGCATGTTGCAGCGCCTCGACATCGATCGAGCCGTCCTCGCGCCGGAACCGCATGAGGTTCAACGACGCGAGATTGCACGCCGTGTCGTCGAGGAACATGTACTCCGAGCACGGATTCGAGGCGTTGATGCGTCCCGACTCCGGGCAGGTGTGCCAGTCGTTGATCGTGGTATCGAACTGGACTCCGGGATCGGCCGAATGCCAGGCGGCCTCGGCGATCTGATCCCACAGGAGGCGGGCGCCGATCGTGCGGGTCACCTTGCCGGTCGTGCGCGCGGTCAGGGCCCACGGCCGGTCTTCCTCGACCGCGCGCAGGAACGCATCGCTGACGCGCACCGAGTTGTTGGCGTTCTGGCCGGAGACCGAGGCATAGGCCTCCGATTCCCAATCCGTGTCGAACGCCGGGAAGTCGATGTGGCGATAACCCTGCCGCGCGAACTGGATGACCCGCTGGATGTAGTTCTCCGGCAGCTCGGCCTGCCGGGCCGCGACGATCTCGCGCCGCAGCTTCGGATTCTGTCGCGGATCGAACGCAGCTTCGTCCCCGCCGCCCTCGAGGCAGGCCTGCATGACGGCATTCAGATGGCGGCTGGCGAGGCGGGAGCCGGCGACCAGGGCGGCCACCTTCTGCTCCTCGAGCATCTTCCAGGAGATGAAGTCCTCGATGTCGGGATGGTCTATGTCGACCGTCACCATCTTCGCCGCGCGACGCGTCGTGCCTCCCGACTTGATGGCGCCGGCCGCGCGGTCACCGATCTTGAGGAACGACATCAGGCCCGAGGATGCGCCGCCGCCGGAGAGCTTTTCGTCCTCGCCGCGCACGCGCGAGAAGTTGGAGCCGGTGCCGGAGCCGTACTTGAAGAGACGGGCCTCGCGGATCCAGAGATCCATAATGCCGCCTTCGTTCACCAGATCGTCGGTGACGCTCTGGATGAAGCAGGCATGCGGCTGTGGTCGCTCATAGGCCGAGGCGGACGGATAGGCCTGGCCATCGATATGATCCACGAACCAGTGGCCCTGACCGGGGCCGTCGATTCCGTAGGCCCAGTGCAGTCCGGTGTTGAACCATTGCGGCGAGTTCGGCGCGCAGATCTGTGCCGCGAGCATGAAGCAGTGCTCGTCGTAGAACGAGCGAGCGTCTTCCTCGCTGTCGAAGTAGCCGCCCTTCCAGCCCCAATAGGTCCAGGCGCCGGCCATGCGATGAAACACCTGGCGTGCGCTGCTCTCGCTGCCGAAGCGATCGGCTTCCGGCATTGCGGCGAGAGCGGCCTCGTCGGGGATCGACCGCCACAACCATTCGGGCATGTCGACTTCGGCGACGCGGATCACGCGCGCAGGAACGCCGGCGCGACGGAAATACTTCTGGGCAAGGACGTCGGAGGCGACCTGGGACCACTCGGCCGGGACGTCGATGTTCCTCAACTGGAAGACAACCGAACCGTCCGGGTTGCGGATTTCGGAGTCGGCAACACGAAAAGCCACTCCTGCGAATGGCGATTTTCCTACTTGCGTATACCGACGCTCGAAGCGCATCGACGATCCCCCGTGCCCGATCCCGTCAATTCGTCCCTGTCTCGGGGGGGTGTCCGATACAAGATCGAACACGCACATATGGGCACCAGAGGATAGTAAATTACAAAATCTTGTGCGTGCAACTATATTTTGTAGACCAGGGTGTTGATGATACTAGATGATGCAAGAACGCAACAGTTTGTGGATTCGCATCCTTCATATGCCGCCGATTGACACGAACCGAGACTCGTTCGCGTCGCGTTGCACGCGTTGAAGCGCCCGCGTACAAGCGCGCATCACCCTACGAAGTGGTTGGTTCATGATCATCGGCACTTGGCTCTTCACGAAGATGCGCGGCGAACTCGTCGGCACGGATGCGGAAGGCAATCGCTACTTTCAGGACAAGCGCGTCGTCCCTGGAATGCGACGCAAGCGGTGGGTCATGTACAACGGCGTGGCCGAGGCATCGCGAGTTCCTCCGGAATGGCATGGCTGGCTGCATTACACGCTCGCCGAACCGCCGCCTGCCGGCGGCGCGCCGCGCAAGCCGTGGCAGAAGGAACATCTTCCCAATCTCACTGGGACCGATCATGCCTACAGGCCTCCGGGTCATGCGCTGTCAGAAGGCGAGAAGCCGAAGCCGGTTTACGAGGCCTGGCGGCCAGGCTGACGCTGCAGGCAGCGAGCAGGGGGCAAGAGCGTGGGCCGTAACATTGTCGAGACGATCGTGGGCGCGCTGGTGCTGGTGGTGGCTGGCGCCTTCGTCGTCTATGCCTTTTCCAAATCCGACCGCGCCGGGCCGGATGGCTATGAACTCGTCGCCCGTTTCGGCCGCATCGATGGGTTGAAGCGCGGTGCGGACGTGACGTTGAGCGGCGTGAAGGTCGGCAGCGTCACCGGTTTCAGTCTCGATCCGAAGACCTATCAGGCGGTTGTGCGCCTTGGCATAGCCTCGAACGTCAACTTGCCGGCCGATACCCACGCCAAGATCGTGAGCGAGTCGCTGCTGGGTGGCATGGTGGTCGTGCTCGAGCCGGGCGGCGACAAGACGATGCTGAAGAGCGGGGGCGAGATCGAGCAGACGCAGGATTCGATCCCGCTCACCGAGCTGATTGCCAAGTTCATGTTTGGCAGCACAGGAAGCAAGTGATGGTCGCCCATTCCCCGAAGGAGCCGCCGGTCTGGCGGCAACCCGACGGTAAGCCAGTGTCGTGCCTCGAAAAGATCAAAGTCCTGAACCAGAACATCCAGGAAATCGAAACCCTCTGCGCCGATGCGCTGGAGGACGGAGTTCTGATGGGATGCGACGCCGCGCAGATCAAGCAGGCGCTTCACGAGCTGATCGACGGATTGACGCCGCCCCGCACCAGGGATTGAGCATGCGCGGGTTGATCGCGTTTGCCGTCCTGGCAGCCAGTATTGGCGCGGCGTCGGCGCAAACACCGCTTCCGCCTCCGCAGCAACCGCCGCAACGTCCGGGCAACGCTAATCTGCGGCCGGTGCCGGACGGTCCCGGCATACGGTCGGCCGAGTTGCAGGGGCTGGACAAGGTGACCGCCCGCACCCAGCGCTTCTACGCGCCGGTCGGCAAGTCCACGCGGTTCGGCACGCTCGAGATCACGGTCAGCGATTGCCTGGTGAACGTGCCCGAGGCGCCCCCTGAATCCGTGGCCCATCTCACCATCGTCGATCACAAGCCCGGTCAGGCGGAAGAGAAGCTGTTCGCGGGCTGGATGTTCGCCTCGACGCCGTCCCTGTCGGCGCTCGACCACGGCGTCTACGATTTGCGCGTGCTGTCCTGCACGATGGCGCAGGGATCCTCGCCGCCCAGCTCACGCTGAAAGGTCGCTGGCTGGTCGATCGCCTTCGCCAACAGCGCCTTGAAATCGTCCCGTGCGATCTCGATCGCCCCGAAGCTGCGCAGGTGGTCGGTCATGAACTGGCAGTCGAGCAGGGCAAAGCCGCCCCTGATCAGCCGCGCCACCAGATGAACGAGTGCCACCTTCGACGTATCGCGTTCGCGGCTGAACATGCTCTCGCCGAAGAAGGCGGCTCCGATCGAGACGCCGTAAAGACCCCCCACCAGCCGGCCGTCCATGCGGCACTCCACGCTGTGCGCATGGCCGCGCGCGTGCAACTCCGTATAGAGATCGACGATCGGTTCGTTGATCCAGCTCTCCGGATGTCCGGGGCGCGGCTCGGCGCAGGCCCGTACCGTCTCCGCAAACGCGGTATCAGCGCTGACCTTGAATTGGCCGCTGCGGACCGTCCGCGCCAGCCGATGCGAGAGATGGAAACCGTCGAGCGGCAGGACCGCGCGCAGGCGCGGATCTAGCCAGTAGAGCTTGGGATCGTCGCGGCTCTCTCCCATGGGAAAGACGCCGATGCGATAGGCCTGCAGCAGGAGGTCGGGGGTGATCTCCAGCATCGCAACGCTATTTCTTGAGGCCGACCAGCTTCTCCAGCCAGTGGATGTCGTAGTCGCCGTCGATGAAGGCCTGCTCGCCGATGATGCGCCGGTGCAGCGGGATCGTGGTGTCGATTCCACCGATCACGAATTCCTCGAGTGATCGGCGCAGCCGCATCAGGCACTCGTTGCGGCTGCCGCCGTTCACGATCAGCTTGGCGACCATCGAGTCATAGTAGGGCGGGATCGAGTAACCCGCATAGAGGCCGGAATCGACGCGCACGCCCAGCCCGCCCGGCGCGTGATATTCGGTGACCAGGCCGGGGCAGGGCACGAAGGTCTCGGGATTCTCCGCGTTGATCCGGCACTCGATGGCATGGCCCTGGATCACGATGTCCTTCTGCGTGAGCCCCAGGGGAGAACCGGCGGCGATGCGAATCTGCTCGCGCACCAGGTCGATACCGGTCACCGCCTCGGTGATCGGGTGCTCGACCTGCAGCCGGGTGTTCATCTCGATGAAGTAGAATTCGCCGTCCTGGTAGAGGAATTCCATCGTGCCGGCGCCGCGATACTTGAGCTTTCGCACGGCATCGGCGGCGAGTTCGCCGATCCTGTTGCGCTGTTCGGCATTGAGGGCGGGCGACGGTGCTTCCTCGAGCACCTTCTGGTGCCGGCGCTGCAGCGAGCAGTCGCGCTCGCCGAGGTGGATGCCGGCGCCCAGCCCGTCGCCCAGCACCTGGATCTCGATATGGCGAGGGCGCGGCAGGTATTTCTCGAGATAGACCGAATCGTTGCTGAAGGCGGCCTTGGCTTCGCTGCGGGCGAGCGAAAAGGCTTCGGCGGCGGCCTCGGCGTTGTCGACGACCTTCATGCCGCGTCCGCCGCCTCCCGCGACCGCCTTGATCAGGACCGGCCAGCCGATCTTCGCGCCCAGCTCCACGACCTCGTCGACCGAGTCGACCGGGCCGGGCGAGCCGGGGACCAGCGGCAGCCCGAGTTCCTTGGCGGTCTGCTTGGCCACGATCTTGTCGCCCATCATGGAGATGTGCTGCGGGGTCGGGCCGATGAAGGTGAAACCGTGCGCCTCGACCGCTTCGGCGAAGCGGGCATTCTCCGACAGGAACCCATAGCCGGGATGGATCGCGTCGGCACCGGCAATGGTGGCGGCCGACAGGATTGCGGGAATGTTGAGGTAGCTGTCGCGCGCCGGCGGCGGGCCGATGCACACGGACTCGTCGGCCAGCCGTACATGCATGGCGTCGCTGTCTGCGGTCGAATGGACCGCGACAGTCTGGATGCCCATCTCGCGGCAGGCGCGATGGATGCGGAGCGCGATCTCGCCGCGATTGGCGATCAGGACCTTGTCGAACATCGGCACCGGGGCCCTTACTCGACGATCATCAGCGGTTCGCCGAACTCCACCGGCCGCGCATTCTCGATCAGGACCTGCATGAGCGTGCCGGCCTTGGGCGCCTTGATCGGATTGAATGTCTTCATGGCCTCGATGATCAGCAACGTCTGCCCGGCTGTCACCTTGTCGCCCACGGAGACGAAATTCGGCTTGCCGGGCTCCGGCGCAAGATAGGCCGTGCCCACCATCGGCGACTTCACGAC
>CANIEC010000047.1 GCA_947466085.1 Rhodospirillales bacterium
AGCCGGTCGGCCATCAGTTGCGAGACGACTGCCGTGACCCTGGCTACGTAGTCGGCGCCGCTCGTGTAACGTTCGGCAATTGAAGGCCGCGGATCGCCCGCCGCCTCGCGAGCGGTCTTGTCGACCGGCAGCGGCAGGCAGCTGCCGTCACGATCGGCGATCTCGCCGGCGGGGTAGGGCGGCTTGTACTCGTTCCAGCCGGTGTAGGTCGCGAGTGGCACGGCGATGTCGGGCAAGCGGATGCCTGCAACCTCGTTGCCGTCGGCGTCGACCCTGCTCACCAGGGTTCGATAGGTCTTGTCCGGAACCGCGGGCTTCACCCAGTCGCCGGGCGGCGCCACGACATTGGTGGTGCGCACGATCGCGGCGCCCGGCACGGCGGGAAAGCCGGTCTTGTCGGCCTCGACCAGTGTGCCGGCGGCGAGCGTCGGAACACGGCTGGGAGGCGGTGCGGTGCCAGACACCACCCAGGCGTCTAGCGTGACCAGCAGGGCGCGGACCGCCGGCATCGGATTGTGCGGGTTGCGCGGATTGAGGTTCGGACCGGGATCGGTCGTGGCGCCGGCGCGGCCGCCATGCTGCGTGCCTGCGATCATGTAGACGCGCGAGTTATCCGGCAGGGCGACGTCCTGCGTACCCAGCGGATCGGTGTGAAGCAGCGAGGCGCCCTTCTGCCAGTATTCTGTCGAAGTGTTGGTCTCGATCAGCACCGGATCGCTGCCGTCACCGCGGAACAGCGAGCCGCTCCGGCCCGTCAGCGGATCGCCGAGCGTCGCCGTCGAGAACGGAAACTCGTTCTCGGGGAAGCCGTGATCCTCGTGCTGAGTGTTGGTGCGCGCGGGCTGGGCGAACGGCGTGTTGAAGAACACGCGGCCGACGCCTGCGATGTGGCTCAGGATGCCGTTGAACACGCGGCGTCCCTGTTCGTCGCGGTTGAAGCCTTCGGAGATGTGATTGCGCAGGTAGCGGCCGGCCTGGGAGAAGCCGATGGCCAGCGCATGCGTCATGGGACGGCCGGTGGCCTTCACCGCCTCGGGCGAGTGGCGCAACCAGCTCACCACGTCGCGCGTCGCCGCGAAGCCCAGCCCCTGGACCTTGGGATTCTTCGCCTCGTAGTGGAATTCGTAGAGGAAGCCGGGCCTCGCCTGCGTGCCCTCGCGCAGCCTGATCGAGCGGGCGTCGACGAAGGACCACTGGTTCAGCGGCAGTTCGCGCGGCTCGTCGTCGGCGCGTTCGCGCATGGTGAGGCGCGCCCGTGGCTGCTCGAGGGTGGCGGCCTCGTGGGACAGCTTGAACGTTTCCAGCAGACCGACCCGCGTGCCCGAGACCCATTCCTCGCGGACCGTCTGCACGATCGGCTGGCCGTTGGTCGTTGCCACTGGTGCCGTCAAAGCGAGGCCCATGTTGGCGCGCGGTGCGTCGGGGTCCCAGCCCGACCAGACGATCGTGTAGCCCAGCCGCAACGGGAAGGCGTTGCCGAGGTCGGCCAAGGTCTTCGGATCGTTCACGCCCTGCGGGCCGTCGGCGATGTTGCCGAACAGCATCTTGCGGCCGCGATTGTTGACCTCGTAGAGGATACGTCCGTTGCCGCGCGTAGAATCCTTGGGTCGAAGGATGAAGACGCTGGTCGCGTACTCGACCTTGCCGGCGGCATTGCGCGGCGCCTTGTCGATCAGGGCGATGCCGCTGTTGGCGGGCGAAGACGGATCGACCTCGCCCCTGGCGACGGCGATGACGCTCTCATACGGACCCACCTCGCCGAATGCGGCGCCGTCGGCGAGGGGCTCGACCTTCTCGATCTCCAGGGAGAGAAGCACTAGGCCCTGGCTTCCGCCTGGACCTCTTCGGGCGGGAAGTTCAGCTCCACGCCGACGCCATCGGGGTCGTAGAGGAAGATCTGGGCAGCGCCGGTGCGCGGCACGATCTGCTCGCGGAACTTCACGTTCTTCGACTGCAGGCGCTTGCGCACGCCGGGCAGGTCGCTGGCGGCGAAGGCGATGTGATCGAAGCGGCCGGTGTCCTCGAACTTCTTCTCGGTGCCGCGCACGACGATGCCCTCGCGCGGCTTGCGCTCGCCCAGCAGGTGCACGGTGGCCACGCCGCCGGAATAGAGCCAGTAGCCGGGGAAGCCGAGCGGCGGACGGTCGCCGTTCTCGAGACCCAGGACATCGCAATAGAAGTCCTTGGTGGCTTCGAGGTTGGAGGGTTCGATCGTGTAGTGCTGAAGGGGGCCAAGCGGCATGGTCGGTCTCCGTGGATCGGGTCAGACGAAAGTGAGGTCGGCGTCGGCGCCCATCATCCAGGCGCCCACGGTCTCGAAATGGGAGAGCCGGCCCTGCAACTGCTGGGTCACGGTATGGATGTCGCGGAACCGCCGCTCCAGCGGATGGTTCTCGAAAATCGCCGTGGCGCCCGCCGCATTGTAGGCGAAGTCGACCGCGTCCTTGGCCTTGTGGATGGTGTTCGTCGCGGCCATGCGGATGGTGATGCGCTGCTCGACGGTGATCGTGTTGCCCGCCGAGAGGTCCTTCCAGATGCCCGCCATCGACTGCAGGACGAAGGCGCGGGCGGCGCGGAGATTGACCTCGGCCTGGGCCAGGTTGGACTGCACGACGGCATTGTCGCGCAGCGGGCTCTTGAGGCCGCGCGGGACCTTGTTGCGGGCGACGTCGAGGAAGCAGTCGAGCGCGCCGCGGGCGATGCCGCAGGCCACGGCGGCGAAGCCCATCTGGTAGCAGGTGCCGGCGCCCATCCTGTAGAGCGGTCCCTGTTCGCGGCATTCGCGCTCGAAGTCGCGGGTGATCGAATGGTCGGCGCGCACGAAGAAGTCGTCGAGCGCGAACTGGTCGCTCGCGGTGCCGCGCAGGCCGACCGTGTTCCAGATGTCTGTCCATTGAACGTCGCCGGTACGCACCAGCATGGTGCGCTCCTGCTGCCGACCGGTCTCGTCCAGGCGCGGCGAGCCGTCGGCCTTGAAGATCGGGCAGTGGGCGCCCAGCCAGGTGGCGTGGCGGCCGCCCGAGGCGAAGGCCCAGACGCCCGTCACCTTGTACCCGCCCTCGCATTCGACCGCCTTGACCCTGGGGCCCGGACCCCAGGCCAGCACGGCACGGGGATCGTCGCCGAAGATCGCGCGGGCGACCGGCAGGTCGAGATAGGCCGCCGACATGGCGCAGCCGCCGGCCTGGCTCAGGCACCAGGCCGTCGAGGCGTCGCCGCGGGCGATCGTCTCGATCACATGGAAGAAGGTCACGGGATCGGTCTCGATCCCATCAGACGATCTCGGCAGCAGCAGACGGAACAGCCGTGCCTCGTGGAGCCTGTCGAGCAGCGCCGGCGGCAGCCGGCGCGTCTCCTCGATCTGGTTGGAAGCGGCCTCGACGGCCGGCCGCAGGGCTTCGGCACGGGAGATTACGGCAGGGTCGCCGACGAGATCGGCAGCGGACGGGATCAGCGTATCCAAGACCATCCTCCTCGAATGTCCGTGTGCATCAGGCGGGAGCCAGTTCCCGGTCGATCTCTGCGATCGACTTCCCTTTGGTTTCCATCCCGAAGAAATAATAGACCAACCCGGCCATTGGGAACCAGCAGCCGAGAAAGAGAAAGGCCGTCGGAATCTCGGGCTGCGGTACGTCGGGCTTGAGATGACTGTTCGACCCGTCGATCAGCACCAGGCCCAACGGCTCGATGAGGCGGCCCAGGAAGCCCATGACGGTGAGCAGGATCATCATTTTCGCGGCTTTCTGCGGCGTTACCTTCAGGAGCAGCATGAACAGTGAAGGCGCCCTTGTTTGCCCGTCGAAATGCATCGCTGCATGGCAGCCTGCTCCTTTGCTAAGGAGGAGCGCGACCAAGGGGAGATCATCATGAACTGGACCGATCGCCGGACACGTTTCCGGGCGCTGCTCGCGGGCGAGCGCTGTTTCCATCCCGGGTCGGTGTTCGATCCGATCTCCGCCCGCATCGCCGAGGATCTCGGCTTCGAGATCGGCATGTTCGCCGGTTCCGTCGCCTCGATGACCGTCCTGGGCGCTCCCGACCTCATCGTGCTGACCTTGAGCGAATTCGCCGGACAGGCCTATCGCATCAACCGCGCCGGCAACCTGTCGCTGATGGTCGATGCCGATCACGGGTATGGAAATGCACTCAATGTGAAGCGTACGGTCGAGGAACTCGAGACCGCCGGGGTCGCGGGTATGAGTATCGAGGACACCGAGCTGCCAACACCGTTCGGGACGACCAAGCCGCGACTGGTTTCGATTGCCGAGGGCGTCGGCAAGATGAAGGCCGCCCTCGCCGGCCGGCAGGATCCCGGTCTCTGCATCGCCGGTCGCACCAGCGCCATCCAGATCACCAGCCTCGAGGACACGATCGCGCGCGGTCAGGCCTACGAGGCGGCCGGCGTCGATGCGCTGTTCTTCGTCGGCGTGAAGACGCGTGCCGAACTGGACGCGATCTCGGCCGCCACCACGTTGCCGCTGATCCTGGGGGGTGGAACGCCGGAGCTGAGCGATCTCGACTATCTCGGCGCCCGCCGCGTGCGCATCGCCTTGCAGGGTCACCAGCCTTTCGCCGCCGCGGTGAAAGCGACCTACGAGACGCTGAAGGCCCTGCGCGAGGGCGTTGCGCCGTCCAGGTTGCAGGGCGTCGCCGATGCCGATCTGATGAAGCGCGTCACGCGTGATGGCGACTACACGAAATGGACGAAAGACTTTCTGGCATCGTAGTACGTCCCGACTGCCGTCGGAGCGAAAGGCGGAGACCTGCCGGATACCGGGCGGTCGATCACGAGCCCCAACTCAGCGTCGGCTGAGCAACTCGACCAGATCGACGAACGCCTTGGAGCGCGCCGCGAGCGTGAAGTTCTCGACGATGAAGGCCCGCGGGTCGAACCTGCCGCTCGACGCGGCTGACCAGAAGGCATCGAATCCGGCGTCGAAGCCGGCCGCGTCCTGGAACTTCATGCCGCAGCGATCGTCCCAGTAGGGCGCAGACGTGACCGGGCTGAAGACCACACGATGGGGGTAATAGTCGGTGTCCTGCCACACGCCACCCAGGTCCCAGGCGAAAACGGGAATGCCACATGACATGGCCTGCTGCAGCGCGATGCCCTGGGTCTCGTGCTCGCACAGGAAGACCATCGTCCTGGTTCGTCGCAGGAGCGCTTCGAAGTCTTTCTCCTGGTAATGGCCATAGGCGATGCGTGCGACCTTGAGGCCGGTCTTGCCGAGGCTCTCGAGGATCGGGTCGCGCACCTGGGCGCGATCGCGCTCGGGGTGGCAGCGGATCTTCTCGTACACGAGGACGTCGATGTCCTTGTCGGGCGTCGGGACCCACCTGTCGGTATCGATACCGACCGGCCAGGCGTGAACCTTGTCGCCCCAGTTCACGGAGAACATCTGGCGCTGCCACTCGCACGCCACCACGACGCCGAGAATGTTGTGCTCGGTGAAGAGATCGGGCGCGTCGATCGGATGGTTGTGCACCGCCGGACCGAAGATGATCGGGGTCTTGGGGCCGAACCTGTCGAGCAAATGCGGCTTGCCGAGGACGCAAGCGACTTCGTCGGGATGCGATCGAAGATGGCGATAGTCGTTGACCCGATAGGGAGCGCCGATCTTGTCGAGCCCTGCCATCAGATTCAGGAAAACGCGCTCCAGGCCAAGAATGCGTCGCGGCCCGCGAACGAGACGGCGAATGACGGCGCGTGGATAGCGGTCGAACGGCAGCCAGCGATCACTGTCCGCGCCGTCATGATAGAAGAGATTGAGCGGCTTTGTGCTCGACAACGCAGCCAAGTCTACGCCTCATTGGAAACACATGCCGTTCTGCGGACCATACTGGCGGGGTCCTTGCGGTGGCAAGGAAAATAGGCGGTGGAGGCTAGTCTGTAGGGACCAGGGTTACGGCGACGCCATAGGAGTGGGAATCGCCGCCCAGGATGACGCCGCGCAACGGGCTCACGTCGGAGAAGTCGCGGCCCCAGGCGACGGCGACGTGGTCTTCTCGCGCGACCAGGTCGTTGGTCGGGTCGAGATGGACCCAGCCCGCGGCCTCACCGCACCAAACGGCCACCCAGGCGTGGCTCGCATCGGCGCCGCGCAGGGCGATCTCGTCCCTGGAGTGGATCGTCCGGATGTAGCCGGAGACGTAGCCCGCCGCGAGACCGTGGGCGCGCAGCGCCGCGATCTCGACATGGGCGAAATCCTGGCAGACCCCGGCCTTGCCGGCGAAGACGTCCGCGAGCGGCGTCGAGATGTCGGTCGCGCCGGGGTGGTATTCGAAGTCGGCCCTGATGCGCGAGGTCAGTTCGCGTGCCGCATCGAGGATGGGACGTCCCGCCGTGAAGGACTGCGCGCCATAGGCTCGCAGCGCCTCGACGCTTGGCACCAGCGGTGAATCGTAGATGAACTCGCTGGCCTCGACCGGCTTGGGAAAACCGTCACCGAGCAGCGAGACCCTTATGTCTTCCCAGGCCGGTGTGGAGCCGGCGGCCGGCGGATCGGGGAAGCATACGTCGACTTCGGCCCGCACCTCGATGTCGAAGCGCGTGTGCGGCTTGTCGATCCGGTAGATGTCGATGAGGTTCCCGAAATGGTCGACATGCTGCACGGCGAGCGCCGGCAGCGGGCTGGTATCGATGCCGATCGCGGTGACCTTCTGGCCGGGGAAGTTGCGGGCCCGAAGGTGCGCAATGTGGTGCGCCGAATCCACCGTGCTGGCGTAGGTGTAGGTCGTGCGGTGCGAGAGAAGGTAATGCACGCTCAGTCTCCGCCCGAGGAGCCGACGGCCTGGGCCGCCGGCACATGCGAGAAATAGGCGCGGGTGATGGCCTCCGAAAGCTTGTCGAGCTGCTGCTCCGTGTCGGACGCGACGTCGCGCAGCATGGCGAGAGCCAGTCCCTCGTGCCGCCACGCCTGCTCGTCGCCTCCGAACTGGCGCACGACGGCTGCCAGATCCACTTCCAGCGAGTCCGGCAGTGCGGCGACGCGGACCCCCGAGGAACGCGCGAGATAGTCGAGATGACCCTTGATGGTGCGCAGCTGGAACACCAGGCCGCGCGGATTGGCGTCGTCGAGGATGACGAGGTCGAGCACGGGGGCGGGCTGCAGCTGGCCGAGATACCGCGTGCGGTAGGTGATGGTGCTGTCGCAGAGTTCGAGCGCGAGGCGCATCGCGGCGTCCCAGTCGATCGGCGAGAGCGTGAAGGGGCCGAGCGCGCCGGTCAGCACGTGCAGCCCGCGTTCGATACGTCGACCGAGATCCAGGAATCGCCAGCCGGTGCCGCGCGTCATGTTTTCCTGCGCCAGACCCGACAGCGTGGCGACGAAGCGCACGATCTCGTCGAGGGCGGCGAGCAGCGAATCGAGGTTGCCGCGGGCGGCCAGCAGCCGCTTGCGGACCTCGACCATCTCCGGGCCGGCGGCCGTCGTCATGTCGACGGAGAAGCGATCGCGCATCGTGGCGGTGAGGCGCTGGATGCCGTCGAGTACGGTGGAGAGGCCGCGATCGTCGGCGGCGACGCCCGCCAGGCCTTGCTGGAACAGGGCGCTCTCGGGCGGCGCCAGAGCCGACGCGTGATCCATCAGGTTCGCTGCGTCGAGCAACCGGCCGAGTAGCCTGAGTTCGACGGCGTCGCGCGGGCCGACGGCGCCCTGCGCCACGCGCGCCGCCGTCGTGCGCAGGAGGCGCGCGTCGTTGTCCAGACGCTCGATGTAGCGGCCGAGCCAGAAGAGATTGTCGGCGACCCTGCTCTGCAGGTCGGCGGTGCCGCGCTCGACGGCGAGCTGGTGGAAGCGCCGCGTCGTCGGCAGCTGTACGTCAGCCGCATCCTCGGCCAGCACCCAGACGTCCTTCAGGGTGCCGTGCAGGCGGCCCAGAGAGCGCAGCGCCGTGTCGCCGTCGGGCTCGCGGGCAAGGCCGCCCGGCAGAACGTGATAGGTGTCGTGGTCGGCAACGACGAAGGCGCGCATCACGACGGCGGACGGCACCAGGGACTGCCCGTCCCACTTCGGCGTGAGCGACGGCGTCATGGGATACTGCGCGACATACTGGCCGGGCTGGGCGCGGATGTGTTCGACCAGCGCCGCGCGCTCGGCCTGTTCGAGCATGCCCACGACGATGGGCTCGCGGTCCTGGCCGAGGCAGGGGCGAACGATCATGAGGTCGAGATTGGCCAGCGCGAAGCTCAGCGCCGCAGGCTCGCCCAGCCACCATACGTCGAGCGACGGCATGCGCAGCTTCTCGCCCAGCAGGTGTTCACTCAGCCGCTCCAGAAAGGGCATGATGGCCGGCGTTTCGACGACCCCCGATCCCAGCGCATTGGCGAGCGAGATGTTGCCGCTGCGCGTGGCTTCCACCAGGCCGGTCACGCCCAACGCGGAATCGGCGCGCATTTCCAGCGGGTCGGCGAAGGCGCTGTCGAGCCGCCGCAAGAGCACGTGCACGGGCCGAAGTCCGGCGAGCGTCTTGATCGAGACCTGGCCGTCGCGCGCGACCATGTCGCCGCCTTCGACCAGCGGGACGCCCAGCACACGCGACAGATAGACGTGCTCGAAATAGGTGGCCGAGAGCGAGCCTGGCGTCAGCACCGCCATGTTGGGCTGGGACACGGCGGCCGGCGCCATCGAGCGCAGCGACTCCTGCCAGCGATCGACGAAGGGCCGGAGATGGCGGACGGGGATGGAGCGAAAGGCCTCCGGCAGGCTGCGCGCCAGCACGCGGCGCATCTCGAGGGCGTAGCCCACGCCAGCGGGAAGCTCGGTATGGTCGGCCAGGACGTGCCAGCGTCCGCTGCCCAGTCGCACCAGGTCGACCGCATAATTGCCGAGGTAGCGTCGCGGCGCGGCGCCGTCTGTGACCCGGGCAGGCCGCAGGAAATGCCGGTTGGCGTGGACCAGCATCGGCGGCAGCAGCTTCCCTTTCAGCAGCGTCTGCGGGCCGTAGACATCGGCCAGTACCCGGTCGAGCAGCTTGGCACGCTGGATCAGGCCGGCCTCGATGCCCGCCCATTCGTCGGGCGCGATGACCATCGGCAGGGGATCGAAGGTCCAGCGGGCCGCCCCGCGATCGTCCAGCAGGTTGACGGTCGCGCCCGATTCCTCGAGTTGCCGGCGCGCGCTCTCGACCCGTTCGCCGAGCCCGTTGGGCAGCGAGCGGATGACGCTCAGGATGCCTTGCCAGTGATAGCGGATCGACTTCTGGCCGGTGACCAGTTCGTCGTACGCGCTCGCCGGCGAGGAAGAGAGGCCGCGCAACGACTCCATGGGCCCGGAAACAGAAGAGGAAATGAACGGTTGGACTGCCTGTGAGGCGGGCGAACTATAGGCCTTGGGCCCGCCGCAGGTCGAGCGTCAGCGGATGCTCGGGATTGTCGAGCGGCCGCGGTTCCGGCGACGGCCCGCCGGTATGTCCGATGGCGAAGAAACGGGCACGCCGCCGCGCCTCGGCCTCGTTGGCGTTGACCGGCATGCGGTCGTAGTTGCGGCCGCCCGGATGGGCCACGTGGTAGGTGCAGCCGCCGATCGAGCGGCCGCTCCACGAATCGTGGATGTCGAAGGTGAGAGGCGCGTGCACGCCGATCGTCGGGTGCAGCGAGTTCGCTGCCTGCCAGGCGCGATAGCGCACGCCCGCGACGTACTCGCCGGCCGTGCCGGTGGCGCGCAGCGGCAGCTTCCAGCCGTTGCAGGCAATGACGTGGCGCTGGTCGTTGAGGCCGGCGACCTTGACCTGCAGGCGCTCCACGGTCGAATCGACGTAGCGGACCGTGCCGCCGCCGCCCGGCTCCTCGCCCAGCACGTGCCAGGGTTCGAGCGCGTGCCGCAATTCGAGTTCGAGGCCGCGCTGCGCCACTTCGCCGAGCTTCGGGAAACGGAATTCGAAATGCGGGGCGAACCACTCGGATGAGAAATCGTAGCCGGCCTCGCCGAGGTCCGAGAGCACTTCGTTGAAATCCTGCCACACGAAGTGCGGCAGCATGAAATCGTCGTGCAGGCGTGTGCCCCAGCGGCTGAGCGGCCGCTCGTAGGGGCGCTCCCAGAACCTGGCGACGAGACCTCGCAGCAGCGCCTGCTGGGCGACGCTCATGCGCCAGTGCGGCGGCATCTCGAAGGCGCGCAGTTCCAGCAGTCCGCGCCGGCCGGCGGCGGAATCGGGCGTGAACAGCTTGTCGATGCAGAACTCGGTGCGGTGGGCATTGCCGGTCGCGTCGACGAGCAGGTTGCGGAACACGCGATCGACCAGCCACGGCGGCGTCTGCCGTCCCGGCGCGATCTGGCGGAAGGCGATCTCGAGCTCGTGCAGCGCATCGTTGCGCGCTTCGTCGACCCTCGGATGCTGGCTGGTCGGGCCGATGAACAGGCCGGAGAAGAGATACGAGAGCGACGGATGGTTCAGCCAGTAGCCCAGCAGGCTCTTCAGCAGGTCGGGCCGTCGCAGGATCGGCGAGTCGGCGGCCGAGGGACCGCCCAGCACGACATGGTTGCCGCCGCCGGTGCCGGTGTGGCGGCCGTCGATCATGAACTTCTGGGCGCCGAGCCGCGTCGTGCGCGCCTCGTCGTAGACGATCTCCGTGCGTTCGACGACCTCGGTCCAGGTCGCGGAGGGATGGATGTTGACCTCGATCACCCCGGGGTCGGGCGTGACGCTGAAGTGCAGGACCCGCGGATCGCCGGGCGGCGTGTAGCCCTCGATGAAGATCGGCTGGCCCTGTTCCTCGGCCGTGTCCTCGAGCGCGGCCACCAGGTCGAGATAATCCTCCATGCGTTCGGTCGGCGGCATGAAGACATGGAGATGACCGTCGCGCGGCTCGAAGGCCATCGCGGTACGCACGATGCCGGCCGCCGACGCGCCGACGGTGGGGCCAAGTCCCGTGTTCGGCGCCAGCGCGCGTCGCCACGCCTCGCGGCGCGCTTCGGCATCGCCGGTGGCATCGCCCGTGAGTCCCGGGTCCTGGCGGCGCAGCACCGGCGCGCGCCGGAAGGCATCGAGCGGCGGCAGGTCGGGATGCGGTGCCATCGGATCGGGTTGCACGATGATGTCTGTGTCGCCGGGCGCCGCCCAGGGCAGAGAATCGAGCGGCAGGCGGTAGCCGATCGGCGAATCACCGGGGATCAGGTAGCACTTCTCGGAGCGCAGGAACCACGGACCGCTCTTCCAGCGCGGCGCATGGCCGTGACCGTTGCCGCGCCCGTTATGGTCGCGCCCATTGTGATCCCTGATGACCGGCAGCACATAACCAACCGAGCTCTCGAGCCCCTTCTCGAAGACGCGGGCCAGACGCTCGCGCTCCAGCGGGTCCTTCACCTTGGCTTCGTCGACGAGAACGTTGCTCGGCAGGCGCCGCTCGCGCCAGAGGTAGTACCAGGTGTCCTCGTAGGCGGGGAAAAGATAGTCGGGATCGAGCTGCAGGCGTTGCGCGAAGGCAAGCGCGAAGCGGTGCGCGGCCTCGACGGTGGCGCCGGCCGGCTTCGACTCCAGCGCATAGAGCTGCGGGTTGCGCCAGATCGGCTCGCCGTCCTTGCGCCAGTAGCAGCCGAGCGCCCAGCGCGGCAGCTGCTCGCCGGGATACCATTTGCCCTGACCGAAATGCAGCAGCGGCCCGGCCGCGAAACGTTGCGCGAGCTTGCGGAACAACACGCCCGCCAGCCGCCGCTTCTCGGGGCCCAGCGCCAGTGTGTTCCATTCCGGTCCGTCCATGTCGTCGACCGACACGAAGGTCGGCTCGCCACCCATGGTGAGGCGCACGTCGTGCTTGCCGATGTCGCGTTCGATCGCTTCGCCGACCTTGAGCAGGGTCGCCCATTGCTCCTCGGTATAGGGCTTGGTGGTGCGCGGCGTCTCGCGCACGCGCGTCACCGTCATCGCATGCTCGAACGCGACCTCGGCCTTCTCGAGGGCGCCCTCGATCGGGGCCGCGCTCGACGGCTCGGGCGTGCAGGCGAGCGGGATGTGGCCTTCGCCGGTCAGCAGGCCGGAGGTCGGGTCGAGGCCGATCCAGCCGGCACCCGGCAGGTAGACTTCGCACCAGGCATGAAGGTCGGTGAAGTCGTGCGTGGGGCCCTCGGGCCCATCAAGCGGCTTTTCGTCGGCGACGAGCTGGATCAGGTAGCCCGAGGCGAAGCGCGCGGCGAAGCCCAGGTGGCGCAGGATCATGACCAGCAGCCAGCCGGTGTCGCGGCACGAGCCCTTGGCGCGCTCGAGCGTTTCCTCGCAGGTCTGAACGCCCGGCTCGAGGCGGACGATGTAGCCGATCTCCTGCTGCAGGCGGGCATTCAGGCCGACGACGAAGTCGATGGTGCGCTGCTGCTTGCGGTCCACCTTGGCGAGCCAGGCCGAGAGCCGCGGTCCCAGCGGCTCCAGCTTGCGGAAAGGCGCGATCTCCTCGGCCAGCGCGGCGTCGTAGGCAAAGGGCCAGGTCTCGGCCGACGGCTCCAGGAAGAAGTCGAACGGGTTGATGACCGACATGTCGGCCACCAGGTCGACCGTGACCTCGAACTTCCGGGTCTTTTCCGGAAACACCAGCCGCGCCAGGTGGTTGCCCTGCGGGTCCTGCTGCCAGTTGATGAAATGCTCGGCGGGCGAGACTTTCAGCGAATAGGACAGCACCGGCGTGCGCGAATGCGGCGCCGGACGCAGGCGCACGACCTGCGGTCCCAGCGCCACCAGCCGGTCATATGAATAGGTCGTTCGATGATGAAGCGCGACTTGGATACTCATGCGTCCTCATGCCCAAGCGTTGAAAGCAAGTCACGTGCCGGGATGCAAGAAGCCATCTAAAAGTTACATACGTTATGCAACAGGATTATTTTCGTTGGCCTATTGGTCGAGATATGCCGAATAACCATATCAGCCATGCGACAAGGGAGACTCTCTCAAAACAAACACGTCGCAGGGAGGCGAATGGTGATGATTCAGAGAAATCGGCGACATTTCATTCTGGGCGCGGGCGCGGGCGCGGGCGCGGGCGCGCTGGGCCTTGGCGGGATTGCCCTCTCATCAGGTGCTCGCGCGACGCAGAACTGGCCGAACCGGCCCGTTACGATCGTGGTGAACTTTCCCCCGGGCGGCTTGACCGATGCCATTGCCCGTACGTTCGCGCAGTATGCGGCTCAGAAGACGGGGCAGCAGTTCATCATCGAGAACAAGCCAGGTGCCGGCGGCAACATTGGCGCCGCGCAGGTCTCCAAGGAGCCAGCCGATGGCTACACCTTCCTGCACACGGTCTCGAGCACGCTCGTTCAGGGCAGGGTGCTCTATGCCAATCTCGGTTTCGATCCTGACAAGGACTTCACCCTTGTCGCCGGCACGAACTCCGGCGCTTTGCCGCTGGCGGTTCACAAGTCGGTGCCGGCCACCAACGTCAAGGAGTTCGTCGCCTGGGCGAAGACGAACAAGACAAGCTTCGGCACCTGGGCGGCCGGCTCGGCGGCTCATATCGTTTGTCAGCAGCTCAACGTGCTCTACGATCTCAAGATGGAGCCGGTCCACTACCGCGGTGAGGGACCGATGTGGCAGGACATGAACGCGGGCTCGCTTCAGGTCGCCATGGGCAGCTACCAGGCGATGAGGCCGCTCCTCGAAAAGGACGTCATCCGGCCAATCGGCATTCCTGGCCCGGCGCGCGCGCCGCTGCTTCCCAATGTGCCGACAATGGTCGAGCAGGGCTACGATCACCCAGCATTCCGTATCTATGGGTATCTCGTGCTGGCGGCACCGGCTGGGACGCCCAAGGATATCGTGGCCAAACTGTCGGCTCTCTGGATCGAAGCGGCGCAGTCGGAAGGGGGCCGCAAGATGATGGAGAGCTTCGGCCTGCGCGACCTGCCGCTCGGCCACGTCGAGATCTCGGCCGACTACGAGAATCTGAAGAAGCAGCTGATTCCGTTGGTCAAGGATCTGGGCGTCAAGCTCGAGTAGCGGTCCCCGTTCTTCCGCCTGGCGCGATCCCTTCTGCGGCCGGCCTCGCCTTCGGCAGGAGACTGTGGTGGGATCGCCGCCATGAGCACCAACTACTTCGATCTTTCCGGCAAGGTTGCCCTCGTCACCGGGGGCAGCCGTGGGCTGGGCTATCAAATGGTGAAGGCCTTCGCCGCGCACGGCGCCGATGTCTTCATCACCAGCCGAAAGCTGGAGACCTGTGACAAGGTCGCCGCCGAGGTCCGGGCGATGGGCCGCAAGGCCGCGACCTATGCCTGCAACGTCGCCAACTGGCAGGAACTCGACGGCTTGGTCGACGCCGCCTATGCCGCCTTCGGCAAGGTCGACGTGCTGGTGAACAATGCCGGCTCCTCGCCGCTGGCGCCCTCGTCGCTCGAAACTTCCGAACAGCTCTTCGACCGCATCGTGTCCCTGAACTTCAAGGCGCCGTTCCGGCTGATGTCGCTGGTCGGCAGCCGCATGGCCCAGGGCGACGGCGGCTCGATCATCAACGTCTCCAGCGCCGGCGCCCTGCGCCCGCGGCCGCAGATCGCCCCCTATGCCGGCGCCAAGGCGGCGCTCAACGCGCTCACCGAGGCCTTCGCCTTCGAATACGGGCCCAAGGTGCGGGTGAACACCATCTCGCCCGGCCGCTTCCTGACCGATGTCTCGAAGGCGTGGCCTGAGGAGCACAAGGCCAATCCGACGGCGGCGCTGAAGCGCAGCGGTCAGCCGGAAGAGATCGTGACCGCGGCTCTCTATCTCGCCTCGAACAAATCGAGTTTCACCACGGGATCGCTGGTCCGGGTCGACGGAGGAATAGCCTGATGAAAATGAAGGCCGGCGTTCTCACCACCTGCGGCGCGCCCCGCCCCTTCGCGAAGTCCAAGCCCATCCACGTGGTCGAGGTCGATCTCGATCCGCCGGGCGAGGGCGAAGTGCTGGTCAAGGTGGGCGGCGGTGGCCTCTGCCATTCCGACCTGTCGCTGATCAACGGCGACCGGCCACGCCCCGTGCCGATCGTGCTGGGCCACGAAGGCTCGGGCGAGATCGTCGAAGTGGGCGCGGGCGTGCACGACGTGAAGGTGGGCGACCATGTCTGCTTCACCTTCAACGTGAGTTGCGGCCGCTGCCGGCGTTGCCTCGAAGGCCGCCCCTACATCTGCGAGCGCTCGATCAGCCCGCGCGCGGCGGGGCAGCTGCTCTCCGGCCATCACCGCCTGCACATGGACGGCAAGCCGGTGAACCATCACTCCGGCGTCTCCTGCTACGCCGAATATGCCGTGGTCGACCGCGGCTCGATCGTGGTGATCGACCGCAGCCTGCCGCTCGACGTGGCGGCGTTGTTCGGTTGCGCCGTCGTCACGGGCGTCGGCGCGGTCGTGAACACCGGCAAGATCGAGCCGGGCAGTTCGGTGGCCATCGTCGGCCTGGGCGGCGTCGGCCTCAGCGGCCTGATGGGCGCCGTGCTCGCAGGCGCGGGCCGCATCGTGGCCATCGATCTCTCCGACGAGAAGCTCGGTCTTGCACGTCAGCTCGGCGCGACGGACACGGTGAATGCCAAGGATGTCGACCATGTCACGCAGGTGCGCGATCTCACCAACGGCGGTGTCGATTATGCCTTTGATCTCGCCGGCACCATCAAGGCGATGGAGACTGCCTATCTCGTCACGCGCTGGGGCGGCACGACCGTAACGGCCGGCCTCTCGCCGATCGCCGCCGACTTCGCGTTCAAGCAGAGCGGCCTCGTCAGCGAGGAGAAGACGATCAAGGGCTCCTACATGGGGAGCTGCGTGCCGGTGCGCGACATCCCGCGCTTCATCGCGCTCTACCAGCAGGGCAAGCTGCCGGTCGACCGCATGGTCAGCCAGCGCATTGGGTTCGATCAGCTCAACGAAGGGTTCGACCGGCTGCAGGACGTGGCGACGGTGCGGCAGGTGCTGATGCCGAACGGCTAGGCAACGAGTTGGGGGGGCGACGGCCAAGTGCTATGATGGCGGCATGGCCTTGTTCGTCCCCCCGCCGTTGGACAAGCTCGACGCACTGTGCCGGCGCTGGAAGATCCGCAAGCTGACACTGTTCGGCTCGCAGGCGCGTGGGGATGCCCGACCGGACAGCGATGTCGATCTGCTGGTCGAGTACGCCCCCGATGCCGATTGGAGCTTGTTCGATGTTGCGCGCCTGCATCGAGAGCTGGCCGAATTGTTCGGCCGACCGGTCGACCTGGTGCAGGAACGTAACGTCACCAATCCCTACAGACTCGCCACGATCAGGCGCCACCGGCGGCCGCTTTATGCCGCCTGAGATCGAAGACCGAGCATCGCTCTTCGACATGCTGGTTTTCGCGCGCGAGGCGATGGCTTTCGCCCGCGGTCGAAAGCGTGTGGACCTCGATAGGGATAGGGGCTTCCTGCGCTCGCTCGAACGCGTTCTCGAGCTAATTGGCGAAGCCGCTCGCCGCATATCCTTGGAGACGCAAGAAGCTTATCCGGCGATCCCATGGAAGGACATCATTGGTATGCGCAACATCATCGCTCATGAATACGGCAAGGTCGACCTCGACGAAATCTGGAAGACCATGCAGGAAGACGTGCCGCGCCTCGTGGCCACATTGGAAGAACTAATCTCTACGCTGCCAAAACCGTAATGATCTGAACTCAACGTGCCGATGTCCGTCACGCTCACTGTCGAAACACCGCTGCAGGACGAGGTCCGCACGCTCGTCGCCGAACTGAACGCCGTCCTGCTCGAACTGACGCCGCCCGAACACTGCCATCACCTCACCGTGGAGCAGATGGCGGATGCCGACACCACGGTCTTCGTCGCCCGCGACGGCGGCGCGGCGGTGGCCTGCGGGGCACTGAAGCGGCACGAGGGCGGCATCGGCGAGGTGAAGCGCATGTACACGCGGCCGAGCCATCGTGGCCGCCGGATCGGCGAGCAGATCGTGGCGCGCATCGAGGCGATGGCGCGCGCCGAGGGGCTGAAGCGTCTGGTGCTGGAGACCGGCGACCGTCACTACGCGGCCTGGAAAGTTTATGAACGTTCCGGCTTCACACGCTGCGGTCCGGTTCTCGACTACGCCGACATCAAATGGTCGGTGTTCTACGACAAGCCGCTCTTCGACTGATCGGGTTCCTCGGCGGCTGGCGCGTAAACGCGGTCGAGATCGCTGTCGTCGTAGGTGTATTCGGTCGAGCAGAACTCGCATTTCACCGAGACGCGGCCGGTCTTGTCGCGCAGATCGCCCAGTTCCTCGCGCCGGATCGAGCGCAGCACGTTGTCGATGCGCTCGCGGCTGCAGCGGCAGCGGGCTGCGAAGGGGCGGCGCTCGAAAACGCGGGGCTGCTCCTGATGGAACAGGCGATGGAGCAGAGTGGTGCCGGGAAGCGCCGGATCGAGCATTTCCTTTTCGGTGGCCGAGGCCATCAGGATCACGGCCTTGCGCCAGTCGTCCTCGCGCTGCTCGGCATCGATGTCCATCCGGCCGGCGTCGAACTCGGGCATCTGCTGCACCATGAGGGAGGCAGCATGCCAGCGGTGCCCGCCGTCCGTGTCATCGCGGCGTGCCGTGATCTTTATGCCGGTCGGCAGTTGCTCGGACTGGCGGAAATAGGTGTGGGCGCAGTCCGCGAGCGTCGCGCCCTCGAGCGGCACGACTCCCTGGTAGCGCTCCGTATACTGGCCCTGATCGACGGTGAAGGTGAGGCGGCCCTGGCCGAACAGTTTGGGGATATAGCCGTCGGGAACGTCCTCGTTGCCGCTGCCCAGCGCAATCGCGAGCTTCCAGGAATCGAACTGCGCGTAGCCGCGCAGCGCACCGTCGCTGGTGAGGTCGGTGACGAGCAGGCGGATCGGCCCGTCGCCGCTGATCTGCAGGGTGAAGATGCCGTCGTATTTCAGCGAGGTGGCGAGCGTGGCGCACAGCACCATCGACTCTGCGAGCGGCCGCGCCACGGCCAAGGGATAGCCGTGGCGTTCGATCACTTCGTCAAGGACGGGGCCCAGCCGGACCAGCCGGCCGCGCACACCGAGCGCGTCCAGCTGGAAAGGAAGGACGCGGTCCCGGTCATCGGAAGGAGGTCCTTCCGATGGCGAACTCAAGACAGGCACCAGGCCAGGATGCTCTTCTGGGCGTGCAGGCGGTTCTCGGCCTCGTCGAACACGACCGACTGCGGACCGTCGATCACCTCGGCGGTCACTTCCTCGCCGCGATGCGCGGGCAGGCAGTGCATGAAGATCGCGTCCTTCTTGGCCTGCTTCATCAGGTGCTTGTCGACCTGATACGAGCGCAGCAAATTGTGGCGTCGCGCGGCGCTCGGGCTGTCGGGATCCTCATCGCCCATCGACACCCAGGTGTCGGTAACGACGCAGTCGGCATCCTTCACCATCGAGCCCGGGTCGTGGCCGATCGAGATGCGGCCCTTCGACTTCTCCGCCCACTGCACCACGTCCGCCGGGGGCGTGAGCTCGGGCGGGCAGGCGATGCGCAGCTCGAAGTCGAACTGCACGGCGGCATGGATCCACGACGTCGCCATGTTGTTGCCATCGCCTGACCAGACCACCGACTTGCCCCGGATGGGACCGCGATGCTCCTCGTAGGTCATGACGTCAGCCATCAGCTGGCACGGATGGGTCTTGTCGGTGAGCCCGTTGATCACCGGCACGGTCGCATACTTCGCCATCTCGAGGAGCTTCTCCTCGACGGTGGTGCGCATCATGATGATGTCGACGTAGCGGCTGAGCACGCGCGCGGTGTCGGCGATGGTCTCGCCGCGGCCGAGCTGAGTATCGGTGCGGCCGAGCATGATCGTCTGGCCGCCGAGTTCGCGCATGCCGACCTCGAACGACACGCGGGTGCGTGTCGAGGGCTTTTCGAAGATCATGGCGAGGGTCTTGCCGGCCAGAGGCTGGTCGTGCCCGCCGCTGGTCCGCGCCTTCTTCATCGCCTTGCCGTGATCGAGGATCTGGCGAAGCGTCCCGGGATCGACCTGGTCGAGGTCGAGGAAATGCTTGGGCGTTGCCATGGCGCCTACTCGGCGGCCTTGGACGCCGCCTCGAAGGACTCCGCTGCCTGTCCGAGAATCGCGATGCCCTCGTCCAGCGCCGCCTTGTCGGCGATCAGGGCCGGGAAGATGCGGATCACGTTCTCGCCGGCCGGCGGGACCAGGAGTCCCAGCGACTGCAGCTTGTTGACCATGTCGCCTGCCGGCACCGACGGGGCGCACTGCAGGCCCTGCAGGAAACCCATGCCGCGCTGCTCGACGAACACCGTGGGATGCTTCTGGCAGAGTTCCTCGAGCTTGCCCTTCAGGTACTCGCCCTTCTCGCGCACGTCCTCGATGAAGCCGGGCGCCAGCAGCACGTCGAGCACGGCATTGGCGACGCCGGTGGCCAGCGGGTTGCCGCCATAGGTCGAGCCGTGCGTGCCGGGGACCATGCCGACTGCCGCCTTCTCGGTCGCCATGAAGGCGCCGATCGGGAAGCCGCCGCCCATGCCCTTGGCGATCGCCGCGACATCGGGCTTCACGCCCGACCAGTCGTAGCCCCACAGCTTGCCGGTCCGGCCGAAACCCGTGTGGATTTCATCGTAGAACAGCAGCAGGCCGAACTCGTCGCAGATGCCGCGCAGGTCCTTCAGGAACTGCGTGGTCGTCGCACGAATGCCGCCTTCGCCCTGGATCGGCTCGACCAGGATGCCGGCGGTCTCGTCGTCGATCATGTCGCGGACGACGTTGGTGTTGTTCAGCGGCGCATGGCGATAGCCGGGGGCCGGCGGGCCGAAGCCTTCGAGGTACTTCTCGTTGCCGGTGGCGGCGAGCGCGTTCAGCAGGCGGCCGTGGAACGCTGCCTGGAAGCAGATGATCTTGTACCGCTTGGGCTGGCCGTTCATGTACTGATACTTGCGGATCAGCTTGATGCCGCCCTCGATGGCTTCCGCGCCGGAGTTGCAGAAGAACATCGTGTCGGCGAACGAATTCTCGACCAGCCGCTGCGCCAGCTTCTCGCCGTTGCCGACCCGGAACAGGTTCGACGTGTGCCAGAGCCGGGAGCCCTGCTCGGTCAGCGCCTTGACCAGGTAGGGATGGCAGTGGCCCAGCGCGTTCACGGCGATACCGGACGTGAAGTCCAGGTAACGTCGGCCGTCCACCGCGTAGAGATAGTTACCCTCTCCGCGTTCGAACACGACGTCCTTGCGACCGTACGTCGGCATCAC
The DNA here is from genome assembly GCA_947466085.1 of Rhodospirillales bacterium. Lineage (GTDB taxonomy): Bacteria > Pseudomonadota > Alphaproteobacteria > Reyranellales > Reyranellaceae > Reyranella. The sequence goes on from CANIEC010000047.1 coordinate 20,135, forward strand.
AGCCGTAATCACAGCGAGCCTCCCTCAAAAACCAAAAAACCTCGCCGATCCGACGATTCCGGGATGGAAACTCCGGGTTTTGGCGAGGGGCGGGCACTATCTTACCGGGGTCCGGGTGTGTCAACTTGGGCCGGGCGGCCGGCGGTGCCCGTCTTGAGGGGTCCCGACCCCTCTGCTAGGAGACCCGCCTTCCGATGAAAATGCTGCCCACCCGCCATTCCACGCTGCCCCTTCATCGCGCCGGCTTCACCTCGGTGCCCGCGATGCTCGACTATGCGGCGAAGGGTGAGACGGGGGTGACCTTTTATAATGCCAAGGGCGAGCAACTCTCGGCCTTGCCGTGGCGCGAGATCCGCGACCGGGCGCATGTGGTCGCCCGCAAGCTGATCGGCGCCGGGTTTGCGCGCGGCGAACGCATCCTGATCACAGCCGACACCTGGCCGGGTTTCTTCGACTCGTTCTTCGGGGCCCAGTATGCGGGCCTGCTGCCCGTGCCGGTCTCCATTCCGGTCGGCATTGGCGGCAAGGACGCCTACCTCGACCAGCTCCGCCGCCAGTTTGCCGCCTCCGGGGCGGTCGCTGCCGTCGGCCTCGACGATCTCGCGGGCTATCTCGCCGACGCGGCGCGGGAATTCCCCGCCATCCGCCTCCATGGCGGCATGGAGGCGCTCCATTCGCTGCCGGAAAAGCCGGTCGATCTGCGGCCGCTCGGCGCCGATGAGCTGTGCTACATCCAGTTTTCGTCCGGCAGCACGCGTCATCCGCACGGCGTGCAAATCACCCAGCGCGCGCTGATGGCCAATCTCGCCGGCATGGTCGGCCCGGCCGGCCTCGACGTCGTCGAAGGCGATCGCGCCATAAGCTGGCTGCCGCTCTATCACGACATGGGGCTGATCGGCTTCCTGATGGGACCTCTGGCCAGCCAGCTCTCGATCGACTACCTGACGCCGCGCGACTTCGCCCGCCGGCCGATGCAGTGGCTGAACCTGATCTCGCGCAACCGCAGCACCATCTCCTACAGTCCGAGCTTCGGCTACGACCTCGCCGTGCGGCGCGGTGCGGCCCAGGTGCCGCCCGATCTCGATCTGCGCTGCTGGCGGCATGCCGGCATCGGCGGCGACATGGTACGGGCCGACGTGCTGGAGCGCTTCGCTTCGACGTTCGAACCCTACGGCTTCGACAGGACCGCCTTCATCCCGAGCTACGGCATGGCCGAGGTCTGCCTCGCCATCACCTTCTGCCCGCACGACACCGCGGTGCGCACCGATACCGTGGATCGCACGGCGCTGGCCGAGACACAGCGCGCGGTGCCGGCAGCGGATCCAGGCGATCATCAGCGCGCACGCCGCTTCGTGATCTGCGGCCGCGTGCTGCCGGGCCATCGCCTCGAAGTGCGCGGTCCCGACGGCGCCGTGCTGGCCGATCGCGAGGTCGGCCGCATCTTCGTGTCCGGCCCCAGCGTGATGCCGGGCTACTTCGGCGAACCCGAGGCCAGCCGCGAGGTCCTGGTGGACGGTTGGCTCGATACCGGCGACCTCGGCTACATGCTGGATGGCGAGATCGTCGTCACCGGCCGCGCCAAGGACCTGATCATCGTCAACGGCCGCAACGTCTGGCCGCAGGACATCGAATGGGCGGTCGAGGCCAAGCGCGTCGTGAAGAACGGCGATGCGGCGGCCTTCTCGATCGATACCGGCGAAGGCGAGCGCGTGGTCGTGGCCGTGCTGGCGCGCGTGTCGGGCGACGAGGCGCGCGCGTCGCTGGCGCGCGAGGTGGCGGGCGCGGTGCGCGAGGCGATCGCCGTCGATTGCGACGTGGCGCTGGTGCCACCGACCATGGGCCTGCCGACCACCTCGTCCGGCAAGCTGTCGCGCGCCCGGACCAAGGCCAACTACCTCGCCGGCCTCTACGCGCCGAAGCCCGAAGCGGCCTGACCGCTCGCCATGGGCAAGCTGGTCGCCGTCACCGGGGCCACCGGCTTCGTCGGACCGCATCTCGTGGCGGCGCTCGCACGTCGCGGCTGGCGCCTGCGTCTGCTGGTCCGCCGCTGGTCCCCGCTGCCCTCGCTGGCCGGCGTCGATGCCGATCTCGTGCTGGGCGACCTCTCCTCCGAATCCGCCCTGCGCCAGCTCGTCGACGGGGCGGATGCGGTGGTCCATGCCGCCGGGCTGATCAAGGCGAAGGCCGACCGGGACTTCCTGCCGGTCAACCGGGACAGTGCGGCGCTCCTGTCGGCGCTGGTGCCCGACGCCCACATGGTCCTGTTGTCCTCGCTGGCCGCGCGTGAGCCGCAGCTTTCTGCCTACGGAGCGAGCAAGCGCGCGGGCGAGGCAGTCGTCTCCAACCGCAGCGGCCCCTGGACGATCATCCGGGCACCGGCGGTTTATGGGCCGGGCGACCGCGAAACGCTGGCCTATTTCCGAGCCATCAACTCAGGTATTGCGCCCCAGCCACGCATGCCGGCGGCGCGCCTGTCGCTCATCCATGTTTCGGACCTGGCCGAGGCGCTGGCCCTGAGCGTCGAGCGGCCGCCCCCGAACTCGACCTACGAAATCGACGACGGGCGGACCTACACCTATCGCGACATGGCTGCGGCGGCGGGCGAAGCGCTGGGCCGGCGGACATGGCGCCTCGCCGTGCCCCGGGGCGTCATGGCCAGTATCGCCACCTGGAACGAGCTGCGGCAGGCGCTGGGGGCCGGCGCCCAGATCCTGACCCGGGGGAAGGTCAACGAGATCTTCCATCCCGACTGGTCGGCCCCTGACCGGCGGCTGGCCGCAGCGATCGGCTTCCAGCCCCGTTATGACCTCACGTCCGGCTTCCGGGACACGATCTTGTGGTATCGCGCGAAGCACTGGCTATAGGACGCGTGAAACACGGCGTAACAATTTGTCATTTCACTCGGAATCACTGTTTCTGGCACAAGGTGACCGCCCACCCCCGGGCGCTGGAGAGCGTTTTGCGCACTGCCCATCAAATGATCGTCGAAACTGACGGCATGACCGATACCCTCGAACGCGCCCGCGTCAGCGGCCAGTCGCGCGGTGAAGTCATTCGTGAAATCTGTCGTCACCTCGTCCCGTTCCAGACCGGTGAGCGGCCGATCACGGGCGACACGGTGATCGCCAAGGACCTGACCATCGATTCGCTCGCCATCATGGACATGGTCATGGAGCTCGAGGATCATTTCGACATCTCGATTCCCATGAATGTCGTGGCCGAGATCCATACCGTCGACCAGCTCGCGGACACCATCCAGAAGCTCTGCGCCCGGCGTTAGCCATGGGCCTTTTCGACCGGCATGCGGGCCTGCTCGAGGCCTATCGGGACGTTCGGACCACCGGTTACGACCCGTTCCAGATCCGCATGGAGCGGGTGCTGTCGCCGACCGAAGCGATCATCAACGGCCGCAAGATGCTGCTGGTCGGCACCAACAACTATTTCGGCCTGACCTTCGACCCGAGCTGCATGGAGGCCGCCATCGAGGCGATCCGTGCGGAGGGGACCGGCACGACCGGCTCGCGCATCGCCAACGGCAGCTACAGCGAGCATGTGGCGCTCGAGCAGGAGATCGCCGAGTTCTACGGCAAGAAGCACTGCATGGTCTTCACGACCGGCTACCAGGCCAATCTCGGCCTGATCTCGACCCTGGCGGGCGAGGGCGACCAGCTCCTGATCGACGCCGACAGCCACGCCTCGATCTACGACGCCTGCAAGATGACGCAGGCCGAAGTCGTGCGCTTCAAGCACAACGATCCCTCCAGCCTGGAGGCGCGCCTGCGCCGGCTGGGCGACCGTCCGGGCAACCGCGTGGTCGTGCTGGAAGGCATCTATTCGATGCTGGGCGACAGCGCGCCGCTGCGTGAGTTCATCGACGTCTGCAAGAAGTACGGCGCCTACGTGATCGTCGACGAGGCCCATTCGCTGGGCGCGCTGGGCGACAATGGCCGCGGCCTGTGCGAATCGGCCGGCGTTCTCGACGACTGCCACTTCATCGTCGGTACCTTCTCGAAGACCCTGGGTGCGATCGGCGGCTACTGCGTCTCGGACGATCCCGATTTCGACATCCTGCGCGTCACGGTGCGCTCCTACATGTTCACCGCCTCGCTGCCGCCGTCGATCGTGGCCTCGGTGCGCCAGGCACTGAAGGTCGTGAAGGCCAAGCCCGAGTTGCGCACGCAGCTCTGGTCCAACGTCTCCACGCTCTACGAGGGCCTCGCCGCCAAGGGCTTCAAGCTTGGGCCCCAGCACGGGCCGGTGGTCGGCGTGCACCTGCCCGACCCCATGACCGCCATCGGCTTCTGGCGGGCGATGCTCGATGCCGGCATCTACGTGAACGTGGCCATCCCGCCCGCGACGCCCAACGGCGTCTCGCTGCTGCGCTGCTCGGTCTGCGCGGTGCACACCAAGGAACAGCTGGAGCACATGATCGAGGTCATGACCGGCATCGGCCGCCAGCTCGGCGTCCTCGAGGACCGCACGCTCCGCGTGGTGGGCGGCGCCCGCTAGGGGCGCATCCGCCATGTTTACCCTCGCGCATCTGTCCGATCCGCATCTGCCGATGCAGCAGGCGCGCGCCGTAGATCTGCTGGGCAAGCGCGCCACCGGGTATTTCAACTGGTGGCGCCATCGCGTGCAGCTCCATCGCCCCGAGGCGCTGGCCGGCATCGTGGCCGACATAAAGGCGCACAAGCCCGACCATATCGCGCTGACCGGCGATCTCGTGAACATCTCGCTGCCCGATGAATTCGCCCGCGCCTCGGGATGGCTGGCGACCCTCGACACGCCCGACCGGGTCACGGTCATTCCCGGCAACCATGACGTCTACGTCGCCACGCAGTGGCGCGAGAGTCTGGGCCAGTGGGGCGCCTACATCGCGGGCGACGGCCAGCCGCCGGCCGCCGACTTCAAGGTGTTTCCCACCCTGCGCCGGCGCGGGCCGGTGGCGCTGGTCGGGCTGAACAGCGGCGTCCCGAAGCCGCCGCTGCTGGCGACCGGCACCCTGGGCGACGCCCAGATCGCCGCCGCCGAAAAGCTGCTGGCCGACCTCGGCCGGGAAGGCCTGTGCCGCGTCGTGATGATCCATCATCCGCCGCTCACCACCGAGTCGCGCTTCAAGCGTCTGACCGATGCCGCCGCCTTCCAGGCGATGATCCGCAGGGTCGGCTGCGAGATCGTGCTGCACGGGCACAACCATCGCAGCGAAGTCGCGCGCATCGCGGGCCCGCAGGGCGCCATTCCGGTGGTCGGCGTCACCTCGGCGTCGGCCGCTCCGGAAAGCAAGTACGGCCGCGCGCGCTATCACCTGATCGCCATCGAGCGCGAGACCGCGGGCTGGCGGATCAGCCTCGACATCCGCGCGCTCAAGGCCGACGGCACGGGCTGCGAACCCGACGGCCGCATCGTGTTCAACGGCGGCGCGCCCTCCGCCCTGGCAGCCTGAGGCGTCAATGGCTTCGTTCGACACCATCGTCACCCCGGTCGAGTCCAAGGCCGACCTGAACGCCTTCATCGCGCTGCCAAAGCGTCTCTATGCCGGCCACAAGGGATATGTCGCGCCGCTCGATCTCGAGCGCCGGGAAGCCTTCACGCCGGGCAAGAATCCGCTGTTCGAGCATGTCGAGGTTCGGTTCTTTCTGGCGCGGCGGGCCGGCAAGGTGGTCGGCCGCATCTCCGCCCAGATCGATCGCGCCCATCTCGAGCGGTACAACGACAGCACCGGCCATTTCGGCTGCCTGGACGCCGAGGATGATCCGGCGATCTTCGCCGCCCTGTTCGCCGCGGCCGAGGGATGGCTGCTGGCCAAGGGCATGAAGCACGTGACCGGCCCGTTCAGCCTCTCGGTCAACGAGGAGGTGGGCCTGCTGATCCACGGGTTCGACAGCCGGCCCGTCCTGCTGGTGCCCTACGATCCGCCCTATGCCGGGCCGAGGGTCGAGGCCTGCGGCTACGCGAAGGCCAAGGACGTCTTCTCCTACGACTACGACGTCCAGAACGCGCCCGAGACGATCGGCGCCAAGCTGCTGAAGCGCGGCGGCCTCGAAGGCCGGGTCAAGGTGCGCACGGCCAACATGAAGATGTTCGATGCCGAGGTGCGCACCCTGGTCGGCATCTTCAACGACGCCTGGAGCGACAACTGGGGCTTCGTGCCGTTCACCCAGGCCGAGATCGACCACGCCTCCAAGGCCTTCGGCCCGGTGATCGTGCCCGAGCTCGCGGTGTTCGTGGACGTCGACGACGAGAGCGTGGCCTTCATCGTGGCGCTCACCAACCTCTACGAGGCGGTCGCGGAGTTCGACGGCAGGCTGGGGCCCATCAATCTCGCCAAGCTGCTGTGGCGCCTCAAGATCGCCGGTGTCGGTAGCACGCGGGTGCCGCTGATGGGGGTGAAGAAGAAGTTCCGCAACCATCCGCTGCTGGGCGCCGGCCTCGCCATGATCGCCATCGATACCCTGCGGGCCAACGGCAAGCGGCTGGGCAAGACCTCGGCCGAGCTGGGCTGGATCCTCGAGGACAACAAGGCGACCAACAACATCATCCGCTCGGTCGGCGGGGTGCACTACAAGACCCACCGCATCTACGAGAAGGTGCTGGCCGGGTGAAGCCGACGAACCCTGGGCCGGCGCCCGCGCGGCCGCCGAAGCCGCCCTCGGCCTTCGCTCCGCTCGCCAACCGGTCCTTCCTGGCGATGTGGATCGCCAACCTGATGTCCAACGTCGGCGGCTGGATGCAGACCACGGGCGCCGCCTGGGAGATGACCAGCCTGACGCAGGAGCCGATCTTCGTGGCCCTGCTGGCCGCCGCCGGCACCCTGCCGATGTTCCTGTTCTGCTTCTTCGCCGGCATCCTGGCCGACCGGTTCGACCGCCGCCGCTACATCATGGGCTGCCAGGTCTGGATGATGGGTGTGGCCGCGACCATGGCGGTGCTGGCCTTCCTGGGCCAGCTCAACCACTGGAACCTGCTGGCGCTGTCCTTCTGCATGGGGCTGGGCAACGCCATGAACGCGCCGGCCTGGCACGCCGTGGTGCCCGAGATCGTCAGCGGCCCGCAGCTGCGCCCGGCCATCGCCCTGAACAGCGCCGGCTTCAACCTCGCCCGCACCATCGGCCCGGTCATCGGCCAGCTCCTGCTGGGCCTGGTCGGCGTCTTCCTGCTCTTCGCCATCAACGCCTTCACCTATGTCGGCGTCATCCTGGCCATGCGGGCCTGGAAGCGGCCGGCCGAGGCGCGCGCCGCCCAGCGCCGCGAGACCCTGGGGGAGGCCGCACGCGCCGGCATCGCCTTCGTCCGCGGCTCGGCCGAGCTCCGCGCGATCTTCGCCCGCGGCCTCTGCTTCTTCGTGCCGGGCATCGCCATGGGCACCCTGCTGCCGGTGATCGGACGTTTCGAGCTGGGCCTCGACGAGTTCACATTCGGCATCCTGTACGGCGTGTTCGGGATCGGTGCGGTCGTCGCGGCCTTCACGCTGCCGACGGTGAACCGCCTGCTCGGTGCCGACCGGGCCAACATCTGGGCGATGGGCGTTTCGGCGGCCGCCACCCTGGTCGCGGCGCTCGTCATGACGCCGCTCGTGGTCGGTGCCGTCGTCGCCCTCAACGGCGCCTGCTGGATCACCGTCATCGCCAACAACGGCGCCTCGGTGCAGATGATCCTGCCCAACTACATGCGCGCGCGCGGCATGGCGGTCCACCAGATGGTGTTCTTCGGCGCCATGGTGCTGGGCGCGCTGCTGTGGGGGAAGATCGCCAACTACTTCGATGTCCGCGCCGCGCTGATCGGCTCCGTCGTGATGCTGGTCCCGCTCACCGTGCTGGCCGCGTCGATCAAGCTTCCGGGGTCGTCGGTGCCGCGCGTTTGACGCGGGCCTGTCGTGCCGATGTCACGAGCGGTTGAAAATATCGAGGCGGGGCAGATTCCGCTTGTAACCAGGTCGATTAGTTGTAGATAGCACTCATACAAGACGCCCAACGCACGTGCCGCTGGCCCTCTGTGGTTACGCAACGACGGAAAGTGTTCTTTTTGGCAGTGCCGGTTTCGAGCCGGGTCCGGGAAGGAGCTTCTGAGATGGTTGCTTACCGCGCGGGGCGCGTTCCCCGCTATTATGTCATTTGCCCGACCCTCGCTCGGGCCTCCTTCCTCGCTCAGCCGCATAAACGGATCTTAGCTCAGTCGAGTATCGGCTGACGTATCGCGCCACGCCTGGCGCCGTACGTCGTCGTTTAATCTCTTCCGACAAGCTGACTATCCAGACGGGGAACCCCCCAGCGATGACCGAGCGTATTTTCCGTTACCTGCGCGAGCAGCAGCCCGAGACCCCCTGCCTCGTGATCGACCTCGACGTGGTCGAGAACAATTTCCGCCGCATGCGCGAGCTGCTGCCGACGGCGCACATCTTCTACGCCGTGAAGGCCAACCCGGCTGCACAGGTGCTGGCTCGTCTGGCGTCGGCGGGGTCCAAGTTCGACACCGCGAGCCGCGGCGAGATCGAGATGATCCAGGCGACCGGCGTCTCGATGGACCGCGTCTCCTTCGGCAACACCATCAAGAAGGAAAAGGACATCGCCTGGGCCTACCAGCAGGGCGTGCGCCTGTTCGCCTTCGACAGCGAGGCGGAGCTGCAGAAGCTCGCCCGCGTGGCGCCGGGCGCCCGCGTGTTCTGCCGCGTGCTGGTCGATTGCGGCGGCGCCGAGTGGCCGCTCAGCAAGAAGTTCGGCTGCGCGCCCGAGATGGCGAAGGACCTGCTGCGCAAGGCGCAGGACTGGGGCCTCGACGCCTACGGGATCTCCTTCCATGTCGGCAGCCAGCAGACCGACCTCGACCAGTGGGACAAGGCGCTGGCCCAGGTCTCGCAGATGTTCTTTGCGCTGGCCGAAGCGGGCGTGGACCTGCGCATGGTCAACCTGGGCGGTGGCTTCCCGGCGCGCTATCGCGCCGAGGTGAGCGGCCTCGAGGCCTATTGCGACGCGGTCACCCGCGCGCTGGTCCGCCACTTCGGCAACCGCATGCCCGAGGTCATCATCGAGCCGGGCCGTTCGATGGTGGGCGACGCCGGCGTGATCCAGAGCGAGGTTGTGCTGGTCTCGCGCAAGGCGGCGGGCGACCGCAAGCGCTGGGTCTACCTCGACATCGGCAAGTTCTCGGGCCTGGCCGAGACGATGGAC
>CANIEC010000048.1 GCA_947466085.1 Rhodospirillales bacterium
ACGCGCGACGAGTTCGTGCTGGCGATCCGGGTGCAACAGAACATGTGCAACCCGGCGGGCGGCCTGCACGGCGGCATGATGATGATGGTGGCCGATCTCGTCGGCACGATGGGCGGCGGCTATCTCGCCGGCCTGCGCAAGTTCCTGCCAACCGTCAGCATGACCTTCGACTTCGTGGCGCCCGCACGGGTCGGCGACTGGGTCGAGGGCCGCGCCGAGCTGATCCGCCAGACGCGCACCCTGCTCTTCACCAACATCTACCTCACGGTGGGCGACCAGAAGATCCTGCGGGCCTCGTCGATCGCCAAGATCTCGTCGGGCGACGGCACCGGCTACACGAAGCTGCTCGCCGAAACCCAAGTGCCGTCATGAACCTCATGGAAATCGAAACTCCCGCCGCCGTGATCGACGAGGCTCGCATGGCGGGCAACATCGCGCGCCTGCAAGGCCATCTCTCGGCGCTCGGCGTGCGCCTGCGGCCGCATGTGAAGACCTCGAAGTGCATCGAGGTCGCGCGCGCCCAGCAGGACGCGGGCGCCGTGGGTATCACGGTCTCCACCCTGAAGGAGGCCGAGCAGTTCTTCGCCGCGGGCTTCAGCGACGTGCTCTATGCGGTCTGCATCGTGCCGGACAAGCTCGACCGGGCGCTGGCCCTCATCCGTAAGGGCTGCGCGCTGACCTTGCTGGTCGATTCGGTAGCGGCGGCCGAGGCCGTCGTGGCGAAGGGCAGGGAAGCGAACCAGACCTTCGAGGTCATGATCGAGATCGATTCCGACGGCCATCGCTCGGGCGTCCAGCCCGAGGCGTCGGAGCTGATCGCGATCGGCCAGGTGCTGCAGGCGGGCGGCGCCACGGTGAAGGGCGTGCTGACCCATGCCGGCAGCTCCTACGACCTCGACACGCCTGAGGCGCTGCAGGCGCTGGCCGAGCAGGAGCGGGCGCTTTGCGTGCGCGCTGCCGAGCGTTTGCGCGCCGCGGGCATCGCCTGCCCCGAGGTCAGCATCGGCTCGACGCCGACCGCGATTGCCGCGCAGCATCTCGAAGGCGTCACCGAGGTGCGGGCCGGCGTCTATGTCTTCTTCGATCTCGTGATGTCCAATGTCGGCGTCTGCAAGCCCGAGAACGTCGCGCTCTCGGTGCTGACGACGGTGATCGGCCATCAGCCCGAGAAGGGCTGGGTGATCGTCGATGCCGGCTGGATGGCGATGAGCCGCGACCGCGGCACCCAGCGCCAGAAGATCGACTATGGCTACGGCGCCGTGTGCGATGTCGATGGCAATGTGATCGACGGGCTGATCGTTTCGGGCGCCAATCAGGAACATGGGATCGTCGCGCGCCGCGACGGCTCGGCCGATGCGGGCCTGGTCGAGCGCTTCCCGATCGGCGCGCGGCTGCGCATCCTGCCCAACCACGCCTGCGCCACCGGCGCGCAGTACCCGGCATACCTCGCCGTGACGCCGTCCGGTGACGCCACGACCTGGCCGCGCTTCCAGGGGTGGTAGGCTTAGACCGTCGCGCCGAAATGGCTGCCGAGGGCGCGGCGGCCTGAATCCGTGAGGCGCACGGTGCGGCTGCGGCGCAGCCGCTCGGCCCAGCCGCGTCGGAAGAAGGTGTCGGCGATGGCGGCGCCCAGGGCGCCCGAGATGTGCGGCCGGCGTTCGCTCCAGTCGAGGCACTGGCGAGCGAAGTGGCGCGTGCTGGCCTGGCGGGCCGCGCCGAGATCGACACCCAGCTTGCCGCAGAACAATTCGCCCGACGGTGTGAGCTGCCAGTCGCGTGGCCCCTTGGGTTCGAGATGGCCCTGGCGGGTGAGCGAATCGGTGACGGCGATGCCGACCTGGCCGGCGAGATGATCGTAGCAGGTGCGGCAGAAGCGGAGATCGGGGTCGCGCCGCCACGCCGCGCTCTTCGACGCCGGCGTCGCCCGCGTGCCGGCCAGCGCCATCAACGATTCGATGGCGTGCGCCACCTCGGGCGAGGCCAGGCGATAGAAGCGGTTGCGGCCCTGGGCGCGGGCCGCCAGCAGGTCGGCCTCGACCATGCGTGCGAGATGACCGCTCGCCGTCTGTGCGGTGATACCGGCATTGTGCGCGAGGTCCGACGCGGTGTGCGCGCGACCGTCCATCAGCAACGACAGCATCGAGGCGCGCGCCGGGTCGCCCATCAGGGCCGCGATTTCGGAGAGAGCGTTCACGGTGGTCATGCCCAAACTCTAGGCCCGGCCGTCCGCGCTCGCCACGGTCAATGGTTCGGCGGGCGCCGAAGCATCACCGCCACTTCGGATTGGCGATGGCGATCTTGTCGGCGACGGTGGCTTCGAGATGGGTCATCAGGGCGGCGTCGCTCTCGTCGCGCTCGCCGGTGCGCAGCTGGCGCGCCAGTTTGCGGTTCAGCTCGTCGAGCGTTGCTTCGCGGCCGAGCAGTCCGACCAGGCGCTCGTGCTCGCGTGCATCGGCGGCCGGTCCGAGACGCACCTCGCGTTCGAGGATGGCGAGGGAGTTCACGGCGACCCGCATCTGGAAGCCGAGCCGCGGCTCGGTCCGGTCGAGCGCGGGGGTCGCCTCCTCGCGCAGGAAGTCGGCGATGGCGGCCAGAAGTTCGGCGGCGGTGGGGCGGTCCTGGGCCACGGTCAGGCTCCCTGCTTCAGCAGTTGCAACAGGTCGACTTCGGTCTCGACGGCGCGCCGGCCGATCGAGGCATGCTCCATCGACCTGATCGATCCCGAGAGATGCTTCCAGGCCTGGTTGAGACAGATGATGCCCCAGTGGACGGTGCCGAAGACTTCCCACCAGTGGGCGCGAACCGGATCGACTGTGCCGCCGCCGGCCCGCTCGTAGGCGGCCCACAATTCCTCGCGGCTGCCGAAGCCGCCCGCCGGCCTGTCGATCGCGCCGAAGCGCCAGCTCTTCACGCAGAGCCAGCCCAGATCCTCCACCGGGTCGCCGAGATGGGCGAGTTCCCAGTCGAGGATCGTCGTCACGCCCGTCTCGTCGACCAGGTAGTTGCCGGTGCGATAGTCGCCATGCACCAGCACCGGCCGGTCGAGCGGCGCGGGCTTGCGCCGGTCGAGCCACGACAGGGCCAGTTCGAAGACCGGCTGCGGCTGACCCAGCGCATCGAGCGAGCGGCGCAGTTCGGCGATATGGTCGGCCGCCTCGCGACGCACGAGGGGCGGCAGGGTGGCGGGATCGGTCGCATGGATGCGGGCCAGGATTCCGCCGAGCTGGCCCGCGATTCTGCCGCGCGCGGCCTCATAGGGCGGATCGCGCAGGAGCTTTCGGGCAATCGCGATGCCGCCGACCCGGCGCATCACATAGGCGTCGCCCAGCCCGTCCTGTGGGGTGAGTTCGAACAACGGCTCTGGCGCGAGCACCCCGGCCGCATGGGCCGCGCGCAGCACGCGGAACTCGGTCGCGCGGTCGACGGCGATGGCGCGTTCGCGCTCGGTCTTGCCCTGGGCCGGCGGATCGCGGCGCAGGATCAGCGCGTGGCGCTCGCCGTTCACCACGGCATCGAAGCTCCAGGTCTGGCGCGAGGCGCCGCCGGACTGGCGGGACAGGGCTTCGATGGTTGCCGGGCCCCCGAATTGGCGGCGGGTCGCTTCGCCGAGGACGCGAGCGACGGTTTCTGTTTCAGTCGACGTGTGAACGCTCATTTACCGGGACTGTGGCACAGGCTCCGCCGCATGGTAAGAGGACCGCGCCAACAGGGGAGATCAGCAAAGTGTCGAGTGCCTTCGCCGCGATGAACGGCCTGTTCCTGGAAGACCTCAAGCCCGGCATGTCGGCGATGTTCGGCAAGACCGTGACCGACGCCGACATCGTGGCCTTCGCCGGCGTATCCGGCGACACCAACCCGATCCACCTGCACGATGGCTTCGCCCGCACCACGCGGTTCGGCCAGCGCATCGCGCACGGCATGCTGAGCGGCAGCTTCATCTCGACCGTGATCGGCACCAAGCTCCCGGGACCGGGCGCGATCTACATCTCCCAGACCATGAACTTCATGGCGCCGGTCCTGGTCGGGGAGACGATCACCGCCGTCGCGACCATCACCGCCATCGACGAGAAGCGCCGCCGCGTCACGCTGAAGACCCAGTGCCTGAACGGCGACAAGGTGGTGATCGACGGCGAGGCCGTCGTGCTGGTGCCGCGGCGCGACGCGGCCTGAGCGGATCGCATGGTTCCGGTGTTCGACGACTGGCGTTCGGTGCCGCCCGAGTGGACGGGCGGCGTGGTGGCGCTCGGCAATTTCGACGGGGTGCATCACGGCCACCAGGCGCTTCTCGCGCATGCGCAGGAGAAGGCCGGGGAACTCGGCGCGCCGCTGCTCGCCTTCACCTTCGAACCGCACCCGCGCGGCTTCTTCGTGCCCGACACCGGACCGTTCCGGCTCACGCTGGCGCCGGCCAAGACGCGGCTGCTAGCCGAGCATGGCGTGAAGGCGGTGCTGGCCCAGCACTTCGATGCGGCGTTCGCGGCCCTGCCGGCGGCGTCGTTCATCGAGGACGTGCTCGCGAAGGGGCTGCGGGCACGCCATGTCGTCTGCGGCTACGACTTCACCTTCGGCGCCCGCCGCAGCGGCAACGTCGAGATGCTGCGGGCCGAGGGCAGGGGGCGCGGCTTCGAGGTCTCTGTGCTCGATCCGGTGACGCACGAAGGCGAGATCTATTCCTCGACCCGCATCCGCGAGGCGCTGCGCCACGGCTGGGCCCGCGAGGCTGCCAGCCTGTTGGGGCATCAATGGGAGATCGAGGGCAAGGTCGAACTGGGCGACCAGCGCGGCCGCACCATCGGCTTCCCCACCGCCAACGTGGCGCTGGGCGAGCATCTGCGCCCGCGCTTCGGCGTCTATGCCGTGCAGGCGCTTGTCGACGGCGTCTGGCGCAACGGTGTCGCCAACCTCGGCAAGCGCCCGACCTTCGGCAAGCTGCAGGAGAATTTCGAGGTCCATCTGTTCGACTTCACGGGCGACCTTTACGGGAAGGTCCTACGGGTGGCGCTGGTCGACTTCATCCGGGCGGAGATGAAGTTCACCGGCCTCGACCAGCTCAAGGCGCAGATCGCGGCGGACGGGGAGCGCGCGCGCGCCATCCTCGCGGCTCCTTGACCCCCCCGACCCCCATCCCTAGATTGCCGGCCCTATGTTTATCGAGGCCTCCCAGGAGCGAATTATCCGCCCGGTCCGCTGACCGCGGCCGGGTCGTCCTGTCTGTTCGCGGCCGTATCGCCGACTGCCGCCATCGCTCCTCTCAGCGCCGAGTTTCCTGTGACAACTGACTATAAAACCAGCGTTTTCCTGCCGAAGACCGATTTTCCCATGCGTGCGGGCCTGCCCAAGAAGGAGCCCGAGCTCCTGAAGCGCTGGACCGACATGAAGCTGTGGGACAGGCTTCGGACCGAGAGCAAGGGCCGCCCGAAGTTCGTGCTGCACGACGGCCCTCCCTACGCCAACGGCAACCTGCATATCGGCCACGCGCTCAACAAGATCCTGAAGGACCTCGTCAGCCGCACCCAGCAGATGCTGGGCAAGGACAGCCACTATGTTCCGGGCTGGGACTGCCACGGCCTGCCGATCGAGTGGAAGATCGAGGAACAGTATCGCGCCAAGAAGCAGGACAAGGACCAGGTGCCGATCGTCGAGTTCCGGCGCGAGTGCCGGGCCTTCGCCGATCACTGGATCACGGTCCAGCGCGAGGAGTTCAAGCGCCTCGGCGTCGACGGCGACTGGGACAATTACTATTCGACGATGAAGTACGAGTCCGAAGCGGTCATCGTCAGGGAACTGGGCAAGTTCCTGCTCAACGGCGGCCTCTACAAGGGCTCGAAGGCGGTGCTCTGGTCGGTGGTCGAGAAGACCGCGCTGGCCGAGGCCGAGATCGAGTATCACGACCACACGTCGGACACGATCCATGTGCGCTTCCCGGTCGTGAAGTCGAAGGGCGGCAAGCTCGACGGCGCCGCCATCGTGATCTGGACGACCACGCCCTGGACCATGCCGGGCAACCGGGCGCTGGCCTACGGCCGCGACATCGCCTACGCGCTGGTCGAAGTCGCTGCCGTCGCGGAGGGCAGCAAGGCGAAGGTGGGCGAGAGACTGGTGCTTGCGCGCGATCTGGTCGAGGCGATTGCCGAGGAGGCGAAGTTCACGCCGAAGATCGTGGCCGAGGTTTCGGCCGACGACCTCGAAGGGCTGATCGCCGCCCATCCGTTCCGCGGCCAGGGCTTCGAGTTCGACGTGCGCCTGCTGCCGGGTGACTTCGTGACGGCCGATGCCGGCACCGGCTTCGTCCACATCGCACCGGGTCATGGCGCCGACGACTATGAACTGGGCATCGCCAATGGCGTCGAGGTGCCGGACACGGTGGCCGAGGACGGCACCTATTATCCGCACGTGCCGCTTTTTGCCGGCAAGCGCGTCTATACGCCGGAGGGCAAGAAGGGCGATGCCAACCGCACCGCTATCGCGCTGCTTGACGAGGCGGGCAAGCTGCTGGCCTCGGGTCGCATCACCCACTCCTATCCGCATTCCTGGCGCTCCAAGGCGCCGGTCATCTTCCGCAACGCGCCGCAATGGTTCATCGCCATGGACAAGCCGATCCCCGAGATCGGCGGCACCTTGCGCGAAAAGGCGCTGGCGGCGATCGACGCGACGCGCTTCGTGCCGCGCGCCGGCTACAACCGCCTGCGCTCGATGATCGAGACGCGGCCGGACTGGAACGTCTCGCGCCAGCGCGCCTGGGGCGTGCCGATCGCGGTGTTCGTCGACAAGAAGACCGGTGAGCCGTTGCGCGACGCCGAGGTGATGGGCCGCGTCGTCGAGGCGTTCCGCACCGAAGGCGCCGACGCCTGGTTCGAGAGCCCGCCCGAGCGCTTCCTCGGCAACAAGTACGACGCCGCCGACTTCGAGCAGGTGACCGACATCCTCGATGTCTGGTTCGATTCGGGCTGCACGCATGCCTTTACGCTCGAGGGCAACGACCAGCTGAAGTGGCCGGCCGACCTCTATCTCGAAGGCTCCGACCAGCATCGCGGCTGGTTCCATTCCTCGCTGCTCGAAAGCTGCGGCACGCGCGGCCGCGCGCCCTATGACGGCGTTCTGACGCACGGCTTCACGCTCGACGAGCAGGGCCGCAAGATGTCGAAGTCACTGGGCAACATCACGGCGCCCCAGACGGTCTGCGACCAGTATGGCGCCGACATCCTGCGCCTCTGGGTGGTCGGCACCGACTACACCGAGGACCAGCGCATCGGTCCGGAGATCCTGAAGCACCAGGCCGAAGCCTATCGCCGCCTGCGCAACACGCTGCGCTACCTGCTGGGCAGCCTCGACGGCTATTCGTCGGACGAGACGGTGGCCCATGCCGACATGCCCGAGCTGGAGCGCTGGGTGCTGCATCGCCTGGCCGAGCTGGACGCGGTGCTGCGCCGCGCGGTCGACGATTACGACTTCCACACGATCGCGACGGAGCTGCACAATTTCTGCGCCGTCGACCTCTCGGCCTTCTACTTCGACATCCGCAAGGACTCGATCTACTGCGACGCGGCGGGCACGCTGCGCCGCAGCGCGGCGCGCACCGTCATGGCCGAGGTCTTCTCGTTCCTGACGGCCTGGCTGGCGCCGATCACCTGCTTCACGGCGGAAGAGGCCTGGCTCGCGCGGCCCGGCGACATGCCGGACGGCAAGGCCGAGAGCGTCCATCTGCGCCTCTACCCCACCATCCCGGCGACCTGGCTCGATGCCGCGCTGGGCGAGAAGTGGAAGACCGTGCGGGCGCTGCGCCGCGTCGTGACCGGTGCCCTCGAACTCGAGCGCGCCGAGAAGCGCATCGGGTCGAGTCTCCAGGCCGCCCCGGTCGTCTATGCCACGCCCGACTATGTGAAGGCGTTCGAGGGGCTCGATCTGCGGGATATCTGCATCACCTCCGGCGGCGAGCTCGTCGCGGGCGAGGCGCCGGCCGGGGCCTTCACCCTGCCCGACGTGGCCGGTGTCGCCGTGATGCCGACGCTTGCCGAAGGCACGAAGTGCGCCCGGTGCTGGCAGGTTCTGGAGGAGGTCGGCAAGTTGCCGGCCCATCCGCTGATCTGCCGGCGCTGCGAGGAGGCGGTTGCGGCATGAGGCCGATCGACCGCCAGGCGATGGTCCTGCTCGTCGTTACCCTGGTGGCCGACCAGGTCTCCAAGCAGCTCCTGCTGGGGTTCCTGCTCAAAGCCGGCGCCATCGTGCCGGTGATCGACGGGTTCTTCCGGCTGGTCATCGTCTGGAACCGCGGCGTCAGCTTCGGCCTGTTCGGCGGCGACCAGGCGTTGCCGCCCTGGCTCCTGTCGGGCGTCGCGATCGCCGTCTGCGTCGGCCTGTTCCTGTGGCTGCGACGAACCGACCGTCCCCTGACCGGATGGGGCATCGGCCTTGTCATGGGGGGAGCCATCGGCAATGTTATCGACCGCGCCCGTTGGGGGGCGGTGTTCGATTTCGCCGATTTCCACATTGGCCGCTGGCATTGGCCGGCCTTCAATGTCGCCGATGCGGCGATCGTCGTCGGCGTCGGGCTCATGCTGATCGATTCGCTGCAAAGCGAAAAGAAATCGGCGCCCTGAAGCGGCCATGATCGGCAGACAAGAGTTCAAGACCAAGGACGAACGATGAAACCGACTCTCCCCTCGCTTCCATTGGCTCTCCTGGCCTGCGGTTCCCTCGCGCTTGGCGGCTGTGGCGCCTTCGACAATATCGGCGGCAACAAGAAAGTGTCGCCCGACGAGTTCAAGATCGTCTCGCATTCGCCGCTGACCATGCCGCCGAATGCCGAGCTGCGGCCGCCGCGGCCGGGCGAGCCTCGTCCCCAGGAAGTCACGCCCGCCGATCAGGCCAAGGAGGCGCTGTCGCCGGCATTGGCCGGCCGCACCCAGGCCCGTGTCAATGCCGGACCCGATGCGGCCCGGTCGGGTAGCGGCTCCGAGCAGGCGCTGGTCGCCCGCGCCGGCAAGGGCGGCATCGACCCCAACATCCGTGGACAGGTCAACACCGACACCAAGACACTGGCCGAGAGCGACAAGTCGTTCATCAGCGGCCTGATCTTCTGGCAGGACTCGCCGCCGCCGGGCGTGCTGGTCGATCCGGCCCAGGAGCAGCAGCGCATCCGTGACGCCCAGGCTTCCGGTCAGCCGGCCGCCGGCCCGACGCCCACCATCACCCGTCGCAAGCGCGGCCTGCTCGAAGGCATCTTCTGAGTTCGCTCCCGCTCACCGGCCGCCGCGCCCTGTTCGGCGGCCTCCTCGCGGGCGCGGCTCTTGCTCCGTCCGGCCCGGCGCTTGCGAAGCTTTTCGCTGTCGGCAAGCGCAACGCCGAGACCTTCACGCTTGCCAACGGGCTGCAGGTCATCGTGCTGCCGTCGCGGCGCGCGCCGATCGTCACCCAGGTCGTGGTCTACAAGGTCGGCAGCGCCGATGAGACGTTCGGCCATACCGGTGCCGCGCATTTCCTCGAACACATGATGTTCAAGGGCACCGACCAGGTGCCGGCCGGCGAGTTCTCGCGCATCGTCTCGCGCAACGGCGGTCGCGACAACGCCTACACGACGTTCGATTCGACGGGCTACCACCAGACCATTGCAGCCGAGCAGCTCGAGCTGGTCATGCGCATGGAAGCCGACCGCATGACCAACGTCCGCCTGACTGAGCGCGAGATCGTGCCCGAGCGGCAGGTCATCCTCGAGGAACGCCGCATGCGCACCGACAACGTGCCGGCGTCGCTGCTCGACGAGGTGGTGCGCGAGCGGCTCTACGGACTGCACAAGCCCTATGCCATGCCGGTCATCGGCTACCCCGACGACATCCGCAGGCTCGGCGTCGAGGACCTCGCGAGCTTCTATCGCCGCCATTACGCGCCTAACAATGCGATCCTGATCGTGGCCGGCGACACGACGGCGGAGCAGGTCCGCAAACTGGCGGAACGGTATTACGGCCCGATCGGCAGCCGCGAGATCGGGCCGCGTCTGCGTCCCTCGCAGGGCGGCACTGACCTGCCGCAGAAGGTGAACCGCGCCGATGCGCGCGTCGCCGAACCGCGCTGGTCGCGGCTGTGGCTGGCACCGTCCTACCGCGTCGGCGAGACGAAGTATGCCTATGCGCTGCAAGTGCTGGCCCGCCTGTTCGGCGGCAGCGAGACCAGCCGCCTGTCGCGCGTGCTGGTGCAGGAGCGCAAGATCGGCCTCTCGGCCTGGGCGTCCTACGGCCCGTCGAGCCTCGGCCTCACCTCGTTCGATATCGGCGTGCATCCCGCGAAGTCGCGCAGTATCGAGGATGTCGAGGAGGCGGTGACGGCCGAGATGAAGAAGCTGCTCGACGGCGGCGTCACGGCCGAGGAGGTCGAGCGCGCGCAGAACCAGCTGCTGGCCGCCGCGATCTACTCGCAGGATTCGCTGGCCAGCGGCCCGCGCATCTACGGCACCGCGCTCAGCACCGGCAGCACCGTGGCCGATGTCGACGCCTGGCCGCAGCGCATTTCCGCCGTCACACGCGACGAGGTGGTGGCCGCCGCCCGGCATGTCTGGCGCGACGACGGCGCCGTGACGGCACTGCTCACGCCGGCCGCGAGGGGCGGATGAAGCGGGTTCGCGCGCTCGCGGCCGCGCTCGCCGGCCTGTTCGTTTTCCTGCCGGCCGTGGCGGGCGCGATCGAGATCAGGGAAATCACGACGCCGCTCGGCATCAAGGCCTGGCTGGTCGAGGACAAGAGCACGCCCGTCGTGGCGCTCTCCTTTTCGTTCTCCGGCGGTACCGCCACCGATCCGGCCGGACAGGCCGGCATCACCGACCTGATGGCGGGCCTGCTGACCGATGGCGCGGGTTCGATGAACGCGCAGGCCTTCCGCCAGCGCCAGGAAGACGCTGCCGCGTCGCTGGGCTTCAATGCCTCGCTCGACCGGCTCAGCGGATCGCTGCGCGTCCTGTCGGCCAATCGCGACGAGGGCTTCGAGTTGCTGCGGCTGGCCCTCACCGAGCCGCGCTTCGATGCCGACATGGTGGCGCAGCGCCGGGCGCAGACCATCGCGAGCATCAACCAGGCCGCCCAGCGCCCGGGTTCGGTGGCGGGTCGCACGCTGATGGAGACGCTGTTCGCCGGCCATGCCTATGCCGCCGATCCCGACGGCACGCCCGAGGGGCTCGCGGCCGCGACGCCAGAACTCCTGAAGAAGCGGGCAGCGGAGCTGCTGTTGCGCAACGACCTGATCGTCGCCGTGGTCGGCGATATCGGCGAGGCCGAACTGGCGCGCCAGCTCGACCGCTCCTTTGGCGTCCTGCCGACGGGCACGCCGCCGGCGCTGCCGCCGCAGTGGGTGCCGCCGACGAAACCTCGTGTCGTGGTCGTCGAACGGCCGGTGCCGCAGAGCTCGGCGCTGATGGCCCTGCCCGGCATCCCGCGCGACGATCCCGCTTGGTACGCCGCGCTGGTCATGAACCACGTGCTGGGCGGCGGCGGCCAGCAGTCGCGGCTGTTCAACGAGGTGCGCGAGAAGCGCGGCCTTGCCTACAGCGTGTCGAGCGGCCTGCGGACGTACAAGCGCGCCGCGCTGCTGGTGATGTCCACGGGCAGCGCCAACGAACGCATCGCCGAGGCGATCGAGGTGATCCGTGCCGAGATGGGACGGATGCGCACCGAAGGCATCACCGAGGCCGAGTTGACCGACGCCAGGACCTACCTGACGGGCGCGCTGGCGTTGTCGCTCGATTCGTCGGGCTCGATCGCGGGGCTGCTGCATTCCATGCAGATCGACGGGCTGTCGCCCGATCACATGACGCGGCGCGCGGCACTGATCGCCGCGGTCACGCTGGACGATGTTCGCAAGGTCGCAAAGCGTCTACTGCGCGACGAGGCGCTGACCACCGTGGTGGTCGGCAAGCCTGTCGGCGTCATACCCGAACCCTGAGGACCAGCTTCGCATGTTCTACTGCCACGTGATCGACGACGCGCTCGAAAGCAAGGTCGGCAAGCAGGGACTGCCTCGCGCCGCGCTCGACCGCGAACTCGCGCACGCCACCGAGGCGCTCGACAAGTTCCGGCAGTGGAAGGCCGACGGCACCTTGCCGCTGCTCAGCCTGCCGGGCACGCGCGACGACCTTGCGCTGCTGAAGCCGCATGCCGAGCGCTTTGCAAGGTTCGAGCATGTGATCGTGCTCGGCACCGGGGGCTCTAGTCTCGGCGGCCAGACTCTTGTCGCGCTGAAGGACCAAGGGTTCGGGCCCCAGAGCGGACGGCCGAAACTGTGGTTCATGGACAATGTCGATCCCGCGACCTTCACGGAGCTGACAGCGCGCCTGCCACTGGCCCGCAGCGGCCTGATCGTCATCTCCAAGTCCGGCACAACGGCCGAGACGCTGACCCAGTTCCTGACGCTGCTGCCGGAATTCGAGGCCAAGGTCGGTAAGGACAGGCTCGCCGAGCATGTCATCGCCATCACCGAGCCGAGCGACAATGCGCTGAGCCGCCTGGTCGCCCGCATCGGCTGCCCGATCCTCGATCATGATCCCAGGGTCGGCGGCCGCTTCTCTGTCCTGTCGCTGGTCGGCCTGCTGCCCGCCATGATCGCCGGCCTCGATGTCGGCGCGGTGCGCGAGGGCGCGGCGAGCGTGCTCGATCCGGTCCTGCAGGCCAGCGATGCCCGCGACCTGCCGCCGGCCGTCGGCGCGGCGCTGTCGATCGGGCTCGCCAAGGAGCGCGGCATCGGCACCACGGTGCTGATGCCCTATTGCGACCGGCTGGGCTATTTCGGCTTCTGGTATCGCCAGCTCTGGGCCGAGAGCCTGGGCAAGGGCGGCCACGGCACGACGCCGGTGCGCGCCATGGGCACGGTCGACCAGCACAGCCAGCTCCAGCTCTATCTCGGCGGCCCGGCGGACAAGATGTTCACCGTGCTGATCCTCGACACCGCCGGCAAGGGCACGCCGATCGCACCGGCGTCGCTGGGCGGCGACAAGGCGCTGGCCTATCTCGAGAACCAGTCGCTGGGCGACCTTCTGCTGGCCGAGGCCGAAGCCACGGCCGTGACCCTGGTGAAGAACGGCCGGCCGACGCGCATCATGCGGATCGCCACACTCGACGAGAGGGTGATGGGCGCCCTGATGATGCATTACATGCTGGAGACGATGTTTGCCGCCCAGCTGCTGGGCGTCGACGCCTTCGACCAGCCGGCGGTCGAGGAGGGCAAGATCCTGACCCGCCAGTATCTCGCCGCCCGCGTATCTTCCTCAGGCCATCGGCCCTAGACTCTTCTCGTTCGGAACGAATCACATCGTTTTCCAGCAATGACCTCACCCTGAGGAGCGGCCGCAGGCCGCGTCTCGAAGGGTGAGTACCCGCGCCGCTTTTGGTGCCCATCCTTCGAGACGCACGCCTTTGGCGTGCTCCTCAGGATGAGGATGGTGTGTGAACTTGAAGCGGAAACACCCTAAAATGACGGCGCCATGAGCGCCATCCACACCCTGCGTCGCCTGCCCTCGACGCTCGTCAACCGCATCGCCGCCGGCGAAGTGGTCGAGCGTCCGGCCAGCGCCGTGAAGGAGCTGGTCGAGAACGCGCTCGATGCCGGAGCGCGGCGTATCGCGGTGACCCTGAAGGAGGGTGGCCGCACTTTCATCTCCGTGGTCGACGACGGGATCGGCATGTCGCCCGACGAGCTCCGTCTCGCGGTAGAGCGCCACTGCACCTCCAAGCTGCCCGATGACGACTTGACCGACATTCGCACGCTGGGGTTTCGCGGCGAGGCGCTGCCCTCGATCGCCTCGGTCAGCCGCTTCACCATCACCTCGCGGCCGGCCGGCGCCGATACCGCCTGGAGCCTGGAGATCGACGGCGGCGCCAAGGGCGAGCCGCGGCCCGCCGCGCATCCGCAGGGCACACGCGTGGAAGTGCGCGAGCTGTTCTTTGCGACGCCGGCGCGGCTCAAATTCCTTAAGGAGCCGCGCACCGAGTCGGGCCATGTCGCCGACGCGATGCGCCGGCTCGCCATGGCGCATCCCGAGGTCGCCTTCCGGCTGGAGAGCGAGGAGCGGGCGCTGATCGACCTTGCCGCCGCCAACGGCTCGCTCCTGTCGGCTGATGCGGCGCGGCTGGAACGGCTGGCCGCGATCATGGGGCGCGAGTTCGCCGACAATGCCGTGGCGATCGACGCCAACCGCGAGGGCTTTCGCCTCACCGGCTTCGCCGGCCTGCCGACCCTCAACCGGCCGACCGGCCATCACCAGTATCTCTTCGTCAACGGACGCCCGGTGCGCGACAAGCTGCTGGCGGGCGCGGTGCGCGGCGCCTACCAGGATTTCCTGGCGCGCGACCGCCATCCCATGGTGGCGCTGTTCCTCGAGGCGCCGCCCGAGATGGTCGACGTCAACGTCCACCCGGCCAAGACCGAGGTCCGCTTCCGCGATGCCGGCATCGTGCGCGGCATGATCGTCGGCGCGCTCCGCACGGCCCTGTCGGCGGCCGGTCATCGCGCCAGCACGACCGTGTCCGATGCGGCGCTCGGCGCCTTCCGTCCGCATACGGGGTTCGCGACGCCTCTGCCAATGGGCAGAGGCTACGGCAACGGGGGCGGCGGCTACTCGTCCGTGCCGCGCGGCCTTGCCGAGGCGGCGATGCAGTTCATGGCGCCGCTCGACGGCCTGTCGGCGCGGGTCGAGGAGCAGCCTGCCAACATCGCGCCCGGCAACTATCCGCTCGGCGTGGCGCGCGCGCAGCTCCACGAGACCTACATCGTCGCCCAGACCGACCAGGGCGTGGTGATCGTCGATCAGCATGCCGCCCACGAGCGTCTGGTGCATGAGCGGCTGAAGACCCAGCTCGAGGCCGAGGGCGTGAAGCGGCAGGCGCTGCTGCTGCCGGAGGTCGTCGAGATCGGCGAGGATGGCGCGCGGCGCCTCACGCAACGCGCCGCCGAACTGGCCGACATGGGCCTGGTGCTGGAGCCGTTCGGCCTGGGCGCCGTGGTGGTGCGCGAGACGCCCGCCGTCCTGGGCGAGGTCGACATCCAGGGACTGGTGCGCGACCTGGCCGACGAGCTTTCCGAGATGGGCGATCATCTGTCGCTCAAGGAGAAGGTCGAGGAAGTCTGCGGCACGCTCGCCTGCCACACCTCGGTGCGGGCTGGCCGCCGCCTGACCGTCGAGGAAATGAACGCGCTGCTGCGCCAGATGGAGGCGACACCGCATTCCGGCCAGTGCAATCATGGTCGCCCCACCTACGTCGAACTCAAACTGGCCGACATCGAGCGGCTGTTCGGAAGACGATGAAGAAGTTTCTCGCGCTGCTCCTGATCGCCGGCGTGGCTGCAACCGGGGCCTCGGCCCAGACCCGCGCGCCCGCGCCGCCCTCTGCCACGCCACCCTCCGGAACGCCGACGCCCGCACCGGCCTCGCCGCTCGACGGCACGTGGCGCGGCACCAGCGACGGCGGCTCGTGCAACGCGCCGCTCGACTACCTGCTCACCATCGAATCGGGCTTCGTCGACGGCTCGGCCTACGACACCACCGCGCGCGGCCCGGTGCCCAATCCCAACAAGTCGGCGCCGCCGCCGCCGGGCCCCGGCCTGTGGCAGATCCACGGCGTGGCCAAGGTGGGGGCGCCGTTCAATCTCCTGAGCCTCGCCTCGGTGAAGGGCCCTACTCACCAGCGCATGCAGCTCACCGCACGCGGCGACGGCCAGAGCCTGGTCGTCAGCGAGACCAGCGGCTGCCGCCGCACCGCGCGGCTCAGCCGAAACTGACCAGCCCCAGCCGCTCGCGCCGCAGCCAGCGAACGAGGAGCAGCAGCGCCACGACGGTGAGGCCGGTGGCCAGTCCGATCCACAGGCCGAAGCCGGCCAGCCCGCCCTGGAAGGCGAGCCCGACGCCCAGTAGCAGGCCGATTCCCCAGTAGCCGATACCGGCATAGACCATGGGCACGCGCGTATCGTGCAGGCCGCGCAGCATGCCGGCCGCCACCGCCTGGCCGCCATCGGCCACCTGGAACAGGGCGGCGATCATCAGAAAGCCGACCGCCAGCTCGATCACGGGCAGATTGGCCGGCGTGTCGAGGTCGAGGAAGAGGCCGACCAGCGCGCGCGGGATCAGGACCATTACCAGCGCCGTCAGCGCCATGAAGCCGACGCCCATCGCGTAGGCGGTCCAGCCGGCGCGGCGGATGCCCTCCCTGTCATGCGCGCCGAAGGCGCGTCCGACGCGCACGGTCGCGGCCTGGGCGAGGCCGAGCGGGACCATGAAGGAAAGCGAGGCGAGCTGCATGGCGATCGAATGCGCGGCCAGCGCCGAGGCGCCGATCAAGCCCATCAGGAACGTCGCGCCGTTGAACACCGCGACCTCGAACACCAAGGTCGCGCCGATCGGCAGGCCGAGATGCCACAGCTCGCGCAAGCGCGGTCCGTCGGCGCGCCAGAAGCGGCCGAACAGGTGATAGCGGCGGAACTTGCGGTCTGTGAGCACGACGGCCGCGAGCAGCACGAACATCAAGATGTCCGCGAAGGTCGTCGCATAGCCCGCGCCGGCCAGCCCGAGTTTGGGAAAGCCGAAATGGCCGAAGATCAACACCCAGGCCACCGCGGCATTCGCAACGACGCCGACGATGCCCGCGGCGAGCGCCCACAGCGGCCGCTCCAGCGCCGAGACGAAGGAGCGCAGCACGAGGAAGAAGAAGAACGGCAGCAGCGACCATTGCAGCGCCCGCACATAGTCCGCGGCCGACTTCGCGAGCGCCGGCTCCTGCCCCATCGCCAGCAGGATCGCCTCACTCTGCCACAGCACGATCCAGATCGGCACGGTGACACCCGCGGCCATCCACATGCCCTGGCGTACGGTGCGGCGCACGTCGCGTACCGAATGGCCCTTGCGCCCCAGTTCGCGCGCGATCATTGGCGCGGTGGCCGTGGTGAGGCCGAGTCCGAAGATCATGGTCGCGAAATAGAGGTTGGCGCCCAGTGCGCCGGCGGCCAGCGCATCGGGGCCGAGCCAGCCCATCATCACCACGTCGGTCGCGGTCATCAGAGTCTGCGCGAGATTGGTCAGGATGAGAGGCCAGGCGAGCACGAGCGTGGCGCGGGCTTCCCCAGCCCACGTCATCCGGCTCGTCGTCTTCGTCTGGGCTTCCTCGTTCATGCCGGCGCTTATAGCCGGCACCCTGTTACGATCACAGGTCGCAGGTGATCCGGTGCTCGCTTCCGTCGAGCAGGCGGAAGAAGGCGTCCTGCGGCTTCTCCAGAACGAACATGGCGCGTGCATCGAGCCCGAGATGGAGGCCGCGCACGACCGCGCCGCTGACGCCGTGGCTCACCACCACGGTGCGCGTGTTGGCGGCGGCGATGTCCGCCAGCATGGCCTCGCAGCGCAGGCGAAGATCGGCATGCGTCTCGCCGCCCGGCGGGCAATAGCCGTGTGGATCGGCGCGCCAGTCGGCGAGCGCCGTCGGATGATCGATCTCGATCTCGGCCCAGGAGAAGCCTTCCCAGCTGCCGTAGGAGAGTTCGGCCAGCCGCATGTCCTCGCGCCAGTCGGAGGGGGAGAGCCCCAGCTCCTGGCCGATGATGTCGGAGGTCTCGCGTGTGCGTCCGAGCGGGCTGCGCAGGAAGATCGTCGGGCCGGGCGCGCGCTCGAGCTCGCGCTTGAGCGTGCGGCCCATCGCCAGCGCCTGGACCCTGCCGCGCGCGGTGAGATCGGAGTTCTTGCTGCCCTGCATGCGCCGCTCGGTGTTCCAGGCGGTCTCGCCGTGGCGCAGCATGTAGAGCGGCGCGCCGAGTTTCATGCCGTCCGCTTCAGGATCACGATCTTGGCGGCGCCGTAGCGGCGTTCGTCGATCGCCTCGAAGCCATCCGGCGGCGACAGGTCCTCGTTGTGCGCCAGTTCGACCGTGACGATGCAGCCCGGCGTCATCCAGCCGGCCGCGGCGAGGGCGGCGATCGCCACCGGCGCCTGGCCCGAGCGATAGGGCGGGTCGAGGAAGACGAGATCGCAGGCCTCGCGTGACGGCGGCGGTCGCGTCGCATCGGCGCGCACGACCTTGGCCGCGCCGGTTTCGCCGAGCTTGCGCAGGTTCTCGCCAATCGCCTTGACCGCGCCGGCCTCGTTGTCGAGGAAGGTGACATGGGCCGCCCCGCGCGACAGCGCCTCGAGGCCCAGCGCACCGGAGCCGGCATAGGCGTCGAGCACGCGCGCGTCGATCAGCGGCGAGGTGCCGCCCTCCTCGTCGTCGCGCCATCGTGCATGGACCAGGATGTTGAACAGGGACTCGCGGGCGCGGTTGGCGGTGGGCCGTGTCGCATCGCCCTCCGGCGTTTCGAGCATGCGGCCGCGATGCTTGCCGCCGATGATACGGATCATCCGTGCTTCCGCCGCTTGGTGCGCGCCGGCGTAGGCTTGGGCTTGGCCCAGCCTTCCTTGCGCGGCGGCCGCTTCACGCCCAGCAGCGTGTCGAGCGCCTGCGGCGGGATCTCGTCGACAAGGCCGCGCTCCAGTTCGCCGAGATGGAAGGGCCCGAAGGCGACACGGATCAGGCGCACCACCGGCAGGTCGAGATGGGCCAGCACGCGGCGCACCTCGCGGTTCTTGCCCTCGGCCAGCGAGATGTCGATCCAGGCATTGGAGCGCTGCTGGCGGTCGAGGCTCGCCTGGATGGGGCCGTAGCGCACGCCCTCGATGGTGATGCCATTGGCGAGTTCGGCCAGCTTCGCCTCGTCGACGCCGCCGTGCACGCGGGCGCGGTAGCGGCGTGTCCAGCCGTTGGCCGGCAGTTCGAGCTGTCGCGCGAGCCCGCCATCGTTGGTGAGCAGCAGCAGTCCTTCCGACATGTAGTCGAGGCGGCCGATCGTGACGACGCGCGGCATGCCCTTGGGCAGCGATTCGAAGATGGTTCGGCGCCCCTCGGGATCGCGCGCCGTCACCATCTCGCTCGGCGGCTTGTGATAGCGCCACATGCGCGCCCGGTCGGCGGCGGGCAAGGGCTTGCCGTCGACCTCGATGACGCTCCTGTCGGTGACGACACAGGCCGGAGTCTCCAGCACCTTGCCGTCGACCTTGACCCGGCCTTCCTCGATCCAGCGTTCGGCATCGCGGCGCGAGCACAGGCCCGCACGCGCCAGGCGCTTGGCGATGCGCTCGCCTTCCTTGACGGGTTGTTCGTTCACTTTGTCCCCGCCGCTCCCAGGAAGGCGCGGAACAATTTCGCGTCGCCCTCGGAGATCAAGAATTCAGGGTGCCACTGCACGCCGATGCAGAAGCGATAGGCCGGCGCCTCGATGCCCTCGATCACGCCGTCCGGCGCGGTGGCGTTCACCACGATGCCTTCCGGCTGGTCGGCGGCGGCCTGGTGATGGGCGCTGTTCACCTGCAGCTCCTCGGCGCCGACGATGCCGTGGAGCTGCGTGCCCCTGGCCACCCTCACGATATGTCCGGGCTCGTTGCGCGGGTTGGGCTGCTCGTGCGCCAGCGCATCCTCGATGGCGTCGGGAATGTGCTGGATCAGCTTGCCGCCCAGCACGACGTGCAGCAGCTGCTGGCCGCCGCAGATGCCCAGCACCGGCTTGTTCTGCGCCAGCGCACCCTTGGTCACGCCGAACTCGAAGGCGGTGCGGCGGTCCTTGGTGACCACCGTCGAATGCCGCGCCCCGCCGCCATAATAGGACGGGTCGACGTCGAAGGCGCCGCCGGTCACCACCAGCGCGTCGATGCGCTCCAGATAATCGGCGACCCGGTCGGGCTCGTGCGGCAGCGCAATGGCCAGACCACCCGCCGCGTCGATCGCGTCGAGGTAGTTCTGGCGCAGCGCATACCAGGGAAACTTGGAGTATCCGCCTGGCTTTTCAGCATCCAGGGTGACTCCGATTAGGGGACGGGGCATGCGGGCCAAGATACGCGCGCGCGCCGCCGCGCGCTATAGTGCGGCCGCGATGCCGGATTCATACAAGTCGACGCCGATGGACAGGGCTCTCGCCGCCGCCCGTGCGGCCGGCGCGCGCGGCGAGGTGCCGATCGGCTGCGTGATCGTTGGCCCCGGGGGCGCGATACTGGCGGAGGCCGGCAACCGCACCGAGGAGCTGAAGGATCCGACCGCCCATGCCGAGCTGCTGGCGATCCGCGCCGCCGCCGCCGCGCTGGGCTCGCCGCGCCTGGTCGGGTGCGACCTCTACGTCACCCTGGAGCCCTGTCCCATGTGCGCCCAGGCGATTTCCTTCGCGCGGCTGCGGCGCGTCTACTGGGGCGCCGCCGATCCCAAGGGCGGCGGCATCGAGCAGGGCCCGCGCATCTTTGACCAGCCGACCTGCCATCACCGGCCCGAACTCTATCCCGGTGTCGGCGAAAGCGAGGCAGGGGAACTGCTGCGCGCCTTCTTCCGCGAGCGGCGGTAAAAACGCGAGAGATACGGAAAAAGGGATGCCGGCATGACCTTCTCGCTCGTCGGACGTTGCGCCCGCACCAATATGCTGGGTGCCGTCGTGACCACCTCGTCGATCTCGGTCGGGTCGCGCTGTTCGCACGCGCGGGCAGGAATTGGCGCGGCGCTCACCCAGCATCGTACCGATCCCAGGCTGGGGCCGCTGGCGCTGGACCTGCTGGCCCACGGTTTCTCCGCACCCGACGCGATGCAGGCCGTGGTCGCGGCCACGCCGCACCGGCACTGGCGGCAACTCGCCCTGATCGATGCGGCCGGCCGCACGGCCGTCTATTCGGGCGCCAATGTCCGGGCCGAGCGGGGTGAGGCTCAGGGGAGGGATTGCGCATCGATCGCCAATATCGTGCGGTCCGCTGCGTTGCCGCAGGCGATGGTGAGCGCTTTTGAGGCCTTTCCCGATCGGCCGCTGGCGCGCCGCCTGCTCGATGCGCTCGCGGCCGGCGAAGCGGCCGGCGGCGAGTATCAGCCAGTGACCTCGGCGGCTTTGGTCGTGGTCGACCGAGAGTCCTTTCCCTATGTCGATCTGCGTGTCGACGATCATGTGCAGCCGATCGTGGAACTCGCCCGCCTCTGGTCGAAGTACGAGCCCGAAGCCCACGCTTACGTGATCCGCGCCGTCGATCCGGAAGCCGCCGTGCCACCGCCGGGGATGAAGCTCAAACCGGCCTGACAGGCTTGATGCAACTATTTCGCAGGGGCCGGCGTTTGATCAGCATGCCCCGCGATCATCTCCCCCCTGAAGATCTGGCCGAAGCGGCCGACAAGGCTGCTCGTGAGCGGCTCGAAGCCCAACTGAAGCGGGCGCTCTGGGCGCAACAGGCGGCCCGGTCGTGGGCAGCGCTCACGGCCGAGAAAGTACCTCAGCCAAATCTCTGATTTCCGACGGCGTCGAAGCGACAGCCCAGCCTGTATCTCGAAGACGGGTGCAGGCAGCGCACCATCGTGACCGGGGTCGTGCGCGTCCACGTCCGCCGGGTCAGCATCAGGCAGGGCTCCGTTGGGTCGATCTGGAGTCGGCTGGCCTGTTCTTGCGTGGGCAGCACGGCATCGACGACATGCTCGATCTCGTCGAACGGCACGTTCTGCACGAGATACTCGCCCGGCGGCACGACGCCGAAATCCTGGTCGAGGAAGTCCGGCACCACCTGCGGATTGACGTAGCGGTCCTCGAACTGGACCGGCACCTCGTTCTCGAGATGAAGGCACACCGAATGGAACACCGATTGCCCCGACCGCAGGCCGAGCCAGGCGGCGATGTCGCCGGGCGCCGCCACGCGCTCTGCCGCAATCAGGGCACAGCGATAGTCGTGGCCGCGCTGGCGGACTTCGCGCGCGATGCTGGCGATGTGCAGCAACGTCGATTGCGGCTTGTCCTCCGCGACGAAGCTGCCGACGCCGGCGACCCGCACGATCCGACCCTGCTGGACCAGGTCGCGCAGCGCCCGGTTCACCGTCATGCGCGACATGCCGAAGCGGCTCACCAGCTCGTGCTCCGAGGGCAGGCGGTGGCCGGGCGGCCACGTGCCGTCCTGGATGTGGCGCACGATATAGTCCTCGACCTGCTGGTAGAGCGCGGTCGGTTCCATCGGTCCCTCAGTGCGCCGCGGCGATGGCTTCGACCCGGATCTCCTCGGTGAGACGGGCCTTGAGCGCCATGAACTCGGGCGACGTCTTGATTGTGTAGTGCCGCGGGTGAGGGAACCCGACCTCGATCTCGGCCTTGATGCGTCCGGGACGGGCGCTGAACACGACGACGCGGCTGGCCATGAAGATGGCCTCGTCGATGTCGTGGGTGATGAACATCACCGTCTTCTGCGCCTGCTCCCAGATGCCGAGCAGGAGCTCCTGCATCAGCACGCGCGTCTGGTTGTCGAGCGCGCCGAACGGCTCGTCGAGCAGCAGGATCTTGGGGTCGTTGGCCAGCGCGCGGGCGATCGCCACCCTCTGCTGCATGCCGCCCGAGAGCTGCTTGGGAAAGTGATCCTCGAAGCCGCGCAGGCCGACCTGGGCGATGAACCGGTCGCTGATATCCCGCTGCTCCGTGAGCTTCATGCCCTTCTCGCGCAGGCCGAAGCAGATGTTCTGGCGGACGTTGAGCCAGGGGAAGAGCGTGTAGCTCTGGAACACCACGCCGCGGTCGGCGCCGGCGCCTACGATCTTGGTGCCGTCGAGCCGGATTTCGCCCGTGGTCGGCGTCTCCAGGCCGGCGACCAGCCGCAGCAGGGTGGACTTGCCGCAGCCGGAGGGGCCCAGCACGGTGATGAAGTCGTTGTCGCCGACCTCGAGGCCGATCGGCAGCAGCGCCTGGGTTGCCGGGGCATTGCGCCGGTGGCCGGGGAAGGTCTTGGAAACGTCGCGGATCGACAGCCGGCTCATCGCAGCAGGCTCCACGAGAAGAGGTGCTGGTTCACCTTCTTGAACAGCACATCCGAGAGCAGGCCGACCAGGCCGATCACCACGATGCCCGCAATGATGTGGTCGGTCGCCATCAGCGCCTGGCTGTCGGTGATCATGTGGCCGATGCCCGACGAGGCGCCGATCAGCTCGGCGACGATGATGTAGGTCCAGCCCAGTCCCAGCACCTGGCGCAGCGCCTCGGCGATGTCGGGGGCGGCGCCGGGCAGGACGACGCGGCGGATCACGCCGGTATCCTTGCAGCCCAGCGTGTAGGCGGCTTCCACCAGGTCGCGGCGCGTACCGCTCACGATCATGGCGATCATGAGGGTGAGTTGGAAGAAGCAGCCGATGAAGATGACGGTGAGCTTCTGCGCCTCGCCGATGCCGACCCAGAGGATCAGCAGCGGGATGAAGGCTGACGCCGGCAGGTAGCGCGCGAAGGAGACGAAGGGCTCGAAGAAGGCCTCGATCGGCTTGTAGACGCCCATCGCGATGCCGAGCGGCACGGCGATGACGGCGGCCAGCAGGAAGCCGCCGACGACGCGCCAGATGGTCATGCCGACGTCGTGGGTGAAGCCCTGGGTGGCGAACAGGTTCCAACCCGAGGCCACCGTCTGCCATGGCGTGGCGAGGAAGTGCCTCGGCACCGCTCCGCTCATGCTCAGGAAGGACCAGAGTGCGACGAAGACGATGAAGAACGCCACGCCAAGGGCGATGCGACTTTCCCGTCTGACGGGGACCAGCAATTTCATGTGCATCTACTCGACATCTTCCTGCCTCTGCGGTCGAGAGGCAGAGAAAGGTCCCTCACTTCGTTCGGGATGACACTATTGTTGAGATCTGCGCAGTGCGCCGAACCGAAAACCCGGTGTCATCCTGAGCGTAGCGAAGGACCTTTGACTCATATGCGTTAGCCCTATCCGATGACGGGATAGGATGAATCGCTACTTGATGTACGTCGTGTCGAAGAGCGTATCCATGTTCTCGGGCTTGCTCTTGATCACGCCGATCTCGAGCAGCAGCTCGGCGGCTTCCTTGTTGAAGGCCTGGATCTCGCCGTTGAAGAACTTCTTGTTGGCTTCGCGGTCGGCCCACTTGATCTTGGCCTGCGACTTCTCGAACTGCTCGGCCGTCTGCTTCACGTCGGCGCCCATGATCGTGAAGGCCTTCTGCTTGTCCTTCTCGATCATGTCGAGGGCCTGGAAATAGCTGTCGACCAGCGCCTTCACGGCCTTCGGGTTCTCCTTGATGAACTTCGGCGTGCAGCCGAAGGAGTCGAACACCATCGGGTACTGCAGCGAATCGGCGATCAGCTTGCCGGTCTCGGGCTTGTCGCGCACCAGGCTGAGATAGGGCTCGTATGTGACGGCGGCGTCGAGGTCCTTGCCGGTGACGAAGGCGTTGGCGGCCGGCGCCGGCTCCAGGGTGACGAGCTTCACGTCCTTCAGCGACATGCCGTTCTTCTTCAGGATCCAGGCCAGGGTGAAGTGCGGGTTGGTGCCCGGCGCCGAGGCGGCCACGGTCTTGCCCTTGAGGTCGGCGACCTTGGTGATGTCGTTGCGGGCGACGATGCCGTCCGAGCCCATGCCCTGGTCCATCTTGAACAGCTGGGTGGTGGCGATGCCGTTGGTGTTCCACACGATCCAGGTCTCGACCGTGGTCGCGGCGCACTGCAGGTCGCCCGAGGCGATCGCGAGGTGGCGGTCCTTCTGCGGGATCTTCTTGATCGTGACGTCTAGGCCGTTGGCCTTGTAGATGCCGGCTTCCTTGGCCAGCGTGAGCGGCGCGAAGCCGGTCCAGCCGGAAATGCCGATGGCGACCTTGGTATCCTGCGCCTGGGCGACCGACGCGCCGCCCGCGACGGCGGCTGCCGCGACGACGGCGGCGAATGTTGAGAACCTGGCCATTGAAGAGCTCCGTTTGCAGTGAGAGTTACGAACGATAGACGACGGGAAAGATCGGGACATCGAGCGGATCGCCGTCGCGCAACCCGAGATCGGGGAAGGGCGGCGAGGTCCGGCCGGCCCGCTCGGCAAAGACCGCGTCGTCACCGACCCAGCGCGCCGAGAAGACACGGCGCATGCGCGGCGACTGGTTGCCCGGCGCGCCGTGGACCGTGCGGAAGTTGAAGGCGATGGCGTCGCCCGGCTGCATGTCCCAGCCCGCAATGTCGAGCGTGGGGCGCATCGCCTCGATATCGGGCATCACCTCGAAATCGTCGTTGGCGTAGAGCCGCGTGCCGTCGAAGCGCATGGGCCGGAACCCCTTGCCCCAGCCGTGCGAGCCCTTGATGCACTCCATCACGACATCGCGCGGCACGGGATCGAGCGGAATCCAGAAGCTGACGCTCTGCTGGCCCTCGACACAGTAATAGGGCTGGTCCTGGTGCCAGGGCGTGACCGTGCTGCCGCCCGGCTGTTTCACGAGCACGTGGTCATGGAAGAAGCGGGCGGTGCGCGAACCCATCAGGCGGGCTGCGATTTCGGCGGCGGGCGACTTCCAGACGAAGGCCTCGAACTCGGGGATGCGCTGCCAGTTGCACAGATCCTGGAAAAAGGGCGCCGAGCCGTCGGCCGGCCGGACCGTCCGTTCCAGCGGGCTGGGGTTGGCCATCAGCGCGTCGACGCCCGCCCGCAGGGGCTCGACCCAGGCATCGAAGACACCGCGCAGGACGATTGCGCCGTCACGCCGATAGCGCTCCGCCGAATCGTCCATTTCCCGGGGGTTGGGATCTGTGTGCATACCTAGCCTGTAGCCTGTCTATACAGGCCAAGTCAGCAGATTCTGTGCCATCCGATCCCGGAAATGGGATCGTTTCGGAAATCGGGGGCTGGCATGACGCTTGCTGCCTGTCCGGCATCAAGGCAGGTGCAGGATGGAAATCGGCGTCTTCATTCCCATCGGGAACAATGGCTGGTTGATCTCGTCGACCTCGCCGCAATACACGCCGAGCTTCGACCTCAACCGCGAGGTCGTGCAGCGCGCCGAGCGCTACGGCTTCGACTTCGCCATGTCGATGATCAAGCTGCGCGGCTTCGGCGGCAAGTCGCGTTACTGGGACGACAACCTCGAATCCTTCACCCTGATGGCGGGCCTCGCGGCGGTGACGACGCGCATTGACCTCATCGCCACGGTCGCGGTGCTCACCCTGCCGCCGGCCATCACCGCGCGCATGGCCGTGACGATCGACAGCATCTCCAAGGGCCGCTTCGGCGTGAATCTCGTCACCGGCTGGCAGAAGGCCGAGTACGACCAGATGGGCCTGTGGCCGGGCGAGGAGCATTTCAAGCACCGCTACGACATGGTCACCGAGTACGTGACGGTCATGAAGGAGCTCTGGGAGACCGGCCAATCCGACTTCAAGGGCAGCTACTTCACCATGAACGACTGCCGACTCTCGCCGCTGCCGTCGCGCCCGATCAAGCTGATCTCGGCGGGCACCAGCGACGCCGGCATGAAGTTCGCGGCCGGCCACTGCACCTACAATTTCTGCAGCGGCCAGGGCGAGGCCAACGATCCGCGCGACTGCGCCGAAGCGGTCGGCCGCCTCAAGGCCGCCTGCGCCGCGGCCGGCCGCGACGTGAAGGCGCTGGCCCTCACCATGATCATCGCCGACGAGACCGATGAAGCCGCGATGGCCAAGTGGGAGCACTACAAGGCCGGCGTCGATCTCGACGCCATCGGCTGGCGCTCCGACCAGGCCGCGTCCGACAAGTTCGCCGCCGAGAATTCGACAGCGGGCCGTATCCGCCGCCGCGAGCCGCTGCCCAACAACGGCTCGCGCCTTATCGGCTCCTACGCCACGATCGCGCGCCTGCTCGACGAGATGGCCGAGATCGACGGGCTGGCCGGCGTGATGCTGACCTTCGACGATTTCATCATCGGCATCGAACAGTTCGGCCAGCGCATCCAGCCGCTGATGAAAAGCCGCATGAAGTTCGCTGCCGCGGCGTCATGACGGGGATTTTTTAGACGACGCAGCCATAATGCGCGGACGACACCAGCTTCGTGTACTTGTCGTGCACGGAGCCCGGGCGCGGACGGTCGGCCGGGTCAGGCGGGCGCCAGTCGGTCATGCGGCGGGCCAGCTCGTCGTCGGAGATTTCGAGGTTCAGGGTGCGGGCGCCCGGGTCGATGACGATCGTGTCGCCGTCGCGCACCGCCGCGATCGGGCCACCGCGCGCCGCTTCCGGCGAGATGTGGCCGATCAGGATGCCGTGGCTGACGCCCGAGAAGCGGCCGTCGGTGATCAGCGCCACGTCCTCGCCCAGCCCGCGCCCCTGAAGTTGGATCGTGAGCATCACCATCTCGGGCATGCCGGGACCGCCCACCGGGCCGACATTGCGCACCACGACGACGTTGCCGGGCACGATCTCGCCGGCGCGGATGGCCTTCATCGTGTCGGCTTCGGATTCGAACACGCGCGCGGTGCCGCGGAACTCGCCCTTCTCCAGGGTCTTGCCGCTCAGCTTCAGCAGGCAGCTCTCCGGCGCGAGGTTGCCCTTCAGCACGCTGATATGGTTGTTCGCGGGCGCCGCCGGCTTCGACACGGGCAGCACGATGTCCTGCTTGCCGATCTCCTCGAGGGTCGGCACAGAGGCCAGGTTCTCGGCCAGCGTCTTCCCCGTCACGGTCATGACGTCGCCATGCAGGAAACCGTTGCGCAGCAGCTCTTTCATCACGATCGGCACGCCGCCGATTTCGTGCAGGCTCACCATCGCGTAGGGGCCATGCGGCTGCAGATTGCAGATCAGCGGCATGCGTTCGCCGACCTGCTGGATGCGCTCGATGGTGATCGGCACCTGCGCCTCGCGCGCGATGGCGAGCAGGTGGAGATACATGTTCGTCGATCCGCCCATCGCATAGACCGTGGCGATGGCATTCTCGAACGCCTTCTCCGTCATGATGTCGCGCGGGCGGATGCCGGCTTCCATCAGCTGGTAGAGCGCGTCGACTGACGCCTTGGCCTGGGCGCGCACATCGGCATGGATGTCGCTGCCGGCCTTGTAGTCCGCCGGATGCGAGGCGCCGCGCGGCAGCATCATGCCCATCGCCTCGGCGATCGTGCTCATCGTGTTGGCGGTGAACATCGCCCCGCAGGTGCCGCTGCCCGGCATGACGTTGCTTTCGAGCTCGAGCAGTTCCTCGCCCGAGATGCGGCCCGCCTCGTTGGCGGCCCGGCCCTCGACATAGTCCATGATGGTGAGGTTGTTGCCTTTCGAGGCCCAGGCGCCGAACGAGACGCGGCCGGGCGAGCTCGTGCCGGGATAGAGGACCAGGCCGAAGGCATTGGTGCGGGCGAGCGGCATGAGAGCGGCCGCGCCGGTCTTGTCGCAACCCGAGATCACGATCATCGCGTCGCCGTGATGGGCGTAGTGGCCGATCTCGAAACAGTCGGCCACCACGTCACGCGACACCAGGCTGTAGCCGGCCGTGGGAGTCCCTTGAGTCAGCGCATCGGACACCGCCGGCGCCCCGACGATCAGCCCGTTCCCGCCGCGCTCGGCCAGCAGTTCGACCAGCAGGTCGCCGATCGTGCGCACCCGGTTGTTGCAGCGATGGGCGTTGGTATAGGCGCTGGCGATGGTGACGACGGCGCTGGTCTGCGCCGTCTTGTCGGGTTCGAAACCGGCGGCCCGGAGCTCAACGCGCGACTTCTTCCAGAAGGTGCTGCTGTCTTTCTTCATTTCGTTCCTGCAGGAAAGGTTCTCGGCCAACCATTCTCTACGCCAATTTGACCTTCACGGCATCAGCAGGGACGACCCCACGGTCCTGCGGCCCTCCAGGGCCCGGTGCGCCTCCTCGGCATTCCGAAGCGGAAAGGTCTGCGCGATCTTCATCCTGACCGCACCCGATTGCACGACCTCGAGAAGGTCGCGCGCGCACTCTTCGAGGCCCGCCCGCGTCTCGGTGTAGGTGGCGAGTGTGCCGCGGGTCAGGGTGAGCGAACCCTTGTTTCCAAGTATCGAGATATCGAAGGGCGGGACCGGGCCCGAGGCATTGCCGTACGAAACCAGGTGGCCGAAGCGCCGTAGCGAATCGAGGGACGATTCGAACGTGTCCTTGCCGACGGCATCGAACACGACCGTGGCCATGGCCCCGCCTGTGATCTTCCTGACTTCGGCAACGACATCCTCGCGTCCATAGATGATCGGATGATCGCAGCCATGCTCGCGCGCGAGGGCGGCTTTCTGGTCGGTCGAGACCGTGCCGAGCACGAGGGCGCCCAGCGACTTGGCCCACTGGCAGAGGATCAGTCCCATTCCGCCCGCGGCGGCGTGAA
>CANIEC010000049.1 GCA_947466085.1 Rhodospirillales bacterium
CGTAGTGGTCGACGAGTGCCAGCAGCAGCACTGCGCCGACACGATCCTTCTCGAACGCCCGATCCCGGGCCGGCATGTAATAGTAGGCCTTGCGGTCGTCGGCGAAGCCGAAGTGCCCCGCCGCGATCTTTCCCGCCGACGTGACGACGGAGAGATCGATGTGGTTCCGCATCCCTTCGCTGGCGACCAGGGCATCGAAGAATTTCCCCTCGTTCTTCCGCCCCAGGGGACTGCCAGGCCAGGTCCGGATATGGAGATCGCGAACGGCCGGCCAGAGCGTGTCGACGTCGCCACATCCGACCCGCACCTCGAAGCCGCGCGCCCGCAGCGCCTCGAGCCGGCCGCGGATGCGGCGCAGGCGCGCGCCATCTTCCGTCGCCTGCCCGGGCCGCAGGTCTCGTACGGCGACGGGCGTCTCGATGTGCGTGCGCACCGTCCAGTCATGACGCGCCTGCGCGGCATTTACGATCTGGAAGGTGGTCGGATCGCGGCTGCAGAACTGCCGCAGGTCGAGCACGTCCCAGAGACCTGTCTGGGCTGCGAGGAAATCGAGAATGGCGGTGACGGCGCGACCCCTGTGTACGCCCGCCCGCACAAGGAAATTCTGATAGTCGGCGAGGCCCGCGACGATGGTCTCGGCGACGGTGACGCCGATGCCGAGCGATCGGGCGCGCCGAAGGCAGAGCGGCGCCAGGGCCGCGATCCGGCCTTCCGTCGCATCGCGAGCCACGACGATGAACAGCTCGTCGCCGGCCCGGCAATGTTGGAAGAAAAGAAAGCTCCATTCCCAGCGATAGAATATCTCCGGGATCTCCATCGCGTCGACGAGCTCGTTCCACTCCGACCGCAGGCGCTCGAACGCTTCGATCGACGTGACGAGTTCGACGGACAGGGCCATGTCAGGCCCGTCCCGGCTTGCGCGACATGTAGTAGATCCACGGGTTGGGATCCGGTGGCAGGCGCGGATCGTCGCCCGACACGAAGACGCTGCTTTCGTTGCCTGCACAAGCGATGTCCACCATGCCGAGGCGGCGCAGTTCGGCCACGCCGATGTCGGGTCGCACGTAGTAGAGTGCCGACGATCGGAAGGAATGTGTGCCGTCATGGACGCGGCCCGAGGCGAGCGGCATGCGGTACTGCAAGAGGCCGTTCTTCGCCCAGAACACGCACGACCATTTGAACGATCTCAACGTCTCGCGCAGGCTGGTGCGGAGGCGGAAGCGGAAGCGGTCGATGATCGCGGGCAGATAGTTGGCGTTGTGGCTGGAGAAGACCATCACGCCGCCGGGTCGCAGGACGCGGCGCATCTCGCTGAGCGCCATCGTGCGCTCGCGTCGTTCGAGATGGTCGATGCCGTTGTAGCTGAACAGGACGAAGTCGTAGCTTTCGTCGGCTGCGAACTCGAGGCGGCGCGCGTCGGCCATGGCGAACCGGAAGGAAGGGAACTCCAGCTTGCAGTGCTCGATCATGGCAGCCGAGTAGTCGATGCCGAGATAGGTCCTTGCGAGAGGGGCGAAGTGGCGGGTGGTTCGTCCTCCGCCGACACCGATGTCGAGCATGTCCATCGAGCCCAGCGAGGGTCCGAGTTCCGCCAGAAGCGTCTGCTCCGGCTTCTGCAGCCCGTCGGGCCGGGCATAGAGCGCCACGATGTCGGGCGATTCATAAGCGGAACGGGAGAGGTCCGGGGCCCAGCCGGTCATGCCTTGCCCCATTCGGCATCCCAGTCCGTGACCGTGCCCATGCGGCCGATGGTGCCGAGCTGAACCGGCGCGATCCGATCCACGAGACGGGCCGGCAGCCGACGGCGCAGGGCCAGCACGAGGCGCAGGTAGGACCGATCGAAGTCGAACGGGTGCCGCCGGTGACGACCGCTCCCACAGGCGATCAACCGGTCGGGATAGCTGCGCGTCGTCACCAGGGACGGGGCATTCTGGCTCACGAAGGCGGCCAGCATGCGACGCTTGTCGGCCAGTTCCTGCGGCGACAGTCGAAGCTTCAGGATCGGGCGGCCGTCGATACCGTCCGGCGGCCCGTTGTAGGCGACCAGGCCGAACAGCCAGCGCGCGGCAAGCGCGAGGACGCGGTGCGGCGTGTTCAGGAGCGAGACGTACGGGGTGTATTCCGGCGCCTCGAACACCGCGAACCGGTCGGCCGGCGTGACCATCCGATCGATCAATGCCGCCACCATGTCGTGGTGGACATGTCCGCCCTCGAAGGCCGGCGTGACGAGCGCAGTCGGCTTGAACTCGTCGATGATGTCGCGCAGGACCGCGGCAGCCTTGCGCAGCTTCTCCGGATCGCGATGTTCGAGCGGTGGCATGAGATCGAAGAACCGCAGGTCGTCATCGCCGAGGCCAGCGATGCTCCAGGCGCGACGCGCTTCCGCCTTGCGCTGCTCCGGCAATTCCGGCGTTTCGTCGCGCACCAGGTAGACAACGCGCGTGACGCCACCCAGGCGGCTGTTGCGCAGGCCAAGCCCGCCGGCGGAGATGACGCAATCATCCTCGTGGGGGGCCAGGATCAGCAGCCGGCCTGGCGCGTCCCAGTCCATCCAGCGCTCGATCATGCGGATTCGCAGCAGAGCGAGAGCGGCGATGGCCAGGAGCATCGAATAGAAGAGCGCGAAGATCAGGGCGATCCAAAAGGCGCCCGGGACGTGTGTTGCCAGCCAAAACAGCAGGGCGGCGGCGGCAAGCAGCGCCACGACGATCGACGGCCGGAAATCGATTCGGAGCTTCATTCGATCGCGGAGCCCATTCCTGCAACACCTATGCTATCAATTGCCCCGGTACATCAAGCCTTTGCGAATCAGTGGACGAGCCGTTGCGCCTTCTTCACGTCGTTCCGACCTATCTGCCAGCGGTGAGATATGGCGGGCCGATCCGTTCCGTCCATGCGCTCTGCCGGGAACTCGCCGCGGCCGGCCATGACGTGCAGGTCTTCACCACCAGCGTCGACGGCCCGTCCGACAGCGACGTGCCGCTGATGACTCCGGTCGACGTCGAGGGGGTGAAGGTCACGTATTTTCCGAGCCGCGTGCTGCGCCGACTCTACTGGTCTCCGCCGATGGGGCGTGCCCTTGCGGCATCGACCGG
The DNA here is from genome assembly GCA_947466085.1 of Rhodospirillales bacterium. Taxonomy (GTDB): domain Bacteria; phylum Pseudomonadota; class Alphaproteobacteria; order Reyranellales; family Reyranellaceae; genus Reyranella. Next base: position 3,096 of record CANIEC010000049.1, read on the forward strand.
AGGTTTCGATGCCGTGCACCTGCATTCGGTCTTCCTGTGGCCGATCCTCGCCGGAGCCCGTGCCGCGCGCGCTCACCGTGTTCCCTATGTGATCTCGCCGCGCGGCATGCTCGTGCCAGAGCTGATCCGGCGCAAGAGCCGCTGGGTCAAGGAGGCCTGGATTCGCCTGGTCGACCGCCCCAACCTCGAGGGCGCCGCCGCGGTCCACGCCACGTCGGCCATCGAGGCGCAGCACATCGCGAGCTTCGGCTGGCGCCTGCCGCCCATCGCGATGATTCCGCACGGGGTCGACGATCCGCCGCCGCCCTCGAAGGCGGCCCTGTCCCCTGACGTGGCCGCCGCGATTGCAGGCGGTCCGATGGTTCTGTCCTTTGGGAGGTTGAGTTGGGAGAAGGGGCTTGACCGCGTGATCGCTGCCCTGGCCGAGGCGCCCTCGGTACGGGCGGTCATGGCGGGCGACGATGGCGGCCATGCCGGGTTTCTGGCTTCGGAGGCGGCCCGCCTCGGCGTCGCCGACCGTGTCACGATCATCGCGCGCCATGTCTCGGGTGCCGACAAGGAGGCGCTGTTCGCGGCGGCGCGCCTCTTCGCGATGACGTCGCTGTCCGAGAACTTCGGCATCGCCGCGTTCGAGGCCATGCGACGGGGCGTGCCGGTACTGGCCACACCCGATGTCGGCATGTCGGAGATCGTGCGCGATACGCAGGCGGGACTGGTGGTCGACCCGACGCCTCTTGCCATTGCCGAGGGCCTGCAGACGATGTTCGGCGACCCAGACCTCTGCCGCCGTCGGGGCGAGGCGGGCCGAAGGCATGTCATCGATCACTATGGCTGGCCTGCCGTCGCCCGGCGGATGGCCGAACTCTACCGTTCGATCGCCACCACAGCGGCGCCGGGAGCCGCCGTATGACGGAGGTGTTCGAGCAGAGCCCGTTCGATCCGGCGAGGGAGCGCCGCATCGTCATCATCGCAGACTGGTTGCCGCCGGATTTCGGCGCCGTCGGCCAATACATGCAGATGCGCGCGCGGGGGCTGGCAGAGCAGGGGCACGACGTCACGCTGGTCGGACTGTCGACAGAGGCCGGATCGAAGATGCATCAGGAGCGAGGCAAGGGGAGCCTGACGGAAATCCGGCTTTCGGCCCGCCCGGTCCCCCGTGGGTCGCTGTTGCGCCGGATGCTGTGGACGATCGCCACGAACTTGCGCCTGATCCTCGCAGCCTTGGGGCCGCTGCGGGCGGCCGACGGTATCCTGTTCACGGGCTCGCCGCCGTTCCTCATCCATCTTCTGGTGCCCCTGAAGCTGCTGTGGCGCGGACGGCTCATCTACCGGATCACCGATTTCCATCCAGAATGCCTGATCGCTGCGCAGGAACGACCCTCGCGGGCCCTGAGCCTGTTGCTGGGACTGACGAACTTCTGGCGGCGCCGTGTCGATGGCTTTGAGGTCCTGGGCGAAGACCAGCGGCGGCGCCTGGCCGTCACCGGCGTTCCGGCCGGGCGAATTGCCTTGGTCCGGGACGGCTCTCCGGTGACTTTCGTGCCGGGTGCTCTGGTCGAGCCCCTGCCGGCGGACCTCGCCGGCAAGTGCGTGTTGCTCTATTCCGGCAACTACGGCGTCGCCCATGAGGTCGAGACTGTCGTGCGCGGCTATGAGCTTCATCACAAGCGGGGAAGCGGGCGTGTTTACCTGTGGCTTTCTGCCACAGGGGCCGGTGCGGAGGAGGTTGCCGGCCGGCTCGGGACCGCCGGCCTGCCGTTCCATCGGTCATCTCCCGTTGCGCTTGAGAAGCTGGCTGGCTTGCTCCGTGCGCCCGCAGCGCACCTCGTAACCCTGCGTGATTCCTTCGTCGGCTATGTCATGCCGTCCAAGATTTACGCATGTCTGGAATCAGGCAGGCCGGTGCTTTTCGTTGGCAGTGCCGATTCTGATGTAGACCTGCTCGCTCGATCGGCACCCGGAGCATACTGGCGGGTTTCATGCGGAGACTTCGAAGGCTTCGCGACAGCCCTCGAATTGCTGGCGGATCAATGTACGCCTGCTTGCTCCGAACCTATGTAGCGGAAGACATGGACGTCTGGCCCTCGGATTGAGGTCCGGATTCGCCTGTTTGCGTTTTTGCTGCAGCTTGTTCTCGGATTCTGCCACAATTGTCCGTCAGGAACCCATCTTGATCCGGGCGCCCGTGGGTGGCGTAGGACGAAGAAATCAAGGTCTGCCAAGGGTCTTGGCTTTCTGCAGGTAATTCGCTAATTTGTATTCCGACTTGGGTGGGACCAGATCGAGCTTCTCGAGTTGGGCCAAGTGGGTGTGATACCTCCGCAATATTGACCATTTCGTCGAAAGATGGGTGGTCGGGTTGGGTCTTATGTCAAAAATTGCACTCCGGACGCAGGGTTTCGCGGCTATCTCGGTCCTCCTTTGGGCCGCGAGCGCGGCTGCGCAGGTTGGTCCCGAGGTCGCGCAGGCCCCGCCGGGCGCCTCCCAGCCGGCCGGCGGTCCCAGTCAGCAGGGCACCGGCCCGATGCAGGGAGCCGGCCCGGTACAGGGGTCAGGCCCCGGCGGACCGGCAATCGAGGGTGGTCCTGCCAGCGATCCCCAGCAGGCTCAACAGGCTCCACAGCAGGGTGGTGGTCCACTGCAGAATGCCGGCCCGTTGCAGGGCTCCGGTCCAATACAAACGGCCGGCCCTCTTCAGAGCGCGGGTCCTCTCCAGAGTGCTGGTCCGTTGCAGAGCAACGGACCACTGCAGAACGCGGGCCCGCTGCAGAATGCGGCGCCCTTGCAGAACACTGCCCCGGACGGTGGCCCCCCAGGTAGCATTGAAGGTCTGACGACGGCCGGTGCCCCCTTGATTCCGCCGCCCAACGATGCGCAATTCTTTGGTCAGATTGGTGGCCCGGCTTGGCAGGAGTATGTTGCCGGGCAGTTGGGTCAGCCGGGAGGAACCACGGGCCCGACCCTTGCCAGCCTGATGAACACCCTTCCGCCGCCGCCTCCGTCTACGCCGCCATCCACGCCGGTCGGAAATCCACAACCCCCGTTCCCGCCGTTCCCCGGGCCGCCTGGGCCGCTGCCACCGATCTATGTCCCGACGAATCCCGAGCAACAGAGCCCGAGGTAGTGTCCGGGGGTGTCTGCCGGGAAGTTTTTTCCAGCCGACCCTCGGACCGCTCCCTGGATGGCCAGAAGCGCCCATGACAATTAGTGCGAATAGATCGCAGCTGATCTGGTCACCGCTTGTCGGCTGGGCCCTGCTGACGTGTGCGGGATCGGTTGTGCATGCCCAGACGGAATCGGCGTCGCCAGGTGCGCAGTTTCTCTTCGAACAGACACCTGCAGTCGATGTTCCGGCGGACGTGCCGGTCTCGTCGGCGGCGCCGGGACTTGGGGCAGGCGAGGTCGGGATTGCCGTCGGTGCCTTCACCCTTTACCCGACAATCGAGGTGCAAGCGGGGTACGACAGCAACGTCTACGCCACTTCGGCGCCCACCGTGGGGTCGCCCTATACGCTCATCAAGCCGATCGTGGAGTTGAGATCCGATTGGCTCAACCACTCGCTGCGCGTGGCGGCGGGCGGTGGCTTCGGCTTCTACTCGAATGCAAGTTCCCAGAACTACTGGAACGGCTACGTCCAGGTGGACGGTCGGCTCGACATCCAGGAGGATTTCTATGTCACCGGCCTGATTGGCGTCCGGCGTCAGACGGAAGCGCTCGGCACGCCCAATGCGCTGGTCGCAAGCTCACCGACCGTCGCTGATTCCCTCCCGATGCAGATCGGTCTTTATCAGCGCTTCAACCGTTTCTTCTACGATGCCAAAGTTTCGGCGACCCGCTACCGATACATCGACAACAGTGTCGTCCCCTCGGGTGGACTGCCGGGCGTCAGTCGTGACCGCATGGAGTATGAAGAGAGTGTCCGGATCGGCTACGAGATCATCGATGGCATCGATATTTGGGTAACGCCCGGCCTGAACCAGCGAATCTACGACCAATTTATCAATACCTTCGGACAGGCGCGCGATTCGAACGGCTGGTATCTGAACGTCGGAGCGACCGTCAAGCTCACTGAAAAGACCAAACTGGAAGGTTTTGTCGGTTACACCAACCAGACTTTCCTGGCGGACGGCGCCTCGACTCCCGCCTTTACGTTTGGACTGACGGGCAGCTGGAATGGCTACGAGCCGCTGACAATCCGGCCAGCGTTTATGCGGTCAATCAACGAATCCGCCTACAGCAACTACCAGAACTACGTCTCGACGACGCTTGGTATCGACTTCACCTACGACATACATGACGCCTGGAAGATGGTGGGTGGCACGGGCTTCAATATGGCCCAGTACAACCCGGTGCCTGGCTCGGGTGTGGGACCGCGTACCGATTATTTCTGGCGCGCGTCTCTGGGTTTGCTGTATTCCCTGCGCCCGCAGGTTCAGATCGGTCCTCTGTACGAGCATATCAGCGGATCGTCGACCGACGTCGCCGGTGGTGGTCCATCGTTCACCAGGGAATTGATCTCTATTCGAGTCGTTGGAGCGCGGTGATCCGGTGCATTTGACTAATATCCTCTCCCGTTGCCTGGGGCCGCTCGTCATCGCGGCGGCCCTCGTCGTTGGTGCCTGCGATCCGCAGCCCCCGATGTCGACGATGACCATCCAGCAACCCTCGCAGGGCACTCAGAACCTGCGGCTCGGCGAATACCGCGTTGCGCCTGGCGACCGGCTGCGAGTGGCCGTCCTGGCGGATTCGGAACTGTCCGGGGAATACGAGGTCGACTCGACCGGTATGATCTCGCCGCGCATGGCAGGCCGGGTGGTCGTGCTGGGCATGACGATGCCGGAGATCGAGGCAATGTTGGCCGACCGCTATCGCGCGGGCGGCTATCTCCGCAATCCGCGGATCAGCGTCGACCTGGTGTCCAGACGTCCGTTCTACATCATCGGTGAGGTTGGCCGTTCGGGATCTTTCCCCTACGTATCGGGGATCAACGTGGTGCAGGCGATCGCAATCGCCGGTGGGTATACGCGGCGCGCTTCGAAGACGCGCATCACCATCCAGCGGTTCAATGCACAGCAGGGTCAGGAAGAGACGGTTACGGAAGATTCCCCGGTGGGGCCGGGCGACATCATTCGGGTGCCGGAGCGTTGGTTCTAGAGGTTGGCGTAAAGCGTTCAGGTCGGGCGTAAGCGTAGGCGTAGGCGTAGATCTTGGGGATGGGCGGCGTGGGGCCGCCCGTCGGATCGTAGGCGTACCGGATTCGGTCCCGAGTGGGACTTATGGTGTTTGCTGGGCGATCGGGCGTCGTCGCGAGTTGTCTTTGTCGCGGAGTGTAGTGGGATGGGATCGTTACCTAGGGCGGACCACATGGTGGATGAGCCAAACCAGACTCGAATGGTGCCCGCTTCGGAAGCGGCAGCGCTGGCGCCCGTGCGTCCTGTCGAAGCGCCGAACGAGTTGTGGGAGTGGCTGCGACTGCTCAACCGCCGCAAGGCGTTGATCATCGGTTGTGGCCTCATCGCGACCGCGCTCATGGCGCTGGTGATCGCCCAGGCCACGCCGCTCTACAAGGCATCGTCGCGCATCATGCTCGACACGCGAACCTTCAAGGTGGTGAGCACCGAGGCCGCGCTTTCGGGCGTAGACACGCTCAACATGGGCGCGATCCAGAGCGAGCTGGAGGTCATCCAGTCCGAGTTCCTGATCGGCCGCGTCGTCGACAAGCTCGGCCTTGCGAACAACCCTGAATTCAACGGCACCAAGCCGCCGGGCTTCATCGACAATGCCCTTCAGCCGCTGCGGGACTTGTGGAGCACCGGTATCTCCACCCTGCTGGCGCCGCCGCCGAAGCCGCAGCAGGCAACACCCGCGGCCGCGCCGGTCGGCACCGGGCGACCGGCCGAGGCCACTGATCCGCGCCGCCGCGCCGCGATCGGTGCCGTCGCCGGCCGGCTGAGCGTCACGCTGCTTGGCCGTACCTTCGTCATCCTGATCACCGTGGAAAGCCCAGACGGCACCATGTCGGCGCGCATTGCCAACGCGCTCGCAGAGGCATACCTCGCCGACCAAATCGACACCAAGAACGAGGCCAACCGGCGTGCCACGGAGTGGCTCGAGCAGCGCCTGGCGGAGCTGCGTCGGAACCTGCAGGTCGCGGAAGAGGCGGTCGCCGCCTATCGCCGCGACAAGGGGCTTGCGGGCAGCCCGGAGGGCGCGGTCTCGACCCAGACGCTGTCCGATCTCAACGGTCGCTACACCGCCGCCAAGGGCCGTCGCATCGAGCGGGAAGGCCGTCTGATCGCGCTCAGCAAGGCGAGCCTCAACCCGGGCGAACTGGCCAACATCCCCGAAGTGGCGAGCAACGCCACTCTGTCGGCGCTGCGCATCCAGGACGTCGATCTGACCCGCAAGAGCGCCGAGCTGTCGTCTCAGCTCGGCGAGAACCATCCGAAGATCCAGCAGGTCCGCAATGAACTGGCCTCGATTCGAGCTCGCTTCATCACCGAGACGCAGCGCATCACGCTCGCCGTCCGGGCCGAGCTCGACGCCGCCAAGTCGGAGGAGGACGAACTCAAGGAATTGGTCGACAAGGCGGCGGTGATTTCCGGCGCGGCCAGCCAGTACGAAGCTGAGCTGAAGCAGCTTGAGCGCGAAGCGCAGTCCAACCGCACCCTGTACGAGGGCTTCCTGACGCGCTTCAAGGAACTGCGCGAGCAGCAGGACATCCAGCGCGCCGATGCCCGTATCCTCGCCTACGCCCATCCGTCGGGCGCGCCGTCGTCGCCGAACTACAAGACCGGCCTTATGGCGGCGTTCATCATCGGTTCGCTGCTCGGCATGGCCGGCGCGGTCGCCGCCGAGAAGCTGGACCGCGTGTTCCGCTCGGCCTCCCAGGTCGAGGAAGCGACAGGCGTTGGCGTCCTCGGCATGGTGCCGGAGGTCAAGGGATCGGCGACCACGCGTTCCAACGTCGTGGCGCACGTCCTCGAGAACACGACGTCTCCCGCCGCGGAGTCTATACGAGCGGTGTTCACCGCCATCAGCCTCGGCAGCCTCGACCGGCCGCCGCGCATCATCGCGATTACCTCGTCGACGCCGAGCGAGGGCAAGACCACCTTCGTCGCAGCTCTCGGCGGGTTGTTGACGAAGATGAACGCGTCGCGCCGGGTGTTGGTCGTCGATCTCGACCTCCGCCAGGCTCGTCTCTCGGCGGCGCTCGGTCTCAAGGATCGTGGCGGCACGATCGACGAATACCTGATGGGCATCAAGACACTGGAAGAGTGCACCCGGCGCCACGATCTGTCGGGTGTGGACTATATCTGCGCCCGTCCGAGCACACCGAACGCGCCGGAGATCCTCGAGTCGCATGCCATGAAGGCAGCCCTCGGCGTCTTTGCGGAGCGTTATGATCTCGTGATCCTGGACGGACCGCCGGTGATGGCGGTCTCGGACGCACGCATCATCTCGCGTCTGGCGGATTACACGGTCTTCATCGTGCAGTGGGCGAAGACGCCGCGCGAAGTCGTGAAGACGGCAATTTCAGCGCTGCTGAACGTCAGCAGCCATGTCGGTATCGTCATTAACCGCGTCAACCTGGCCAAGCACGCACGCTACGGTTACGGCGATCATGGCGACTACTATTCGCGCTACCGTGGCTACTACGGCGCGGGCATCGACGCTGCGGCTAATGCCTCCGGCCGGCCTCCGCTCACATTGGCCTCAAAGAGCTAGATCTCGATCGCGGCACGAAAGGTCCTCGACCTGTGATGCCGCGCTCGGGCAATGGCAAGCCGGCCGAGGAGCGCGTGGGGGCGATACCGGCGTCTTAGAGGCGCCAGAGCGTGACGCCCTCGGGCGTGGCGGCACGGTCGAGAAGGCCCGTCACGTCGGCGACGAAGCCGCCCGCCGCCGGCTTCAGCAGGGGCTTGACGAGGGACCAGCCGCCGTCGCGATAGACGCGATGGGCAACCGCCAGGACCACGGCATCGGCGGGCTTCAGCTCGTCGAGCGGCGTCAGCCCGAGATCATATTCCTCGCGCAGCAGGCCGCCATCAGCCATCGGGTCATGAAGCTGTACCGTGATCCCGAAATCCTCGAGTTCGCGCACGATGTCGACCACACGGGTATTGCGGATATCAGGCACGTTCTCCTTGAACGTCACACCCAGGACCGTGACCACCGGACGGCCGTTGCCGGCATGCCGCATGACGCTGCGCACCACGCGGTTGGCCACGTGCACGCCCATGCTGTCGTTGACGCGGCGACCGGAGTGGATGACGTGGGGGTGATAGCCCACTTCCTCGGCCTTATGGGCGATGTAGAAGGGATCGACCCCGATACAGTGGCCCCCCACCAGACCGGGCTTGAAGGGCAGGAAATTCCACTTTGTGCCAGCGGCGTCCAGCACGTCGCGCGTGTCGATCCCGAGCCGGTCCGAGATCAGGGCCACCTCGTTGATCAGGGCAATATTGACGTCGCGCTGGGTGTTCTCGAGGACCTTGGCAAATTCCGCGACCTTGATTGATTCGGCGCGGTGGGTGCCGGCGGTCACGACGGCCCGGTAGGTCGCATCGACGATGTCCAGTGTCTCGGGAGTGTCGGCCGAGACGATCTTCAGGATGTTGTCGAAGCGGCGCTCCTTGTCGCCGGGATTGATGCGCTCCGGTGAGTAGCCGACGTTGAAATCGGACTTCCATTTGAGTCCGGAAGCCTTTTCCAGCACGGGAATACATATGTCTTCGGTGACGCCGGGAAAGACGGTCGACTCGTAGACCACGATGTCGCCGCGCTTGAGCGTCCGGCCGATGGTCTCGGAGGCGCTTTTCAGGGGGCCGAGGTCGGGTTGTTTGCTGGCATCGATCGGTGTCGGCACGGTCACGATGTGGAAATCGGCGGCGGCAAGATCCTGAGGATCCGAGGAGTAGCGCAGGCCGGGCGCGCTGAGCTGGGGCGGCTCGACCTCGCCCGTACGGTCATGACCGCGGGAGAGTTCGGCGATGCGGCGGCTGTCTATGTCGAAGCCCAGCACCTGGTAGCCGGCACGGCCGAAGCCGACGGCCACGGGCAGGCCGACATAGCCGAGCCCGATGACGGAAATATGCCGTTTCATTCTATTCATTTCTGACAGCTCATGCCGGTGCCGGCATCCCTCTTTTTAGCGGTCTTTACCGGCTGGCGGCTCGTCTCGGGTAGATTGCCCAAGATGGCCGATCCTGCCCATGACGTAGAGGCAGAAATTGACGGCGACGCAGGCGATGCCGCGCATGTCCCCGTATCCGAGGCGCATTCCGGCGATGTCGAGCGGTATGGGCGGCTTCAGATGGAACGCGGTATTGAGTGCGGGGAATAGCAAGCGCACCTCTGTCAGGCCGATCGCGAACGGGACCGTTCGATGCCATCCGGCCGGGCGACGGCCCCGTCCGGGCAATCGCCGAACCAGTTCACGATCAAGGCGGCGTTCACCACCCAGAGCGGCCAGCAAGTCGGGCGCCATCCAGCGTGGCGACCGGCGGACGATCCATTCAATAAGCCACTGCTCCGGTACCGACGGCCAGCCTTGGTCCGGGCGTGTGAGGGGAATAGTGCAGTCGGCCGGCATAGGACTCGGAGACTAGCCTATCTCATGCCGCCTCGTATTGTAGCAGGGTCTGTTTTTGTCTTCCTTCATACCGCAGGGTGCCTGCGCCCGCCGACTTGCCTACGAACTGGTCTATGCTTGGACGGGCAGCAGGCATGCGACGACGTTCAACATCGGACTGGCTCCTGGGGGAGGCAGCGATCCCGTCGGATCCGGCATTGGCGCTCCGTATTGCAGCCGAGCAAGGCGAGCGTGCGTCCAGGTGCGGCGAGTGTCCGCGCGAGAGCAGCGCTGATGCCGCTGGACGCGCCGATGATGACGATCGTCTCGAAATCCACGTCGCGGTCAGCGACCGGCGATGGTGCTGACGAATGAAGAGCCGCTGCGAATTTTCGGCAGTTCCTCGGCCACGGCCTCAATTACGGTGTCGATCTGCTCTGGCGTATGCTCCGACGTTGCGAAGAAGCGGAGCCGCGCCTGATTCTCGGCAACGCCCGGGAAAACCGCCGGCACGACATTGAATCCGCGTTCCAGAAGGCGCTCGGACAGCACCACCGTCTGCGGTGAATTGCCGACGATGACCGGGACGACCGACGCGCCAATGCTCAGGCCTGTGTCGAGGCCGCGCGCCTTGGCCTTCTCGAGCAGGGCCCGCCCATTGCGGCGCAGCGCCGCCGCACGCCAGGGCTCTCGCATCATCACGTCGATGGCAGCCGTTGCCGCCGCCGCCACCGGCGGCGAAAGGCCCACGCTGAAGACGAAACCCGGCGACGTGTACTTGAGCAGTTCGATGAGCGCGCGGCTTCCCGCGATGTAGCCGCCGGCCGCCGCCAGCGTCTTGCTGAGTGTGCCCATCCAGATCTCGACCTCGGCCGGATCGACGCCCTGTTCCTCGGCGACACCACGACCGGTATGGCCGAGCGCGCCGGTTGCGTGCGCCTCGTCGACCATGAGCCAGGCATTGTACCGGCGCTTGAGCTTGATCAGGCCGGCAAGGTCCGGGACGTCGCCGTCCATGCCGTAGAGGCCTTCGACAACGATCAGGGCCCGTCGATAGCGTGCACGGTTGAGGCGCAGCGCACGTTCGAAGGCGTCGAGGTCGTTGTGCGGACAGAGGATACGCTTGGCGCCCGACAGCTTGGCACCCTCGACGATGCTGTTGTGAATGACGGCATCCGCCACGATGAGGTCTTCCGGCCCCAGCAATTCGCCGATTACCGACACATTCGTCCCATGGCCGCTGACGAAGGCGATGGCATCCTCGGTGCCGCTGAGGCGCGCCAGCGCTGCTTCCAGATCGCGATGGACCTGCCTTTCGCCGGCCGACAGCCGGCTGGCCGACACCGATGTGCCGAACCGGTCGATCGCATCCTTTGCCGCCGCTGCGATGTCGGGATGCCCGTTCAGGCCGAGATAGTCATAGGAGGAGAAATTCGTGACCGTGCGTCCGTCGATCGACGTCGTGTTGCCGGCGCGTCCATCGTGCAGGCGATAGAAGGGGTTGCCGATCCTGGTGATATCTCCCACTGCCTTCCAGATCTTCAGGATCTCGTACTCGGGGAGCGTCGTGAAGTCGAACTCCCGTCGTCCGCCCGTTGCCGGACCGGAACCAGGCCGACCCTGCGAAGCGGTGGATTGGCCGAGCGCCTGCCGTACCCGATCGACCGTCTCCTGAGCGGCGTTCGATCGCTGCGGGGTCATATTGGCCCGTCGATCTTTTTGACGCGTTGCATCACGGCGTTGATGGCCGCGCGCCGCTCCGAGGCATCCGCTTCTGCCGCCTGTTCAGCGAAGTGACTTGAAGACAGAGTCGCCAGCGTGCTTGGCACGGCCTCGGGCGTCGCCTCGCCGGTCACGAGGGGCGTGATGCGGCGCGCCACATCAGCTGGCGTGATGCCGCTTGCCAGCGACATCATCGGCAATTCGATCTGGAGCGATGCTTCCACGGTCGTGCGCAACTCGAGCATCATCAGCGAATCCATGCCGATTTCGGCCAGCGGCCGATGGCGGTCCACTTCCTTCGGAGGCAGGCGGAGAACGCGTGCGATTTCCTCCACGACGATCTCGAGCAGGGCCTCCGTCGCCTCTTCAGGCGGCATGGCGCGCAACCGCTCGAGAGTGATGGCTGCCTGGCCGGCCTGGCGCGAGACGGCGCCGGTATCGACCGCGTTGAAGGTCGGAGAACGTACCGCCGCGAGTTCCCGCTTGGCCATGGCCCAGTCGACCCTGGCGATCGCACAGACGTCGGTAATCTGGTTTCCCTCGGCGTCGAATGCCCAGTCCAGTCCGTCCAGCGCCACTCGGGAGGGCATCAGTGTCGACCCAAAGCGCCGCTTCAGACCCGCGTTGGCCTCGATGTGCCGCGCGAGATAGCCGGCATCTTCGATTGCTCCCCAGGCAACGGCGAGCGCCGGCAGCCCCTTCGCACGCAGGCGCCGGGCGACGCCTTCGACGTAGGCGTTTGCCGCGACGTAATTGAACTGCCCGGGATTGCCGAACAGCGTCGTGGCCGACGAGAAAAGAAGCAGGTAGTCGAGCGCCAGATTCCCGGCGAGTTGCTCGAGGTGCAAGGCGCCACTGGCCTTGGGCCGCAGGACCGATTCGATCGACTCGCGGTCGATTCCCTGGATCAATCTATCGTCGAGGACCATCGCGGCATGGATGATGCCCTTGATCGGGCGGTCGCTGCCGAGTTGATCGACGAAGCGGACGAGGGCGACGGCGTCCGTTACGTCAACGGCCGCGACCTCTACGGTCACGCCTTTCTCGCGCAAGGAATCGACCTGGGTGGCGACGGACTCCGAGAGATGACCCGAGCGGCTGATCAGCGCGATGTGGCGGGCATTCCGTTCGGTCAGCCATTCGGCCGCCGCGAAACCGAAGCCGCTGGTGCCGCCGATAACGACGTGCCAACCCTCGGCGCTGACTGGAAAGGTATTGGCAGATGCTTCCGAGACGCTAGCCTGCTGCGCCGGCCTTACGACGATCTTTCCGATATGACCGGCGCGCTGCATCAACCGGAAAGCCTCGGCGATATGCGCGCCGTCGAAAACGCGATGCGGAAGCGGAGAGAAATCGCCCGCGGCAAAGTGGCCAACGACTTCGGAGAACAGTTGGTGCGACAGCGCCTTCTGGGCGCCGATGAGCTGGTCGATGTCGACGCCGAAGTAGCTCAGATTGCGGCGCAATGGCCGCAGTCCGAGATGAGTGTTGGCGTAGAAATCGCGCTTGCCCAGCTCGATGAAGCGACCGAACGGCTTGAGGCAATCCATCGAACGGATCATCGCCTCGCCGGCCAGCGAGTTGAGGACGACGTCGACGCCCTTCCCATCGGTGAAAGTCATCACCTCCTGGGCGAACGCGAGGGTACGGGAGTTGGAGACGAAGTCGGCGCCGAGGCTGCGCAGGAGTGCTCGCTTTTCACCGCTGCCGGCCGTTGCGATGACGGTTGCGCCACGGTGCTTGGCGATCTGCAGGGCGGCCAGCCCGACCGCGCCGGCGCCACCATGGATCAGGACGGTCTCGCCGGCCTCGAGACGAGCCAGGTGTGCGAGGGAGTAGTAGGCGGTGAGGAATGCGACGGGCAGGGTCGTCGCGTCCTCGAACGACAGCTGGCTCGGCAGCTTGCTCACGGCGAATGTCTTCACGACGAGGTGGCTGGCGAAGGCACTGGGTGCGAAAGCGAGGACGCGGTCGCCGATTGCCAGGCCTTCGACATCGGGGCCCGTGCGGACGATCGTGCCCGCGCACTCCATTCCAAGACCGGGACCGGCGTAACCATCTTCCAGGGCCTCTTCCGGAAGAAGGCGCAGGTTCCACATCACGTCGCGGAAGTTGAGGCCGGTGGTCGCGACCTCGATTTCAACCTCGCCAGCGTCCGGCGTTCGGCGAGGTTCCGGGATCCAGCCGAGCGCGCCCCGTGCGGAGCTCTGACGCGTCACAAGGCGCAAGGCCATATTGCTTGCAACGGGTTGGGGCAGGCGGGGAGCGGCGGTTCCCCGCTCGACGCGGAAGACGATACGGCTGTCGCCCGGAAAGAACACCTCGCGCTCCTCGCCGGGGGCGAGCATCTCGTCGGCAGCCCGTTTGATCGCACGGAGACGCGCTTGGCCCGCCAGGCCGATGCAGCGTATGTGGAGGCCGGGATACTCGTTGCGCGCAACGCGCGTCGCGGCGATCAGCGCACACCAGAGCGGCTGCTCGAGAGGCACCAGTCCATCCACCAGGCCGAAATCAACGACGATCCAGAGGCGGGCTGGCGCGTCCCCCAGCCGCCGACATTGGTCGGCGATCGCATCCAGATGATCGCTGAGAGCATCGACCGGGTCAGCGGAACCGCCGTTCGAGGAGATCGAAAGTACGTAGTCGGTCGACGCGACCTGATCTGGTCGCGCGGCCTCGGAGCCGCGATGGCCGACCAGGGCCTGGAGATCGGCCACCGGAACGCCTAGCCACGAGAAGACGGCCGGCTCAGTCGCGGGAGTCACATTGCGATCGATGCTGCTGCTGGCCAGGCCATGGACGACCACGCCGACGCGAGCTTCGCCGTAGGCGGGAGATACCGATATGCCAGTGAATCCAGCCGTTTCGAGTTCGTCGATCCATTCCTGATCCGTCAGCAATGCACCGACCGGGAATTCAGCGTTGGCCGAGCGCGCCCACCAGCGCCGCCGGCTGCCACGAACGATGTCCCAGAAGGCGCTGGGCGCCAGCTCGCCCGCGATGAGCGGTGCGTCGGGACGCAGCAACCTCGTAATGATCGTGATCCCGTCGTCGCTGCTGGCGGCGATCTCGCTCAAACAATCGATGGCGAAGGCGAGGTCCAGCGACGCAGGACGCAGGGTCTCGAGCTGTCCCCAGGTCATGCAGCGCACGAGCGGGGCGCCATCGCCGATGGTCGCCCGTGCCTGTTCGAGACGGTCGTCGTCTGGATCTGTCAGGATGATTTCGACGTTGGCGAAGCGCAGGCTCAGATCGACGGCCGTGGCAACATGATCGGCACCCAACATCAATAGCTGCAACAGGCGACTGCTGTCATGACGCGACAGCGAAGCCGTGACGTCGCGCACGACGGCATCGCGCAGCCAACCAATCTGGTTCGAGGCCACGCCCAGATTGCGCCAGTGCGGCGCGCCGAGTTCGCTCACCGCCGTCGGGTCCCCGTCGCTCAGGCGACCGATGATGCTCTCGAAACGCGATACGCTGGCGGCTTCAGCCCCCATCTTCGGGTGGCGAAGCAGTAGCGTGCTGACGATGGAGTCGATCTCGGGTAGATCGCATGAAGAAACCAGCCTGCGAGTGCCATCGAAATCGACGGCGAGGTTCTTAGCCTCGAGATGCCAGAGCAGCGCAGTTCGGAGGAAATCCGCCCACGATGCGCCATCGTCAGCGCCGGCCGGGTCCTGACGTTCCCGCGGTTCGCCGGGCAAGCGGTTGTGGAGCGCAGACCAGGTCGCGCGCAGCGTTCCGGCCTCCAACAGAAGCAAGGCTTCGGAGAGAGAGGCTGCGCTGCCCGCCGGCTGCTCCACGCCAGCATGCCTCGATTCCAGCATGGAGGGCTTGCCCGCGCGTTCGAGATTCCAGGTCGCCGTCCGGTAGGTGAGCGACTTGGGGTCTGCGGCCTGCTCGGTCGGTGCCTCGACAAGTCGGACATTCTGGGCCGTTACGACGATGGTGCCGTTTTCGTCCCACAGGTCGATATCGATGACGATCGAGCTCGGCGACTGCCTTAGAGTGCGCGAGGTGACGCGTGTAGCGACTATGCCAGACTGGAACACGCGAACGCAGCCGAAGCGAACAGGCAGCATTCGCCTCATCGGCATGTCTGCCACGCCGGCTTCCTCCGACGCGAAGAGCGCATGGAAAGCAGCATCCAATGCCGTGATGTCGATGATGCGCGTGCCCTCGGCCAGCGAGTCCGGCCGGTCGAGGGTGCCGATCGCGAACTTCGGCTCGGGGAAGACAACCTGCCGGGTGCGCTGGAACGTCGGGCCATAGTCGAAGCCGAGATCGCGAGCACAGGCATAGACGCTGCTCTGGGGAACGATCACAGCATGAGCCGGCGTCGCCGGCTGGATGGTCGCCTTCCCGGCGACCGGCGACCGGTTGATGATGCCCCTGGCGTTGAACGTCCAGTCCGCGCCGGCACCTCCGCCGCGCTGTCGCGAGAGCAGTTCGACGATCCCCGTTTCGTGCGCCAGCCGAACGCAGGTCTCGAAGGAAGTCTTGCCTTCGAAGACGAGCGGCCGAAGGATATCAAGGTCGCGAAGTTCCAGCGCTCCTTCCGGATGGGTTTCGCGTGCTGCTGCCAGCATGATCTCCACATAGGCTGTCGCCGGAAGCACCGGGACATCGCCGACCTTGTGGTCGGCGATCCAGGGGTAGAGCGCCGGATCGACCGTGGAATACCATTCGAGGCTGTCCTTGCGGGGACTCGCGCCGAGCAGCGGATGGGCGTGCGGCAACAGTATGGTGCTCGCTTCGTCAGTCGTCGATACCTTGAACTGGGCGTGCTGCCAGGGATAGAGCGGCAGGACGATCGCGGAAGCCGGAGCAGGGCCGAAGAAGCGCTGCATCTCGATCTTGCCGCCGGCCAGCGCAACCTTCGACGCCGCCCGCTCGATCGGATCGAAGGCGGACTGCCCGTCGTTCTCGCTCAGCGTCTCGATGACGATGCCTCGCGCGCCGGCTTCCCGGAGCACGTCGCGCGCATAGCTGGCCAGAATGGGCCTCGGTCCAACCTCGAGAAATACGCGAATGTCGTCGTTCAACAGCGCGTTCAATGCCGGCTCGAACTGGACCGGCTCGCGGACGTTGCGCCACCAATGCGTTGCGCCGAGCTTCTCCGGAGCAATTGGTCCGCCGGTGACGGACGACACGAATTTCTTGTGGGGAGGCAGCGGGCGCAGGCCCTGCAGTTCGTTCAACAGCGGACCGCGAACGGGATCGATCAACGCGCAGTGGAATGGATAATCCAGGTCGAGCCGCCGCGCACTGATCCGCAGGTCGGCCGCCGCCTGAAGCACACGGTCGATGTCGGCAAAGGATCCAGAGACCGTAACGCTGCGCCAGCTGTTGATGGCCGCGATCTCGATGCTGTGCGCGCCGGCGGTCTTGAGAAAGCGTCGAGCCTCGCGGTCGCTCAGCATCAGCGCTGCCATGCCCCCGCTGCCTCGCACGCTTTCCTGATTGCGGCTGCGGGCGATCACGACATCGATGGCCTGATCGAGGCTGAGCGCGCCGGCACACCAGGCGGCGGCAATCTCGCCGACGCTGTGACCCAGGGTGGCGCTCGCCACGATGCCACGCTCTTCGAGCGCGCGTACGGTGGCGACCTGCAGGGCTAGAAGCAGCGGCTGCGAATAGGTTGCCCGTCTCAGGCGCGGGGCCAGGTCATCGGCGAACAGAGTGTCGACGATCGACCATTTCTGGGCCTTCGCGAAATGACCGTCGATGTCCCTGAGCGCGTCGCGGAAGACCGGATTGCTCTCCCATGCCTCGCGGCCCATGCCCGCCCATTGCGATCCATTGCCGGAGAAGAGAAAGGCGAGGGGCTGGTCGTTTCCCAGCGCCTGGCCAGTCAGCACCTCGGAGGACGCCTCACCCTTCGTGAAGGAGGCGAGATGATGCCGGACCTCGTCCGTGGTCTCGCCCCTTGCAACGAGTCGGTGCGGTAGCGCATCGCGCAGATAGGCGGCAGCAGAAATGAAGGCGGTGGCTTCGCGTGTCGTGGCGGGCCACGCCTCGACATAGCGGCTTGCCAGGTCCGTCAAGGCGTCGCCACTGTGCGCCGTCAACAGCAGCGGCGGGGGCGTGGCTGCGTTGCTGACCTGAACGAGATGCGCGACGGATTTTTCACTGCGCAAGATGACGTGGGAGTTGGTGCCTCCGAATCCGAACGAGTTGACGCCGACCAGTTGCGGGCCCCGCCGGTCCGCCAAACGGCGGTTCTGAGCGATGACCTCGAGGTTGAGTTCGTCGAATGGAATATCGGGATTTGGCGCGCGCTGATGCAGGGTCGCGGGAACAAGTCCCCGATCGAGGGCCATGACCGACTTCAGGAGACCGGCCAGTCCCGAGACCGGCTCAAGGTGGCCCACATTCGATTTCACCGAGCCGATGGGGAGCGGCTGCGTACGCTTCTGCGCCAGGCCCTTGCCAAGCGCGTCGGCCTCGATAGGGTCGCCGACCCGCGTGCCGGTGCCGTGCGCCTCGACGAAGTCCAGGTCGGCGGGGTCGACCCGGAAGTCTCCGTAGACCTGCTCCAGAAGTTGCCGCTGTGAATCGGCGGAGGGCAGCGACATTCCGGTCGTTCGGCCATCCTGGTTCACGCCGGAGCCAACGATCACGGCATGAATGCGGCTGCGGGACTTCAGTGCCGAGGACATCGAGCGAAGCACCACGACGATCGCGCCTTCGGAACGGACATAGCCGTCGGCCGATGCGTCGAACGGACGACACAGTCCGGTCGGAGACAGCATGGAAGCGCGGGAAAAACCGACGTAGGAGAACGGCGACAAGAGCAGGTTTACGCCGCCGACAATCGCGGTCTCGATGGCGCCGCTGCGAATCGCTTCCGCCGCGAGATCCAGCGCGACGAGAGAGGACGAGCAGGCAGTATCGACCGTCAGGCTCGGGCCTCTCAGATCGAACGTGTAGGAAATGCGATTGGCCATGATGCTGAGCGAGTTGCCCGTCATCATGTGTATTCCGGCAGCGGAGGGGTCGGCGAAAAAGCGCGCCGCGTGGTCGACGGAGGAAGCACCTACATAGACGCCGACAGGACTGCCGGCCAGAAGCGACGGACGGATGCCCGCATTCGCGAGCGCGTCGTGGGCCACTTCGAGGAGATGACGGTGCTGAGGATCAACCTGCTCGGCTTCTCGGGGGCTCATGCCGAACGCCGTGGCATCGAACCCCCACACATCGTCGATCACGCCGGCGGCAAAGGAATAGCTGCGCCCGATCTGGTCGGGAGAGGGATGGTAGAAGGACTGGGTTGGGAAGCGATCGGGCGTGATCTGAGTGACGCTGCACTGGTTGTGGCGCAGGAGCTTCCAAAAGCCGTCACTGTCCCGCGCGCCGGGAAGACGGCAGGCATAGCCGACTATCGCTACTTCGTTTCGGCGGGTCATTGGAAGGCTCGTTCGTCGACGCAGCAACACCTCGTCTTCGACCCTGCGCGCAACATCAAATTCCTTCTCCCCGGCTCGATGCCCCCACATCGCTTGTAAGTAACATTAAACCACTGACCCCAACAAAAAGGCGAAATTGTGTGTTCTTGTGTCGAGGTCTTCGACATTCGGCCCTCTCCGTTTCAGAGAGTGTTCGGCCAACATATGATAAACAATGCTGTGAAATTGTGCGACGCAATATCTGCGGGAGGGAGTGATAATATTGTGAGAACGGCGTCAATTTCAGGGGCCTTGTCGGCCGTCGATCGTGGCTGAACGCAGCATTTCCCTAGAGAGCATCGGTTCTTGCGATTCGATTGCGGCTAATGTGCAATTCGATCTGGTCTTTGCTGATGACGTACCGGCCGGCCAGTGGATACGATTGCGGTATTCTACGTCCCTTTACTGCTCGGCCGGCCGCCTTGCCATCCGCTTCGGTGCTGACGGGGGGGAAGCGCAAGCTGCCATGCCAGCCGCGTTTTTCGGAACTGGAGAATGGGTGGGTTTGATCCCGGAGGGAACTCGCCGGGTCAGCATGGTCCTGCCGGCGGGATATGCCGCTACCGATTTCAAACTGGCCTCTTGCGAAGTCCTGTCTCTCAGGGAAGTGGTTTGTCAGGCATGGAAAGGGGGGGCAGGCAAGGCCCTCTTTGTGGCCGGGTTGGGTGCAGTCGGCCGTCGTGGCAAAATGAACAGCTTTCTCGAAGAAATCCTCGGAGCCACCTCGCTTGAACGCTATCACGAATGGCGGGGGCTCAACGGTCGGGAAACGGACCTGGCGGGGTTGGATGCGCCGCGGGACAACTGGCGCGAGGGGCGTCACATCCGCGTGATCGTCAATGCCGTCGGCGCCAAGGGTGGCGAAGCGCTCGATGAGACCCTTGCCTCGCTCCATCGGCAGACCTACCCGAACTGGTCACTCGTCCTTGTCGGTACCGAGGCAGCATACCGCGGGGAACGACAGGTTGTCCGTGTCGGAGGCGACGCAAGGGCCGGGCTCTTGTGGGAAGGCCTCGAAATGTCCGACATCGTCATGCCGGTCGTGGCCGGCGACGTCATTGCCGACTACGCGATGGCGGCGCTGGTCGAATTCGCGTCGGGTCGCTCGGACTGCTCGATGTTCTATGCCGACGAGGACTCGATCGACACCCGACGACGGTACGTCGCGCCCGAGCTCAAGCCCGACTGGAGCCCGATCCTTCACCAGGCACGGCCTTATGTGGGGCGCGCCGTTTACTTTCGGCGGCAGGCGCTCGAGGCGCATGCCGATGTCCCTTCGGCGGTGTTGATGCGCTCGTCCACCTGGAACGCGCTGTTTGCTGCCGAAGCCGGCCCCGTTGGTCATTTACGCCGCCTTCTGCTCACGAAACCGTGGAAGCGAGCGGAGACGGCTACTCCCGTCATCGCAGCCAAGCCGGCCACTGAAAGGGTCACGGCCACGCTGATCGTTCCAACGCGCGACCGCGCCGATCTGCTGGCAGCGTGCCTGGCTGGTCTCGAGAAGACCAGGCCACGCGACTTCGATCTGGTGATTGTCGACAATGGCAGCAAGGAGCCAGCCACACGCGATCTTCTCGACCGGACAAGAATGCATTCCTGGGCGCGGGTTATCGATGCACCAGGACCTTTCAATTTTTCCGCCATTTGCAATCGAGCGGCCGAACAAGCCGAAGGACGGGTTCTCGTCTTTCTCAACAACGATACGGTGGCGATGCAGCCCGATTGGCTGGCGAATCTCATCAGCTGGGCCGTCCGACCCGACGTCGGCGCGGTGGGGGCCAAGCTCGTCTATCCGTCCGGGTGCCTTCAGCATGCCGGGCTCGTGCTTGGCCTCGGCGGCTATGCAGCCCACATCGACAATGGCGAAGGGCCCGCGTACCGGGGGTATCTCGACCGCTTCACGGTCCCACACGAAGTTTCAGCCGTCACGGGAGCCTGCCTCGCCGTCGAGAAGGAAAAATTCGAGGCGATCGGCGGCTTCGATGCGAAGCGATACCCGATCGAACTCGGCGACATCGATCTTTGTCTGCGATTGAGGCAGCGCGGATGGAAGACGGTCTTCACGCCCCACGCCGTATTGACGCATCACGAGTCCGCGACGCGAGGCAGATCGATCGTGGCGAAGCGCTACGCGAAGGAGAGACGGCATTTTTTCGAGAGCTGGAAGGATGCCATCCTCGACGATCCCTGCTTCCATCCGGCGCTGTCACTCACGGCGCGGCGCACGAGCCTGGATCGCTAGCGCGATGCGCGTCCGCACGCCCTCGCGATACAGGCCGTACCCACGGCGGACAGGACGGATTCGACGGGCGATCGATGTCGCGATCGAAGCGGTTTCTGCGGGACTTGGCACCCTGTTCGTCGAAGGCATGGTGCTGGGGCGCCTGCCTGGCCGCGTCCTCTTGCCCGCCATCCTGCACGCCTTGGCCCCGCGGCTGGCCGTGCTCGAACGGGGATTCGACCCGGAGTTCTACCTCCGCCAGTTCGATGACGAAGCGCAACGCCGGCGCGTCGCGCGGGCTCCGTTGCTCCACTATGCGCTTCTGGGCTGGCGGGCGCGCCGCGCGCCGGCCGCCGGCTTCGATCCCGCCTTCTACCGGCGTCGAAACCTGCAGCGGCCACCGGGAATGGATCCTCTGTTCCATCATTTGGAGAAGCCGTCCTCGCAGGAATCCCCACGCAACGAAGAGGAGGCCCGGACCGATCGTCCGCCGTGGCGGGAAGGCGCCGAGGCGGTGCTGGTGTTCCATCATGGGCGCGGCGGTGGCAGCAGCCATTTCCTCGATTTCTTCGAGCACGATATCGAGAACACGGGGCGCAATGTCCTCCGTGCCAGAACGATCCTCGGAGCGCCGACTCTCGCGGTCATCGGTGATCGAACGTTCGACCTCTCATCCGGTCGCGATCTGCTCATCGATTTTGCCCGCCAGCGGCGGGTGACGAGACTGGTGGTCAATCACCTCATCGATCGTCCGCTGGAGATGATGGCGTGGGTGCGCGATCTGGCCGAGCGACTGGGTGTCCCTTACGACGTTGTCCTGCACGACTATTTCATGCTGTGTCCGCGGATCGATCTGATCACCGGGGAAGGGGTGTTCTGCAAAGTGGCGCCACCGGAGGCTTGCGTGCGTTGTGTCGCGGACTACGGTGCCGAGGTGCGGGATTTCGATCCGCTCTCCTGGCGACGTGAACACCTTGCCTTCCTTGAAGGCGCGGAGCGCGTCGTGGCGCCGAGCGACGATGTCTCCGCGCGGATGCGGCGCTACCTTCCCAAGCCGATCGCCGTGTGGGAGCCGGAGAGTGACGCGGGCTTTCCGCCGGAACAGGCGCCTCGTGTCCTGGCGACCGAGCCACTGCGCCTCGTCACCTTGGGCTCCCTGAACGTCAGCAAGGGCCTGCGCGTTGTGCAGGCCCTGGCTGACGCGGCGAGGC
Source organism: Rhodospirillales bacterium (assembly GCA_947466085.1). Classification (GTDB taxonomy): domain Bacteria; phylum Pseudomonadota; class Alphaproteobacteria; order Reyranellales; family Reyranellaceae; genus Reyranella. Next base: position 25,275 of record CANIEC010000049.1, read on the forward strand.
AGTCCGGCGCGCCCCTGCTGCTGTCGGCCCTGGGACCAGCTTCGGAACCGCTGCCGCAAAATGTGAAGGTCAGTGGCACCTTTCTGTCGGAGGATCTGGCAAGGCTGCTCGTCGAAGCGGCCCCCCACGCAGTGTTGCTTCCGGCCGTCTGGCCGGAAACCTGGTCGTTCGTGCTGACAGCGGCACTGAAGCAGGGGTTGCCTGTGATCGCATTCGATATCGGTGCGCCGGCGGCACGCCTGCGTCGGCTCGGTCGTGGCCATGTCCTGCCAAGCGAGTTGGCGGTGGATGCGGACAGGCTTCTGGCAACGCTCCTCGAACTGCGCGATCGGTGGGTTGTCCGGTGAGCGACCGGCGATCGCCGAGGACGACGAGCGACCTGCTGCTCTCTGCGGTGCGCGGCCGCAGCGGCGGCGCGGCGGCGATCGCGCGAGTGCTGCCGGACTGGACGCGCGCCATCTGCCGCCAGCACGGGCTCCTGCCGGGTACCGTCGATCTCGCCCATTATTCGCATTGGGCAGGACGATCGTTCTCGTCGTTCGATGCAGCCGCGTTCCATTACCTGGCGGTCGGATCGGGGCGCGGCTGGTCTCCCCGGGCGGGATTCTCCCCAGCCGACTATTGCCGGCAGAATCCGGATGTTGCCCTCGCGGGGTATGAGCCGTTCGCCCATTGGCTGAGGTTTGGCCGCGAGGAGGGGCGGGGCGCTGCCGCTCCGACGGATCCTCCGCCCCCCGACATCCGGCACCTGTTAGGGCACCGCCGCCCCGACATGGCGCACGCCACGGTCGACGTCGTCATACCAGTCTATGGCGGCCGGGCACTGGCGCTTCAGGCGATCGATAGCGTGCTCGGGTCGGCGACGAGGGAGGCCTTCGAACTGGTGGTCGTGGACGACGCCTCGCCGGATCCTCTGCTGCGCAGTGAACTTCAGGCATTGGCCGCGGCCGGCTTGGTCACTTTGATCGAGAATAAGCGCAATGTCGGCTTCGTTGGGGCCGTCAATCGCGGCGTCGCGCTTCATCCGGCTCGCGACATCGTTCTGTTGAATTCGGATGCTCGGGTGTTCGGCGACTGGCTCGACCGGCTGATGACGGCGCTGCGGACGCCGCGGACGGCGACGGCAACGCCTCTCTCCAATGCAGCGACGATCCTGAGCTATCCGGCCACGCTGTGCGAGAATCGCCTGCCGGCGGACGTCGACATCGCGCTATGGGACCGTCTGTGCGCGGCGAACGATATGCCCGTCGTGGAAGTCCCGACCGGCGTCGGCTTCTGCATGGCAGTCAGGCGAGCCTGTCTGGATCAGATTGGCGCTTTCGACGAGGAGCTGTTCGGGCGCGGTTACGGCGAGGAGAACGACTTCTGCTTCAGGGCGACGGCAGCGGGATGGCGTCACGTGGGGGCGACCGGCCTTTTCGTCTGGCATCGTGGCGGCGCCTCCTTCGGCGACGAGCGGAAGACTCTCGTGGAGGCGGCGCAATCGACCATCGAGACGCTCCACCCCGGCTACGCGGCCACGGTGGGGCGCTTCATCCGGGACGATCCTTTGGCGGCAGCGAGAAGGGCGCTCGACGTTGCGAGAGTTCGCGCCGACTCGCGTCGCAAGAGACTGAGCTTCGAAAGTTTTGGGCCCGCAGAAGTCGAAACTCCAGGCGAACGCGATGTGCTCGACATTTTGCTCGTTCCGGATCTTCCTCCCTATGTCGGTCAATATCGGCTGGTGCCTCAGGGCCTTGGCGCCGTTCCAAATCTTCCGCGCTGCGGGCCAACAACGACGGCTGACAGCCTGGCAGCATTGCTGAGCGATCTCGGCATCGTGGAGTTCGGTGGAGGAAAAGGAGGAGCGGCCGCGGCTGCGCTGAGTCGAAAACTCCAGGGAGCCATGGAAAGAAGTACCAACGGAGGGGCGGCGGCGAACGGCCTTTGAGGGTGTTGCCCAGCGGCCACAGTGCTGTCTTGGTTGCGCAATAGCAAAACTGTTCCATGAGTTTGGCGTGGTGCTTGTGCTATAGTTGGCCCAATAGGCCGCTAGTTTTAACTTGAGCGTGGGGAAAATTATGAAGAAAGCTGGTTTGGCTCTTCTGAGTCTGGGGCTGCTGCTTCCGAGTGTTGCTGGCGCCCAGGCGATCAACGCGCAAGAGGGCTTTTACATCGGTGCAGGTGGTGGTGCCGCCTGGTTCATCGGCTCGAATCCCAACGCTCAGAGCTGGACCGGCTGGTCTGTCGGCGGCAAGGCCGGCTACGACTTCGTGGGTCCTCGTCTCGAACTCGAAGCCGGCTACGGTCAGATCCCAACCACTGCCAACATCCCGGGCTCGGCGATCAACGGAAAAGTCGGCCAGCTCACCGTGATGGCCAACCTGCTGTATGACTTCATGCCGACCTCGATCATCACGCCGTATATCGGTGCCGGTGCGGGTGTCGCGTTCATCGACAGCAACGCTTCGCTGGGCAGCACGCAGTTCGCCTATCAGGGCATGATCGGCGTCGCCTACAATGTGAGCGAGCAGCTGCGGTTCGCGATCGAAGGCCGGTATCTCGGCACGACGAATCCCACCGTTAACGTGCCGACGATTGGCAATGTGAGCTTCCCGAACCAGAACATCCTGGCCCTGGTGGGCGTGCAGTACAAGTTTGCGGCGGCTCCGGCCGCTCCGCCGCCGCCGCCGCCGGTCGTTGCTCCGCCGTCGTTCATGGTGTTCTTCGACTGGGATCGCTCGAACCTGTCGGCGCAGGCTCTGAACACGATCAAGCAGGCTGCCGGCGCCTACAAGGCGAAGGGTAACGCCCGCATCACGGCGACCGGTCACACCGACACGTCGGGCGCACCGGCCTACAACATGGCGCTGTCGCTGCGTCGTGCGAACGCCGTCAAGGACGCCCTGGTGCGCGAAGGCGTGCCGGCGACCGCGATCGCGGTGGTGGGCCGTGGCGAGCAGGGCCTGCTGGTGCAGACCGGCCCGAACGTCCGCGAGCCGCAGAACCGCCGCGTCGAAATCGTCATCCAGTAAGCTGGCTGA
>CANIEC010000050.1 GCA_947466085.1 Rhodospirillales bacterium
AACTGATCCGACATTGCCCGGATGAACCCGTGGAACGGGGCAAAGCTTATCATTGCGCTGAGTGGCGGGGAACCTCTGGTCGGCCGGAGCCGTATTGCCGGCGCTCCTGTCGCATTCACCACCCAAAGCGACGCCTGATCGACCAATCTGGCACTTTTTTCTCGCCATTCAGGCGCACTCCTCCCGCGGTGATGACGCATCCCGCCCGGTTCGATCCTGCGCTGGGGCCGGTCGTCGTCGCATCCCGTCGATCAGCTGAAGGGTGCTCTCGAACAGTTCTCTCGGCACCGCGACCTCGGCCATCTGGAAGATGGCGTGGCGGGCGTGGCGCACGACCTTGGCACCGATCTTCACGAGATTCTCCCGCAGGCTGGTCAGCGACCATTGCGCGATGGCCTCGGGCAACGCCGCCATTCATCCTCGGAATGACAGTCTCCCCCGGCTCGGCGGGCCTGTCTGAAGCCCAATAACCGCGCCATGGAGCCTTCGCGGGTGCAGGCGCCGCCTCGGTTCGCACCTCGCTTCCACGGGAGGTTTTGAGATTGGACAACCACAGCCGATGCTGCCGCATTCGCAGATGCGCTATTGGCAGCTCAGTGCCGAGACAACTGGAAGGCTATTGCATTACGCGTTCCTTCCAGCCGAAGAGAAAAAGAGACATGCCTGCCGGCAGCACGCCGCGGATCCACTTGTGGGCCTCGCGCTCGATGAACTCGGGTCGTGGTCTTCTGTCGTGATCGCAGAAATGGATTTCGCAGCGCGCACCCGCGCTGCCAGATGTCTGAGTTAGATCCAGGCAGGCCTTCAATGTTTCCTGATGCCCGGGTCGAGCCCCGGGGAAATGCGATCGCAATCACCAAGCAGGCCTCGGGGACAGCAAAGATCGATTTCCTGATGGCGGCCTTCAACGCGATCGCTTTGGCGGCAATGGATCCAGAAGCTCCATCAGTTCCCTACGTGTTACTCATTTGAATCCCCGCACTACAACGGCTGAGGCCGGGCGCTACTCTGACTGCGCCAGATGGCCTGGCTCAAGGTGCCCCGCCGCTTCGTCGAGGTCCCGTATGTCGACAATCTCGAGGCAGCTCGGGCAGCGGTCGTGGTGCTCGCCTGTCTTCGCGGGTGCGATCGAGACGACGACCCGCTTGCGGGGCTTGTTCGGGAGCAGGTCTTCCTCACGGGCTCAAGAATTGACCATCAGTGATGCCGGACGGCTTCCCGACGACCAGCATGATGCGCTGACCGCGTGCGGTCTGGCCTCGTGCTATGAAGCTGTCGCGCCGGTCACCTGCTTTCCGCTCATAGGTCCCATTGCCGCTGAAGGAGCCCTTGAAGCACGTTAGTGAGAACTTTCCCGTGCGCGGGGATTCCGCGGTGAAGGTGCCGTTGCACACCTGTTCTCCGCCTTCGTTGGCGATCGTGAAAGAGACAGACGAATCGCGTCCCAACACGCCACCGTAGTGGGCTACTCCCTTTAGCTGCCTGACATTGCTGATGTCGTCCCGATAGACGAGGTTGATTGGACCAGGGCGATTACCGGCTGCGGGCTGAGCAATCGAGGGACGAGGCGACAGGTCAAATGCCAACCCGGTGACCACGCCCATAGTCACGCCAATTGCTCTGACGCTACAGGTCACGGGCCCAGTCCAGGCATTTTCTGATGCGCACGTTCCATTGAATCGGTCTGATTGTTGCGCACGTTGCCTACGCCAGCAACTGCTCGGTTGTAGAGGCGGTCAAGGTCCGTGTCCTGATAGGGAATGATCTGGCTGAGGAACCCATGTGTCGCCCTCCACGAGTCAAAATCAGAGTTTTCCTATCGTCAGGGTCTGCTCAAAGGCTGGCGCTAGGACGCGCGGCCTGGTCACGCGATCCCAGTCGGCATTGCGTTTCTGGTGGAAGCGAACAATACGCCGCTGCCGTGGCGCGGCGATGGCGTGGGTGAGAAGGGCTCCTGGTACGGCGACGCTCTGCCGGGGGATTGAACCGGCCTTTCGATAAAGGCCGCTCCCGGATGCTGTCCGGAGCAGCGTATCGGAAAACTGTTCTTGATGCAGGGTTGCCGCCCCGCCGAAGCTGTGCAGGCGTCAGCGACTTGCCGGACCACCCGCCATGACAGTGGTCAGCTGGAACATCGCTTCGTGCGCGCAGCCGTCGACCGGCCCCGGATGCCCGCCGAAGGCAACCAGCAGCGGCGTGATGTCGGGCAGGCCGATGTCAGTCCGCTTGCCGGGCTCGAGCCGGAAGACGGTCTTTCCTTCCTTGACCGTCTCGGCAACCTCGATCTCGGCAATCGTGGTCGCTTCGACCGATTCAGGATCCTTCGACAGGATGACGAAGTCGGCAAGCTTGCCGACCTCCAGGCTGCCTTTCGCCTTCTCCTCGAAGATCTGATGGGCCGGCCAGATCGTCATTGCCTTCAGGGCGGTGATCACGTCCACCCGCTGATCGGGGCCGACGATGCGGCCCGAGCCGCGCGCACGGCGCGTGACGGTGGCGTCGAGCACGCGCATCGAGTCGGGGAATGCAACCGGCGCGTCGTGGTGGGTCGTAAAGATCATGTCGCGCTTGCGGGCCCAGCCGGTGGGCGAGATGTTCATGCCCGCCTGCGGGCCGACGGTGTGGTCCAGATGCCAGTCGCCCCAGTAGAACGTGTGCATCGGAAACAGCGAGGGGATGACGCCCAGCGCCTTGTAGCTGTCGAGCTGATCCTCGCGCAGGAACTGACCGTGGATCAACACCGGGCGCAGTTCCCTGCCGTTTGGCGTGCGCGCCTGCGCCGCACGGTGGGCGGCGATCAGCAGATCGGAAGCGCGCTCGCCATTGGCATGGGTGATGATCTGGATGCCGTTCTCGGTCGCCCACTGCACGGCACTCATCACCTGTTCGGCCGAGGCCGCGGCGTAGCCGGAATAGCCCGGCGGATAGTTGCCCACGGGCTTGAAGTAGGGCTTGTCACGCCAGGCGGTGAAGCCCTGCGGACTGCCGTCGATTGTGAGCTTGGCGCCGGCGACGCGGAAGCGATTGGTATAGGTGCCGCTCTGGTTGGCCTTGATGTAGGCGCGATCGACCAGCACGTCCGGGTAGGTTGCCACGTCGATGGCGAAGCCGCCTTCGGCGGCCACCTGCTTCATCAGGTCGGCGATGGGAGGGACGGACCGGCCTTCCTGGGCCGTGGTGTAGCCGAAGCGCGCCCACAGTTTGGCGCCCTCCCGTGCGAAAACCTTCAATCCCTCCGGTCCGATGCGACCCAGGACCACCGGCATGGCTGAAAAGAATGCCGTCTCCTCGAGCGTGCCGTTGGGTTCGCTGGTTCCGGGCTTGCGCTGGATGACGCCGCCGTCCGGATCCTTGCTGGTGGCGTCATAGCCCATCAGCTTCAGCATGGCGGAGTTGGCCGTCGCCAGATGTGAGGACTGGTGGATGATGAGAACGGGAATGTCCCGGGATACCGCGTCCAGTTCTTCCTTGGTGGGGTGGCGCAGTTCCGCGAGCTGCGCGTTGTCATAGCCGAAGCCGATGATGACCTTGGCCTTCTCGACGGCAGCGGCGTTGGTCTGCACCCAGTCGCGCAGTGTCTGCTGCAGCGAGGCGATGTCGCGCACCTTGCCGTCGGGCGGCGCCAGCAGGTTTGCCGACAGTGCCTGCAATCCGCCAACGACGACGTGGCCGTGGGGGTCGACGAAGCCGGGAACGAGAGTTCTGCCCTGGAGATCCACGAACTGCGTTGCGGGCCCCTGCAACTTCATGACATCGCTGCGCCGGCCCACGGCGAGGATCCTGCCGTTGGCCACGGCCACCGCTTCGGCGCGCATGGCCTTGTCGTCCATCGTCAGGATGGTGCCCCCCGACCAGATGCTGTCGGCGGCCTGCTGGGCCGACAACGGTGGCGCGACGACCATGGATAGTGCCAATGCAGTCACGCAGCTCGACGCGCGCGATTGAAGTTGTTCGATCATCGTCCTTCCCTTGGTGTCCCTTGAGTCCAACTGCCCCAAGAAGTGATTGTCGCGTTGACCCGAGAATCTTCTCGAATGCACAGTAGCAGGGCGGTCAAGAAGTCATATGACTAGAAAACCAAGCGGCCGACAAAAAAGTGATTTACGCGACGGCGATGTTTGTTCCTGCGGCGGCTCGGTACAATTTCGCGGACTGTCCACGATGCCGTGGCTGAATCGTTGCAGAGCAAAGGGCTTCTAAGGATTGGGTGCGCAGCCTGGCCTACCGTAGCATCCGGCACCTCTCCGCAGAGAGCGTTCGCTCCCAGTTCCTTTCCCTTTGCCAGTGCCGCACGCGACATCGGTCTCCGGGGAGCGGACTGGGCCCGAAGAAGTCCAATAACGGCGGGCATTCCGCCAACGACGTGTTGACCGGTCCCGGCGCCGGGAGGGCCTCCCGGCTCTCTCTCAGGCCCTTTCTCTCCGAAGCTGTTGACTGCTGGATTTAGTACGCTTCTCGTAAATCATTGAACTGACGTGGCAATTCGGCGTGTAGTTCTGTGTGTTTCGAAAGTGCTGGCGGTCGGGCGGCACGAACCGAGGGCGAATACCCGCTCGAGATCGGCGGCACCACCGCCGCCTATGTCACGCCGTTCGCCCGGCTGCAGGGCGCCACCTCGACCCAGAATGCTTTCACCGAGAACGGCGCCAATGCGCTCAACCTCAGCGTCGCGGCACAGACCACCAACTTCCTGCGCTCGGTGCTGGGCGCACAGATCGGCGGTTCGCTGGACATGGGCTGGCGGGATCGGCTGGCGATGCGTCTGCGCTGGAGCCACGAATTCGCAGATACCGGCCGGGCCGGTCACGGCAGCCTTTGCCGGCGCACCGGCCCTGGCTTTCACGACCTACGGCGCGTCGCCGCAGCGCGACGGCGTACTGCTCGGCCTCGCTGCCAACACCGCTCATCGGCTCCTGCGCGTTCAGTCGCCATCGTCGTGGCAATCCTGGCAGCCGACATCCGGGTCGGCCGTTCCGACGTAAAACCTGCATTCGCGGAGCCAGCCATGTCACGATTACCCTTCCTCGCCTGCGTGCTCCTTCTGTCGGTGGGGGTCGGTGAGGCCCATGGGCAGCCGCCGCCCGCGGCAGAGTCCGCCGCCGCCGCGCAAGCCCGCTGCGCGCAGTTGGTCGAATACTGGGATCGCTACAACGCCAGCAGGGGCGAGGGTGGTGGCAGCTTGGACATGCCGCGCAAGTCCGCCATCTCCGACTGCGCGGCAGGCCGGACCGAAGCGGGCATTCGCACCATGGAGGACCTCCTGCGCCGCAACGGCTATGCGGTGCCGCCTCCATGAGAGATGCATGATCCGGCGTCACGCCGTCCATCGCTTTCTGCTGTTCCTGCCGGGGGCGCTCGTGGCGCCCCTCGCTGCAACATCTTGATGCCGTTCCAGCGGATGCCGCCATCCTGCGGGTGCATCAGTGCGCTCAGCATGGAATGAACTCTGTCCGCGCCCTGCTACCCGGCTTCCGCCAATCCGAACTTCGCAGGATCGAGTCCCAGCACCTCGCAAATGCGGATTGCGGCCAGACGCTCTTCCGCATCAAAGCCACCATCTGCAGCCGCGATCGCGCAGCATGCTTCGACGAGTAGTTCTGGATGACGTCCCGCGCCCTTGAGCCGGGCAACCGCTTCGAGAGCGGCCTGTTCGCCCGCGCTCTGGTCAGAGGCAAACTGCGCGGTCATCGATGCAAACGTTGCAGCGACATCATCGAGCCCAAAGGCGGCGATAGGCTCAAAGCCTCGAATCCGACCGAGCATACGAACGTGCTCTTCTTCGGTCACCCATCCATCGGCGTAGGCGACAAGAGCGCAACCCGCGACAATGCCGTCCATGAGGTGCGCATTTTGGGCACGGTAAACTTCATGATTGAAATCCTCCCAGGACTTCTTCGAGAAACGGCCGAGCGAACGACGATACGGCATATGCTACCTTTCGATCGGATGTGATGAGGCGCCTGTTCAGTTGTCAGTCGGAGTCGTTGAAGATGCCCGCCCGCTTCTTCTCGTTGTTGCGACATGGACGAAGCGGTTCTTCGTTGATGATCGGGCGTGCCGTTGATCGGCGCTCCGTAGTCTTGCCAGTCCGAGAGGCCTGCTAAGCCGGCCGCCCTGCCAGAAAAGGACGCGCTGCGTCGACAGCCGGCGCGCAGACGGGGGCGGCCGCGACCAGAACGGCGTCGGGCGTGGTCGACCCGGTCCACAGCGCGAAGGCCGTGGAGGTAGTCCACCAGATATCGCCCGTGGCGCGGTCGACGATGACTGGTGTTGCCGTCCGCGCACATGACGCCACGTTGGCGGCGATCGCGGGTGGCACGCCGGCCGCTGCCAGCCTGTCGGAAATACCCGCTTGCAGCGGGTCGATCAGGAAAAAGGACACTAAAGCGGAAAGGGCGTTGTCCAACACGGAGACCTCCTGAAAACCGGCGAGCCAATGTCGAGGAGGGTCCGACATCGCGAGAGCGCCGGAGGCACTCGCCAGAGGGGCCCGGACCAGGGGTGCCCACTAGTTGGGGAAGGCCGGCGGCGTCATCAAGGCCGGAGTTGATGACTTTCTCGTTGCGATGCCCGAGGTGCAAAGAAACGCCGGCATCGCCCTTGACGGAACCGGTTGTCCCTCCCAGCTAATTTGTCAGATAGCGGAACGGGCCCCTCTGGCGACTGAAAAGTTGCGATGTCGGACCGCATCGGGTGTGCCCGGTGCTCCACATCTTCGAACCCCAGGCATACCTCCAACTTCGTCACTGGGGGTTTCCGTATGTCCCGCAAGCTTCATTTCCTGCTTATGACGACGTCCTATGTTCAATTGCGGATTGACCGAGAACGTGTTCGCCGCGTGCCGGACTGGAATATGGTGCTGCGCCTCAAGGTGCTGCGCCTGCGCCTGAACGACCGCATGCGGGTGCTCCTTCACGGGTACATGCGGACGCGCGGAGACGTCTGTCGCGCCCCGATGACAACGGGCTGAGAATTGCCATGGCCTTCAAGGACATCCTTCTCCAGCTGCGCAGCTATCCCGACCCGACGTCACCCGCCGCGATCGAGCAGGCAGTCGGCTTCGCTGCAATGATGGGGGCGACCCTTTCGGCGCTGACCTTCAGGGTCGAGATCCCGAATGCCGGCAGCACGCTGGTGAACCTGATGCTCGATATTCCGGAAATTGTTGCCAGCGAACGCCAGAAAAGCGAAACCAACGTCCGCACGCTTGTCGACTTGTTCGAGAGCGCGGCGAGACGGCAGAACGTCGCACACCGGCAATCCGTGGAGTCGTGCACAACTTCCGAGCTGGCCGCAATCGTGGCCGAGCGTGCAAGGTCGCACGATGTCACAATGATCCCGGTGAGCAAGGAAGCTGGATTGCAGCAGTACATTGCCGAGTGCGTATTCTTCGGCTCCGGCCGGCCGACGATCATCTTCCCCGAGACACCCAAGCGCGCCGGTCCACTCTCTGTCGACGTCGTGGGCATCGCGTGGGACTTCAGCCGGCCTGCGGCGCGGGCTGTGGCAGATGCGCTGCCGATTTTGCGGCGCGCCCGCACTGTGCACGCGGTCACAATCACTCAGGAGAAGACTATCGACACCGCACGCTCAGGCGCCGAACTGGCGCGACATCTCGCGTGCCACGGTATCGATGCGCTTTTCGAGGCGGAGGCAGTGGGTGGTCGTTCCATAGGGCAGGCAATTGAGGACTTTGCGCTCGCGCGTAACCTCGACCTGCTCGTAATGGGGGCCTTCGGTCACTCGCGGGCACGCGATTTCATCCTGGGGGGCGCGACGAAGGCCATCGTCGCCGACCCGCCACTACCGGTGTTGCTCTCCCACTAAGAAGACGGTTCGCGCGGTCGTGCGACACGTCAACCGAGCCGCGTGCATCGCGCCTGGCCGAATATTTGAAATTGGAAGCTGACAATGGACGTGCTCGCTGACTTTCTGACTGTCGACTTTCTCGGCACGCCGGCGTGGTTCTGGATCGCCTTCCTGGCAATCGTCGCACTGTTGCTCGCCTTCGACCTGGGCGTGCTTAACAAGCAGAACAGGGAACTCGGCGTTGGCGAGAGCCTGAGGCTCTCCGTGTTCTACATCGCTGTGGCGCTGACGTTCGGGGCCTGGGTGTGGTGGTCGATGGGCGCCAATTCGGCCATCGAGTACCTTACCGGCTATGCCATCGAGAAGGCGCTGTCGATCGACAACGTCTTCGTTATCTCGCTGATCTTTAGCTACTTCGCAATCCCCGCACGCTATCAGTACCGGGCCCTCCTCTGGGGAATTCTCGCTGTTCTGGTCCTGCGCGGCATCATGATAGCTGTCGGTGCGGCCCTCGTGGACCGCTACGAGTGGGTGCTTTACCTCTTCGGCGTCTTCCTGATCGCGACCGGCGTCAAGATGCTGGTTATCGGTGAGAGCGAGCCGGACGTTTCCAGGAACCCTCTGGTACGCATTCTCTCGAAGCGGATGCGTGTGTCGTCCGAACTGCATGGCTCGCGGTTCTTTGTGCGCAAGGCAGATCCTCAGACCGGCCAGCTTGCCCTGTTCGCGACACCGCTCTTCCTGGCGCTTGTCGTGATCAACATCGCCGATTTCGTCTTCGCCGTCGATTCGGTGCCGGCGATTTTCGCCATCACGACCGACACCTACATAGTCTTCACTGCCAATATCATGGCCATTCTCGGCCTGCGGGCGCTCTATTTCGCGCTCGCCGCCATGGTGCACCGCTTCGAATACCTGAAGTACGCGCTGGCGGTCGTGCTGGTGTTCATCGGCGCCAAGATTTTCTGGAACCAGCTGGTCGGCAAGCTTGATCCCGCGATCTCGCTCGGCGTGACGGTCGCGATCATCGCGGCCGGTGTCCTGGTCTCGCTGTGGAAGACTCGCCGGACGAAGTTGTCCTGATGCTGCCGGCTGGATCTTAGGAGAGGGGTGCAGATCATGGACCTGCTTGGCGATACCGTGATGGGCAAGCCGATCTGGATGTGGGCTGTCTTCCTCGCCGTCGTCGTCATCCTGCTGGCGCTCGACCTCGGCGTTCTCAATCGCAAAGCACGCGAGATCAGCGCGGGTGAGAGCCTGTGGATGAGCGGATTCTATCTCGCCATCGCGCTGATGTTTGGTGCCTGGGTCTGGTACGCGCTCGGTGAACGTAGCGGAAAGGAGTATCTGACGGGCTTCCTGGTCGAGAAGACGCTGGCGATGGACAATGTCTTCCTGATCTCGCTGATCTTCACCTATTTTTCCATACCGCCGGTCTACCAGCATCGTGCCCTGTTCTGGGGCATTCTGGGCGTGATCGTGTTGCGTGCGATCATGATCGGCCTGGGCGCGGTCCTGGTCGCAGAGTTCGGCTGGGTGCTCTACCTGTTCGCGCTGTTCCTCGTGGCCACCGGCGTGAAAATGCTGCTGCTCGGCGACAAGGCACCGGACCTCGAAAGCAACCCGATTCTGCGTCTGTTGCGGCGGACGCTGCGCATCACGCCCGAACTGCACCGGGAACGCTTTTTCGTGCGGCAGCCCGATGCCGTCACCGGCCGGCCGGCGTTGTGGGTTACACCGCTGTTCGTCGCGCTCATCCTGATCGAAGTTGTGGACTTGATCTTCGCCGTCGACAGCATTCCCGCGATCTTCGCCATCACGACCGATCCGTTCATCGTCTACACGTCCAACATCTTCGCAATCCTCGGGTTGCGTGCCCTCTATTTTGCCCTGGCGGCAATCATCGGTCGCTTCAGATATCTCAAGACAGCACTGGCGCTGATCCTGGTTTTCATTGGCGCCAAGATCTTCGTCGCCGACCTTTTCGGCTGGGAGAAGTTTCCGGCGAGCTTATCCCTGGCCGTGACGGTGGCGCTTCTGGCCGGTGGCATCGGCTATAGCCTGTGGCGAACCCGAGCGGCCCGACCGGTCCGCCGGCCGGCCTTGCCATCCGACGAGTGAGCCCGCGCATGGCAATACCATCCGGGTACAGGCCCGACGGCGCGTCGGCGCGCCTCCTGGCCTTGAGCGAGCAGCTGGCAAGTCGGTTGGGCCGGGTCAGCGTCGGCGACCTTCTGGATGGATTGGGGCGTTCGGCGCTGGGGGTCGGTCTGATGGTGCCGGCGCTGCTGGCGCTGATCCCATTGCCCGGACCTTTCGGCATCGCCTTCGGCGCGGTCATCGGGGTCATCGCGCTGCAGGTCCTGTCCGGCCGGACACGGCTCGGCCTGCCGCGATTCCTGCGTGAGCGCCAGCTCCCAGCCGGGCCTGTCGCGATCGCCATCCGGCGCTTCGCCGTCCCGTTGCGCTGGGCCGAAAGGCTCTCGCGGCCACGCCGGCTGCTGCCGCTGACCGGACGGGTCGCCCGTGTCGCGCTCGGCGGCCCCTTACTGCTGCTGGCTCTGGCGCTTTCGCTTCCGATACCTCTCGGCAACGCCCTGCCGGCGATTGCACTCACGGTGTTTGCCATAGGCTTCATGGAGCGCGACGGGCTGGCGATCCTGATGGCACTCGGCGTGAGCATCGTGGCGCTCGTCTGGACCGTGATGCTGATCCTGTTCGGTGCCCACATTCTCGACTGGCTGTGGACGATCACGCGGCTCAATCAGATGTTCTGACCGCTCGACGCGCTGGCCATGACGAACGATCACGCCATTCCTTGTGTAGGTTTGCGAGGTGCCGGCAAATTCTTCGCCGAACACAGCCCACAAGGAGACGTCCGGGCCGAACCTGTATTCTGCACCCGCCGATACAGGCATCAGGACACCGCCCAGCGCGGCAAGCTGACCTCAAAAGGGCGGTCATTCGGTGAATGTCGGTCAAAGAAGGACGCGATCGATGTTGCAAATCAGCCAGCCGCATCGATTGGCTCTCACCGCCGCCTGTGTCGCCCTTAACCTGGCTATCGGCAAGATCGCCAATCTGCTCTCCTTGCCGCTCCATCTGGATGCGATCGTCAGCCTGACCGGCGCAGCACTCCTTCTTCCCGCACTTGCTCTCGCGGTCGTGCACCTTCCGCAGGCCGGTGGGACCGACTTCGCCGGCGAAGGCGAGCAGCGTGATACTGACGGTCGTGGCTTTACCCCTGGAGGGCACAGGGTCCCGGCGACCGTTCCCCAGGCGACGCGCGACTTCAATGCCTGTCATACTGTTTCCCGATGTTGTTGAGAGTGACGCTCCCGTTCGCCGCGGCGCACTTCGTGAACCAGGCCGCGCGCACGGTGATGGCGATCGTCGGGCCGGTGCTCGCCGTGGAGCTGGGCCTGTCGGCGGTCGAGCTGGGGACGCTGGCCGCCTGCATGTTCGCTGCCTACGCCGTGACGCAGCTGCCGCTGGGCGTCGCGCTCGACGCCTTCGGCGCGCGGCGCGTCCAGGTCGCGCTGATGGCGCTGGCGGCGCTCGGGTTCGCCATCTTCGCGCTGTCGCCGGGATTCGCCGGGCTGGCGCTGGGGCGCGTCCTGCTGGGCGTCGGCATCTCGGCCGGGCTGATGGCGGTGCTCAAGGGCAATGCCGACTGGTTCGAGCGCCGCCGCGTCGCCCAGGTGATCGGCATCTCGACGGCGATCGCCGCGGTCGGCAGCACGGTCACGACCGTGCCGGTGGAGGTCCTGCTGCCGACGCTCGGCTGGCGCGGCGTCTTCTGGGTCCTGTGCGCCGTCACGCTCGCGGTCGCGCTCTGGATCTTCCTGTCGGTGCCCGAAAAGCCGCGCGGGCCGGGACCGGCGCCGACGCTCGGGGGCTACCTCGCCTCGAGCGCGGGCATCCTGACCTCGCCGACCTTCTGGCGCTTCGGCCCGGCGGTCGCGACCATCTCGACCTTCAACTTCGCCTACCTCGGCCTGTGGGCCGGACCGTGGCTGCGCGACGTCGCCGGCATGGACGGAGCGACCCGGGCCGGCGTGCTGTTCCTCTACACGCTGGCGATGATCGCGGGCAGCGTGCTGACCGGCAGCGCCGCCAGCCGCGCGGAACGGCTCGGCCTGCCGGCCGTGATCGTGCCCATCGTCGCGCTGGTCGCCGTGGTCGCGGTGCAGGTCGGCCTGATGCTGCAGCCGCGCGGGTTCGCGGTCGTGCTGGCGCTGTTTCTCGCCATGGCGCTGTTCAGCGCCGCCGGCTCGGTGGGCTACGTGGTGGTCAACCAGATGTTCCCGCCCGACCTGACCGGCCGGGTCTCGACGGCGACCAACACGGTGGCGCTGGGGCTGGCCTTCGCGGTCCAGGCGGCGGTCGGCTGGGTCCTCGACCTCTGGCCGCGCACCGATTCGGGCGGCTGGGACCCTGACGGCTACAGCTGGGCGCTGGGCATGACGGTGGCGCTGCAGGCGGTCGCGGCGCTGGTCATGGTGACGGCGCTGCGCCGGCGTCCCTGACGGGCCAGGTAGCCCGTGCAACGGCGCGTATGCCAGCGGCAGGGGAGCGAGGCCAATGGTCAGGCCCCGGATCAAGCAGGAGGTCGAGGAACTGATCATTCGGATGGCCAGCGAGAACCGGGACTGGGTGTCCTTGCTCAGTGTTCCGTCCGGCCATGGAATCGTTGAGCCGATGAAGGCGACGGTTGCCGATGCTCGGTGATTGAAGAGAGCGCCGTTCTCATGCGACGGAGCCTCCCTGCATGGGATCTGGGCGCGCCAGCAACCGAGTGATGCCATTGCCGATCGCGACGACACCCGGCGATGCAACGGCGATACAAGTGCGGTCACCGCAAGGGGGTCAAGCCGCGCGACGCTCGTAGCGATTGCGCAGCCGGAACGAGAGCAGGGAGCCGACAGCGCACAAGCGCATGAGCATGCCTATGACGGTATGACTGCGGCGCCGAAAACTCCATGCTTCTCCGCTTTTTGGAGTTTTGAGTAGGCACACCCATCTGCGCCGGAGCCTTGCGGCCTGCGCCGGCTGCAACAACTCCGAACGGATCTGTTCCGGGACAGGGCTCTTCTCAGCGGTCGATCCAGACGTCCTCGAAACGCCAGTGGTTGTAGATCGTGTTGACGGCGAGGTTCAGGCCCTTGACCTCAGGCCGCCAGCAAGTGGCGGCCCAGTCGTGCTGGATCACCGGGCGGGCACCGTCTTCCTGCAGCTTCTTGTCGATCTCCCACACCAGCTTCTTGCGCGCCTCGATGTCCATCATGCGCGACTGCTGCTCAAAGAGCTTCTCGATCTCCGGGTTGCAGTAGTTGGTGTAGTTTCGTTCCGAGCCGCAGCTGAAGGTTTCGTAGAAGACCACGTCGGGATCGTCGATGCCGACGCCCTGGACGTTCATGCCGACGGTGAAGTCCTTGCGGGCCATGCGATTGTACCAGACCGATGTGTCGAGCGGCTCAAGCTCGCCCTGGATGTTCACCTGCTTCAGATGGTCGATCAGGATGACTGCCTGGTCGCGATAGGTCGGGATGTTGCGGGTCGAGACCTTGATCTTGAGCGGATTCTCGGCACTGTAGCCCAGCTCGCTCATGATCTTGCGGCCTTCCGCGCGCGCTTTCTCGTGATCCGCGCCGTAGCCTGGAACTGTAGCGAGGAAGTCGGCTGGCATGCCCCACAAGCCCTC
Organism: Rhodospirillales bacterium; assembly: GCA_947466085.1. GTDB lineage: Bacteria > Pseudomonadota > Alphaproteobacteria > Reyranellales > Reyranellaceae > Reyranella. Next base: position 13,514 of record CANIEC010000050.1, read on the forward strand.
GGGAGGCGGCAGCATCGAGCCGCCTTGCCGGTTGGTCCCTTGGCCGATGATGTGGGTGAAGGAATCGCGGTCAATCGATAGCACCATGGCCTTGCGGATGCGGGGATCGTCGAACGGTGGCTTGTCGCGATTGACCAGAAGATTTGCCTGGGTGTTTGTCGGCAGCATCTCGCAGACGGCCCACGGCGCCTGGAGCATGAGATCCTTCAGCGCGGGTGCCGCGATCTGGGCCGTGAAAGTGAGGTCGAACTTGCCCGCGACGAAGGCCAGAGACGAGGTCGCGCGGCTGGGAATAATTGAAAATTCTATGGCGTCGAGGTAGGGCCTGCCCGGCTTCCAGTAATCCTGGTTCTTGACGAGCTTGATGCCCTCGTTCTGCTTCAGTTCGACGAACTTAAATGGTCCAGTGCCGATCGGTTTGGTCCGCATCTGCTGCGCCGAGGTATGGCACGGATAGACCGGTGAGAAGGCGCCCGCCAGCATGGTGAGCAGCGACGGTTGCGGCCGTCCGAGATGGAAGGTGACCTCTTTGTCGCCGTTGACTGTGATTTCCTTCAGATTGAAATACCAGGTCCTGCGCGGGTTCTTGCGGAGCTTGGAGTCCGTCGAGATCAACATCTCCCAAGTGCACTTCACGTCGCCGCTGGAGAAGGGCTTGCCGTCGTGCCACTTGACCCCGTCGCGAAGCTGAAAGGTGAGTTTAGTGCCGTCGTCGTTCCACTTCCAGGACGTGGCGAGATCGGCAACGATATGGTCCGGGGCGTTCTGCTTGGTCTTGGGATCGAAGACCACAAGATTGTTGTAGACCGACATGAACGGCATGACGGCCGAGATCGTCGCTTCTTCATGGATCGAGGCACTGGGAGGATTGTCGCGATGAGTGACGCGAAGCGTGCCGCCGGATTTCTGCGCCCAGGCGACCGGGGCCGCGGTGAGGGCCAGTATGGCCGCGACCAGCGGCAACATCAGATTTTTCATCCTTATGTCTCCTCCTCTTGTTTGTGATGACGTTAGCACTTCCCTGTGCCTGGCGGGCACCGTCCAACATCTGAGTTCCGCAGAGGATTCCCTGGGCGGGCGGACATGAGAGTCTGCCGAATGCGACCAGGACTCTCGATCACATCGTCGTCTTCGGCGAGGGCCATCTGCGCCGGATCTTTTCGCCTACGCCGACTATTACAATGAAGTCCGGGCGCATCTGTTCATGGACAAGGAGCCGCCAGATCGCCGACCGGTCCAGCGGCACGGCCAGCTTGCCGCGTGGCCGATTCCCGGCGGCCTTCATCATGAGTACTGTCGGATGTAGTATTCGGCAGGCACAGGCACCGATTTATCCATTGCGAGAGACCCGTGCCTTCCACCTCATTCGGTGAGATCATCGGTTCATTGAACTGGAGAGAAGAGCAATGGGTGAATACAGCAAGACCGAAACCGAAGGCCGCCTATTGATCGTCACCATCAATCGGCCGGAGGTCTATAACGCCCTTCACCCCATGGCGAATCAGGAGCTGTCCGACATCTTCGACGGCTTTCGCGAGAACCCCGATCTATGGGTCGCAATCATCACCGGCGCGGGCGACAAAGCGTTCAGCGCCGGCAACGATCTGAAGTACCATGCCGACTACAGGAAGAAGACAGGCAAGTTACCGGTTCATCCACCTCGCAGGATGGGCGGCTTGGCCAGCCGCTTCGATCTCGACAAGCCGGTGATTGCGGCGGTGAACGGCGTCGCCATGGGCGGCGGCTTCGAGATTGCCCTTGCCTGCGACATCATCGTCGCTTCCGACAAAGCCACCTTCGCGCTGCCGGAGCCGAAAGTTGGTCTGGCTGCCGGTTCGGGAGGTATGCAACGGCTCTCGCGGATGATCCCGCTCAAGAAGGCAATGGGCATGCTTCTGACTGGGCGTCACGTCTCGGCGCAGGAGGGCTTCGAGTTGGGCTTCGTCACCGAAGTCGTCCCGAATCACGAGCTGATGAATGCGGCGAGGCGGTGGGCCCGCGATATCCTCGCGTGCTCCCCGATGTCGGTGCGTGCGACCAAGCAGGTCGTGATGCGCTCGCTGGACACGCCCGCCCTGGAGACCGCCATGCACAATCTCGACTATCCGGCCTTCGTCGCGATGACCAGGAGCGAGGACACGGTCGAAGGTCCGCGCGCCTTCGCCGAGAAGCGTAAGCCGGACTGGAAAGGCCGGTAGCAGCGGTCGTCTGTTCGGCCCTCCGCATCAAACGGCGTGGGTCTACCCGGAGGTCAGCCGGCGCATAGGCGTAACTTCGATACGGTCGTTGCTCATACGCTCTCCAGTGCGCCGGCGATTTCGATCACTTCGCGGGTGCGGACCACTCTCTTGCCCCACATACGGTCGAACTCCGCGATCAGGGCGGCGAGTGCAGGCGAAGATTGGATGGCCTCGGCTTCGGCCAGGTTCGCAAACTCGTAGAATGCAAAGTGGACGAGCGGGTTGGTTTGGCTCCAGCCGCGCCATGCCCGCTGTGCCTTGAAGGCCTTCAGTGCATCGGGAAGATGCTCGGTCTCGTACCAATGGTCGAACTTGTCGCGATCAACAATGTCTACCAGGGTGGCGCGGACGATCAGTTGGCAGGCTTGCAGAGAAGAGGATGTCATGGTCAGGCGAGCCCGATACGTTGACGAAAGGATTCGTCGCGCATCGAAACGTCCTGGCCAATCAGATCATCGCAATTGCCGGCGCAGAGATAGACCAGGCCACGCACCGCATGGTCGACCGGCGAGAGTTCGGAGCGCGGGATTTTGCTGATCGCGTTGATACCGGAGGCGCGAATCCTGACCTGCATCTCGGTATCGATCGTACCCGGCGAGAATCCGAAAACGCGTAGATTGCGGCCCGCCGTTTCGAGCGCGATGGCGCGGGTGAGCATGGCAAGCCCGGCCTTGCCCGAGCAATACGCACTCCAGCCCTCGAGCGGGCGGTGTGCAGCGCCAGAAGAGACGTTGACGATTGTGCCGCCGCGGCCGGCGAGCATACCGCCCAGCACAGCGCGCACGACATGGTACGCGCCGACCAGGTTGATCCGAATGTTGTCGGCCCAGATGGTGGGGTCAGACGCCGCAATCTCGGCAATCGGCTCGATGATGCCGGCATTGTTCACCAGCAAGTCGAGGCCGCCCAAGCTCTGGCGGGTCACAGCGACGGCACGTTCTACCGCTGCGTAATCGCCGACATCGCAAGCAAGCGACTCCGCGCGCCCGCCGGCACGGACGATATCTTTCGCGACGCCTGCAACGGCGGCGCCATCGCGGGCCAGCAACATCACGCCGGCGCCTTGCGCCGCCATGGTGCGGGCTGTGCTCTCCCCCAGTCCACGGCTCGCGCCGGTGATCAACACTACCTTGCCGCTGAGATCGCCCATAAGTGCCTGCTGTCCAGTTGGCCGTTGCGAATCAAGTCTATTTGGAAGGCAGCTGCCTGTCCTTGCCCAAAAATCGATGCGGCCCTGACATCGGTGTGCCGATGAAGGCCACGGTCGGTGATGTTCGGTGATCGGAGCGCGCGCCGCTCTCCTGCGATGCGGACTCCCCGCATGTGTTCCAAGCGCGCCTGCCTCCGAGCGACGCAATAGCGGCCGACGGCAGTACGACGGTGGTAGAGGTTCAGTCGCCGTAAACGGGTCAGGTCCGCCCGACGCTCGTAGCGACGGTGCAGGCCACCGACCTGTGGCAAGGCGACAACGGTACTTGCAGAGGGCGGATGTATGGGCCGAGGCTCCCAGGGGAAGGCCTCGGTGATCTGGCGCGCTAGCCAGGCCTGAGTGGGATTCGGGATGACATCGAAGTGGATGACTTTTCGTCGCTCGTGGCCGAAGCCGGCCAGGCCGTTGCCGGCGCAGTACGGTCACCTGATGTCGCAGGGCGACGAGTTCGAGTTCCAAGGTGAGGCGACTGCGAACCCGGAACGCGAGCAGGCAATCGACGGCGGACAGAAACGTGAATCTGTCCGAGGCGGTTGCGCAGGGGCGCTGACCAGCCTGCGAGAGAAGCTGATCAAGATCGGTGCCAAGGGCGTGCGCCACGCCCGCTACGCCGTCTTCCAGATGGCCGAAGTCGCGGTGCCGGGAGAACTGTTCGAGAAAACATTGCGGCTGATCGACGGGCTGCGACGACGACCGGCTCCAGCTCAAGACCGCACCAATGCGCCGTCACCACGGGAGGAGTGCGTCCGAATGACGAGGGGGAGGGCCAAATCGATGGATCAAAGGTTGTTTTGGGGGCGCGCATGGCGGAAGCGGCGGTGGAGACCGTATCGGCCGCTGACGGTTTCCTCGAAACCCGTCAGAATGCTGGCGTTCGCACCGTCCCTTGGGTCCATCTGCGGAATGTCGGCCAAGTAGACCCGATCCGCATCAATCTATCTGACGACGGACACCAGGGAGGCCGCTACACTCCGATCGCCGAGACAATGCCATAAGGAGCAGCAAGAACGACATCCCGGGATGAATCCATCGCTGAGAAGGGCGGCCTCTTCACGATCAGCGGACGGCAGTGGCTCATCCTGCTGATGGTCCAACTCGCCAACATGCTGTTCGGCATGACCATTACGCTGGCCAATCTGGTGCTGCCGCAGATGCGCGGCAACCTGTCGGCGACGCAGGAAGAGATCTCCTGGGTCATCACGCTCAACTTGGTCGCGACCGCCATCGCCACGCCGATGACGGGCTGGCTGTCGAGCCGGCTGGGCTGGCGCAACCTGATGTTCTTTACGGTGCTCGGTTTCACGACCACCTCCGTGCTGTGCGGCGTGGCCAACAGCCTGGAGAGCCTGATTCTGGCCCGTGTAGCGCAGGGGGCGTTCGGCGCGCCAATCATGCCGCTCGGCCAGGCCATCCTGTTGGCGACCTTCCCGAAGCATCTTCAGCCCGCCGCTCTCGTGATGTGGGGCATCGGCGCGGTGTTCGGTCCCGTGGCCGGCCCCATCCTGGGCAGCATCGTGACGGAAGCCTACGACTGGCGCGCAGCCTTCTTCATGATCGTCCCGCCCGGGATCTGCGCGCTCATCTGCATATGGTTCGCGCTCCGCGACCACACGGCGCGCGCGACCGTGAAATTTGACTGGATCGGCTTCATCGCCCTCTCCGTGGCGATGGCGGCCGCGCAGCTGATCCTCGACCGCGGCCACCGGCTGGACTGGTTCGAATCGACGGAGATCATGCTGCTGGCCTTCACGGGCGCGCTGGCACTCTGGATTTTCGTCATGCACTGCCTGACGGTGCCGGCGCCATTCCTCAATCCGCGCCTGCTGCTCGACCGCAACTTCTCCATCGGGATCCTGCTCGCCTTTGTGATGGGCATGCTGAATTTCGTCAGCATCGTGCTGTTTCCGACCCTGTTCCACGACCTGCGCGGCTACCCCGACAATGCCATCGCCTGGCTGATCGCCGCGCGCGGCGTGGGCAACTGGACGGCGTTCCTGTTCATCGCCCAGCTCACGCGGGTTGCCCCGCGATTCGCCATCGTCTGCGGCATGGCGCTGCAGGCCGGGGCGGGATTCTGGATGGCCCAGTTCGACATCAACCTCACCGATTCAGACGTGTTGTGGGCCAACTTCCTGCTGGGTCTCGGCCAGTCGATCGCCTTCACGCCGATGACGGTGATGGCCTTCTCGACCCTGCCGCCGCGCCAGGTCACGGAAGGGTCCGCCGTCTTCACCCTGATGCGAAACTTCGGCTCCAGCCTGTTCATTTCCATCGCTGTACTGACCGTCAGTCGCTCGACGGCATCCAACTATTCGCGGATGACGGAGTTCATCACGCCCTACAACAAGTCCCTGTCGACGCCGGGCCTGCCGCCGCAGTGGAGCCTGGAAAGCCCCGGCGGCCTGCAGAGCCTGTCCAACGAGATCCTGCGACAGGCCGCGATGATCGGCTACCTGGATGCTTTCCACCTGATGGCCTTCGTCGCCCTCGCGGCGATGCCACTCGCCGCCTTCATGCGCCGGGACCGGCGAGACACGTAGTGTGCCTCAAGAGGCTTGCATGGGACGGAGTACTGTTGGCGCTCTCCTTCGGTGCTGGCGCCCAGACCGTGACCGATGGTGACACGATCAAGCTTGCTGGCGTGACGTACGTGACGGGGACGGTGGACCGGGAGCTGCTGGCGCGGAACGAATACCTTGCGATCGAGAGCCGTTTTTTCATGGCGCAACTGATGGTCGGCTTGCGGCGCCACGGGCTGTCGCCGGCCCCGGCGCCGGAGCGCAAGCGCACGACTACCTGGGCGACCTTCGTTCGGACCCACGTGGCGCTGCTGGCAGGGTGGACCGACTTCTTCACCGCCGAGGTGCTGACGCTGCGCGGGCGCGTGACCTGCTAGGTGCTGTTCCTCATCCATCTCGAGAGCCGCCGGGTGGATGTCGCCGGGATCACCGTTCATCCGAGTGAGGTGTGCACATGCTCACTTCGATGACGTCTGCTCACATCGGTGAGATGTCCGGGCTAGACGTCCGCGAGACCGAGGCGATAGACGCGGTTCGCGGTGCCGCTGAAAATCGCCTTCTTTTCGTCGGCCGACGCGCCCGATGTCATGCGCTTGAAAGCGTTCCAGAGGGCGGACGGGCCGATGCCCATCTTGTCGACGGGATAATTGCTCTCGACCATGCAGCGGTCGGCGCCGAACAGTTCCAGGCAGGTTTTTACGTAAGGCCCCCAGTAGCCAGCGAGCCCTTCTGACGATGGCGGCGACGGCGCCTGCATATAGTCGAAGGCGGCCAGCCGCATCATCACGCCGCCCAGCTTCACCGACACGTTGGGGCAGGCCGCCAGCTCCTTCATCCCCGTCTTCCAGGTCGCGAATACCTCGTCCTTCCGGCCGGCATAGGGACCGTAGCCCAGCGGCCCGCCCATGTGACACATGACGATGTTGGCCGAGGGGAACGCACGGGCGAGGTCGACCACCTCGGCGAGTTGCGGGTGGAACACCCAGGCATCGAGCGACAGGCCCAGTCTCGCCAGCTGCGTCATGCCGGCCCGAAAGTTCGCGGTGCCGTAGAGACCCGGCCCATCGAAGTGGTGACTGTTGCCGATGATCGGGTCGGCATCCCAGGCCGCGGAATGGCGGATGCCGCGGAAGCGGCCGCCGCCCGCCGCGATCTCGGCCTCCAGGACTGAAGCGACGCGCTCGCCCAGCGTCAGGTCGGCAAAACCGACGATGCCGGCGCCGACATTCGTCGACCCGTAGCGACCGCTCGCGCTCATGGCCGCCACGCCGGCCACGAACTCGACTTCGCCCACCGGCTTCATCTCCTCGGGCCCGTGGGCGCGGTACATCGAGCGGCATTCCTCGAACACCGTCGCCACGACATTGTGGCCGCATCCAATGTCGATCAGCAGCTCGTCCAGCAGATAGCGATAGCCAGGGAAGTCCCACAGGTGATGGTGGGTGTCGACGATCGCCAGGTCGGGCTCGAGGACCGGCTCCCGGGGCGCCTTGGCAAGCCACGCGTCATCGGGCTTGAAGATGCGGCCAAACCGCGTCGGCTCGCCGGGCTTGTGGCTGGCCAGCATCGAGCCGAGCGACGAGGCGCCCTTCGTCTCCGTCACGTCCGTCATCCTTCCGCGATCAGCCGCGCCAGGGCGGCCGGCTCGCTCAACATCGGGTAATGGCCGGTATCGAGCTCGTGCCATCGCGCCTTCAGCCGCTCGGCGGCGCGGCGCTGGTGCGCGACGGGCGGATTCGAGCTGCGCTTGCACCAGATCACCGAGGCGTTCCACGCCTGGTCCCAGAAGCGGTCCAGCTTGACCGGCGCCTGCATGGCGGCGATCGGATGCGGCGTGCAGCGCTCCAGCGCCCAGGCCCGCACCTCGGGCTCGAGATCGACGAACAGGCGCGTCTCGAAATCCTGGCGCGACGGGCCGGTGCCGAATTCTGTGTTCACGGCGGTCGGACGCTTCACGATATCGGGCAACGCCTCGCCGTCGCGCAGCGCCAGCGCATCGGCGAACACCACCCGTGCCACCCGCTCGCGTGCAAGCTCGGCCGCACGCGCCATCACCATGCCGCCGGTGCTGGTGCCGGCCAGCACGACATCCTGCAGGTCCTGGTAGAACAGCAGCTCGGCGATTTCGGCCGCGTGGCTCTCGGTGTCGATGCCGGCGCGAAGCCCGCCCTTGCGCTCGGCGCAACCGTCGAGCGTCGGCGTCAGCACCAGATGGCCCCTGGTCCGCAAGTGCTCGGCGGTCGTCTTCCAGATCCAGCCGCCCTGGTAGGCGCCGTGGATCAGCACGAATGTGGTCATTGCCCTGTCCCCTTCTTCACGGTGACGCCCGCCATCTGCTCGAAGACTTTGACGATCGCCGCCCCGTCCTGCTTGTTGAGGCCACGGGCACGCGCCATCTGGTAGACCTGCTGCGTGACGTTCGCGAGCAGCAGCGGCACGCCCAGGCGCTTTGCGAAGGCAGTCTCCAGTTCCTGGTCCTTGTAGGAAATGTCGATCGTGCCGCCCGGCTCGAAATCGTCGTTCAGAATTCGCGGCACGCGCAGTTCCCACGCGGCACTGGCGCCGGTCGAGACGCGCACCACGTCATAGATCATCTGCGGATCGAGCCCCGCCTTGACGCCCAGCACCAGGGCCTCGGCCACCGCCACGGTGTTGACCTGGACCAGCATGTTGTTGACCAGCTTCATGGCAAGCCCATTGCCCAGCGGGCCGACATGAAACGTGCGGTTGCCCATGGCCGTGAAGAGGTCCTCGCACCTGGCAACCACGTCGGCGTCGCCGCCCACGATCACCGACAGCTCGCCCGACTGCGCCCGGCCCGTGCCGCCGCTCACCGGCGCGTCGAGCATGGCGATACCCTGAGCCGCCAACTTGTCGGCGAGGGCGCGGGCGGCGAAGGGATCGATGGTCGCCATGCAGAGCACGATGTGGCCCGGCCTGGCGCTCTTGATGATGCCGCGCTCGCCGGCGATGACCGATTCCGCCTGCTCCGTGGTTTCGACGATGACGATGGTCCGGTCCACCGCCGCCGCCACGCCTTCCGCCGTACCGGCGAGTTCGGCGCCCTTGGCCCGGAGCGGCGCGGTCTTGGTCTGGTCGATGTCGTGCACCACCAGCGCGAAGCCCGCTTTCACGAGATTGAGCGCCATCGGTCCGCCCATGGCGCCGAGTCCGATGAATCCGACCTTGCCGGCCATGTTCTTCTCCCTCGTCTCTTGCTGGGTGTTAGACGCCGCCCGTGACGTCGATGCCCTCGGGGCCGAGTTCGGCCGCGGTGATCAACGCCGCCCTGGTCACGAAGCGCATGGCTTCCTCGCAATCTCTTCCTGATTGTGAGGATTGTGCGGGCCCGGCCGGGGGAGTCAATCAGACCACCGCCTGTCGTTTCGCTGGCCGCCGTGTCACGATCCTTCGCCACGATCGCGGCTGAAGACAATGTCGGGGAAGCAAGGAGGACAGGCATGCAACCGGGGAAGAGACTGATCGGCAAGGTGGCGCTCGTGACGGGCGGCGCGTCGGGCATCGGTGCGGCAACGGCCAGGCTGTTCGCCCTGCATGGTGCTTCCGTCGTCCTCACCGACAGCAACGCCACGCTTGGCAAGGCGGTGGAAAAGGAGATCGTCGACGCAGGTGGAACGGCGACCTTCGCGACCCAGGACGTGCGCCACGAGGCACGGTGGGCCGAGATCGTGGCCGACGCCGAGAAGGCCTATGGCCGCCTCGACATCCTGTGCAACATCGCCGGTATCTCGGGCCGCGATCCAAAGCTCAACATCCAGACCAGCCTGACGGCCGGACCGCGCCTTGCCGACCAGACGCTGGAGCAGTGGAACTGGGTCATGGAGATCAACGCCACCGGCGTCTTCCTCGGCACCAAGGCCGCGGTGCCGGCCATGCTGCGGGCCGGCGGCGGCTCGATCATCAACATCTCGTCGATCTGCGGCATCGTCGGTTCGCACGCCAATGCCGCCTATCACGCCTCCAAGGGCGCGGTGCGGATCTTCTCCAAGGCCGCGGCGATCCAGTACGCGCCGGACAAGATCCGCGTGAACTCGGTGCATCCGGGCTTCGTCGACACGCCGATGACCGTACCTGGCCATTCCAATCCCGACGTCGCACGCCAGCGCCTCGAAGCGACGCCGCTCGGCCGCTTCGGGACGCCTGACGACATCGCGGCGGGCTGCCTCTACCTTGCCTCCGACGATGCCGCCTGGGTCACCGGCAGCGAGCTGGTGATCGACGGCGGGATGACCGCCAACTAGCGGATGGCTGGCTGATCGGGTCGGGCACGACGACAGGGCAGGAGGCGGTTATGGATCGGGCGCGTGTCCCGGCTCATGTGACAGGGGCGGGAGACCAGGAGCTCATTCTGTCCTTGTCGTGCGGTCGGCCGGCATTCGCCCGCACCTCCGGGCCGGCACGATGACGGAGACCCTGGAACGCTGGCCCGACATCGTGCTGGTCAACGGCTCGTCAAGTGCGGGCAAGACCACGCTTTGCCGCGCACTGCAGGCGGCGATTCCTTCTCCCTATCTCGTCGCGGGCTTCGACGACTTCATCCTGATGTCCGCGCCACGCTACTACCGCGGCGCCGATACCGGTCGGCAGGCTGAACACGACGCGTTCACGGCGCTGGGCGTCGAGATGGTGACGACATCGGCGCCAGGAACGCCGCCTGCCGTCGTGGCGCGCTTCGGGCCGGTGTTCCGCCGCCTTGTACAGTCGATGGCGCCCGCGGTGCGTGCGCTGGTTGACGGCGGCAACCCCGTCATTTTCGACCATGTGCTGCACGACCGCGCCATGTACGAGAGCTTTTGTCGCGCAACGGCCGGGCTGGATGTCTTCGCGATCGGCGTTACCTGCCCGCTCGGCATCCTGGAAGCCCGCGAGCGCGCCCGCGGCGACCGCGTCGTAGGCCGGGCGCGCGGACTTGCCGACATCGTCCATACGTTCTGCGAGTACGACGTGACGGTCGATACCGGTGCCATGGGAACCGAAGCGTGCGTGGCCATTGTCCTCGAAGCCCTCGCCGGGCGCGCGCACGGCAAGTGACGTGGCTTGTGGACGCAGTCCGGCGCTGAGGCTTCGCACGAGAGCATGTCCGATCGGGTACCCGCGAGGGCTAGGTCCCTGAGCTCCCCGCGAAACGCGTCGTGGCACCCGTCGCTATCGCGCACGGCCCGTCACTTTTACGCCAGCAGAACGTCGTTTCCTCGTATACTCCCTGCAGACCGGATGCGGCGAGGGTGCGGCATGGCGCGAGGGGCAAAGACAAAGCGAAAGGGCACCGGCCGCAGGGCCAAGGCTATAGCCGCCAGCGCTCCGAGAGTCCCCGACTCCGACGTGGACGCGCTGCTGATGTCGGTCATGCGGATGCTGGATGACGATTCCAGCGATGAAGCGCTCGATCTCGCACAGGAAAAGGCCTTCGAGGCCATGGACGCGCCGCGGGCTGAAGAGCGGATTGCGCTGGCGCGGGAGGCGCTGGCGCTGTCCCCGCTCTGCTCGGACGCCTATCTCGTGCTCGCACGGGAAACCGCCGATGCCAACGAGGCGCTCGAACTCTACCGGCGAGCCGTCGACGCCGGCGCAGAAGCGCTGGGCGAGACCGCCTTCGAGGACGATGTTGGTTCGTTCTGGGGTTTGCTCCAGACCCGGCCCTACATGCGCGCGCGCCATGAACTGGCGCTGGCTCTCTGGCGCCTCGGTCATCGTGACGAAGCCGTTGCCCATTACAATGAGATGCTGCGCCTCAATCCCGACGACAACCAGGGCATCCGCTACCTGCTGATCGATGCCTTGCTCGACCTCGGCCGTGAGGCAGACGCGGGCGCGCTCCTGAAGCGCTACGAGGACGATGGCTCGGCTCACTGGAGCTGGTCGGCAGCGCTTCTGGAGTTTCGACGCACCGGAAACAGCGCAGCCGCCAACAAGGCGCTGGCCCGGGCCGTCGAGGCCAACCGTCACGTGGCGGCCTATCTTCTGGGCTCTAAGCCGCTTCCGCCGTCATTGCCGCAGTACATCGGCATGGGCGACGAGAGCGAGGCCGTCTCCTATGCCCATTACGCTGCCGGCGCCTGGGAAGCCGCGCCGGGAGCGAAGGGTTGGCTGGCCGGCGCTCCGGCGAATGCGCTCGGGAAGCAGGGCGATCCCCAGGACGCCGACCACGACTATGAAACGGATCCCGATCGCGTCGACGAGGCCGTTCTCGCCCTGCTCGTGCAGGGACTGCATGACGGGAGTCGCGCCTGGAAGACTTTCGATTGGGACGCGCTCGACCGGCTGCATGCCAAAGGTCTCATCTCCAACCCGGCGAGCCGCGCGAAATCGGTCGTCTTCACCGAGGCAGGCCTTGAGGCGGCGCTGCGATCGCATCGCCTGCTTTTCGCGAAGACGCCGCGGAAATCGCGATAGCACGACGATGGAAAACGAAGTGGATCTTCGCGATCCGCCAGCTCCGCTGTTCGTCCGTCGACTGACCTCGACAGGTCGGGCATCAGGCGAACGTCGGTCAAGGAAGGACGCGAGCGATGCTGAAAGTTCCCCCACGGCACCAGTTGGCCATCGCCGCCGCCTGTGTCGCCCTCAACCTGGCCGTCGGCAAGATCGCCACTCTGCTCTCCATGCCACTGCCCCTCGATACGATTGGCAGCGTGACCGGAGCGGCACTCCTTCCCCCCGCGCTTGCCATCGCGGTCGGCGCCATCACGGCCGCTCTGGGCTGGGCGGTCATCAATCCGGTGTATCCGGATTACATCGGCACCCAGGTTTCAGTCGTGATTGCCGCGCTCGCGGTCATGCGGTTCATCGGCTTCGATCGACTGTGGAAAGCCATCATCCTCGGAGCGTCGGTCGCGGTCGTGGCGGCAATGGTTTCGGCAATTGCGGCCATCGATGCCGCTGCCGTCGGCTCCGGTCGAAGTACCTGGAGCGCCGTGACGATCGGTGGATTGCCTATCGATCTCGCCGACAAGCTGGTCGTTGCGCTGGTTGCCTGGGCTCTCGTCCGGAGGCGGTTACGCGTCAACGCGTAGCGCGGCGGCGAGGGAGCGATTCCGCCCAACGCGACGTTGATGTTCGAGGTCGAGCTGCTGGCGATCGGGCAAGCCGCCGGAGCGCTTCGCTCAGTTGAAGAAGAGCGCGATCCCCGGGAAGGCGATGATCAGCAACAGCACGACGAACATGATCAGCGTAAAGGGCTGCGTACCGGCGAAGATATCCCAGAGCGTGATGCGGGGGTCGTTGAGCGTACTTTTCACGACATAGACCGATATGCCGAAAGGCGGTGTCAGAAGGCCGATCTCGACGGCGACGACGGTGATGACGCCGAACCAGACCAGGTCGATGCCGAGCGTCTTGGCCACCGGCAGCATCAGCGGCAGCACGATCAGCATGATTGACGCAGAGTCGATGATGCAGCCGAGGAACAGCACGATCGCGATGAAGACGGCCAGGAAGCCGGCCACGCCGAAGCCCAGGCCCGCCATCCATTCGACGATGAACTGCGGCAGGCCTGACAGGGTCAGCATCCGGCTGTAGAGGTTGGCGGCGATGATCAGGAACAGCACCGAGACGCTGATGCGGCCGGTTTCGACCAGCACCTTCCAGAAGATCGAGGGCGTGAGGCGCCGCTTGGTGAGTGCCAGGGCCAGGGCCCCCAACGCGCCGACCGCTCCGGCGTCGGTCGCGGTGAAGATGCCGCCGTAGATGCCCCCCAGGACAACGAAGATCAGCAGGAGGACCGGCGCCACCTTGACGGCCGCCTCGCGCAGCCCCATGCCCGGCACGTTCACTGCGGCGGTGCCGCCCACGTAGCCCGGAAACAGCCACGCCATGGCAACGATCGCGATGGAGAAAGCGATGGCCAGCACGAGGCCTGGCATGACGCCCGCGAGAAACATGGCGCCGACCGACTGCTCGGAAAGGAACGCGTAGAGAATCATCAGCAGGCTGGGCGGGATCAGCATTCCCAGCACCGACGAGCCTGCGACGACGCCGGTGGCAAAGCGCGGGGTGAAGCCGAAGCGCAGCATCTCCGGCACGGCGACCTTGGTGAAGACCGCGGCCGAGGCGATCGAGATGCCGGTGATGGCCGCGAACACGGCGTTCGCCATCACCGTCGCCACGCCCAGCCCGCCGCGGATGCGGCGAAGCATGCTGTTGGCGACCTCGAAAATGTCCTTGCCCAGGTCGGCCGTCGCCACCAGCAGGCCCATCAGGACGAACAGCGGCACCACGCCGAACTCTTGGCTGGCGATCGAATCGTTGGTCGCCTGCGCCATCAACGCCAGCGCCACGTCGATATTGTCGCGCATCAGCCAGACGCCGACGAAGGACAGCAGCAGCAGGGAGATGGCGACATGCAGCCCGGCGATGATCAGAACGACCATCATGGCGAGCGAGACGATGCCGATGCCGAGCGCTGTCATGGCGTACCCCGAAGCGCCCTGCGGAAATCGGCAAGGGCGAGGAAGATGTAGGTCAGGCAGGTGAAGGCCGAGCCGACGACGGTGATCAGGCGGATGGGCCAC
>CANIEC010000051.1 GCA_947466085.1 Rhodospirillales bacterium
CGGGCATGTCAGCCGCATCGCCGTCGACGCCGACGTGAAGGGCAAGGTCTCCCTCACGACCGGCGGACTGACGGACTTCATTGCCGCTCTCGTGCGGGCGAGTGGGCAGGAACCGCCGCCCTTCGACGCTTCGGTCGTCGGCCAGTTCTCGTTCGATGGGGATATCGACGTCTCGGCGGAGAAGCTCGCGCTCACCAACTTCAGGATGTCGATGGGCAACGAGGCCGTGTCGGGCGATGTCGTCCTGACGAGTGGCGCCGCCCCGTCGCTGGAGAGTCGCCTGTCTCTGCCCAGGCTCGACGCCGAGAAGTGGATGGCCATGCTGTCCAATCCCGGCCTCTTCAAGCCAACGCCTGCGGTGGCCCAGCCCGTCACTGCCAAGCCCGCCAAACCTGCTGACGCAAAGCCGCCGGCCGCCACGGCAGCGGCACCCTCCCTGTCGCCATTCCCCCCGGCGTTGACCGTTCGGGTGTCGATCGATGCCAAGGAAGTCCTCTACCGAAAGGACACGGTGCGCGACGTGGCGCTTGGCGTGGAGATCAGGAAGGGGGTGATAACCGTGCCACGGCTCGCCGCCACCCTGCCGGGCGACATGGTCTTGCGCGCCAACACCACAGCCGCAGCGCCCGCCGCTCCTGCCGTCAAGGCGCCGGCCAATCCCGTCCAGTCGGCCGGCGAGTTCAGCCTCGTCGGTACGCGGTTGCGTGAGACGCTGGCGTGGCTGGCGATCGATACATCCGGTGTCCCGGCCGGCAAGCTCCAGGCATTGTCGATCAACGGCAAGGTCGCCGCGACGGCCAACAGCCTGCAGGTCTCCGATCTTGCGATGGATCTCGACGGCCAGCGCGCGACCGGCAGTGGCAGCATCACCTTCGGCCTGCCGCTCACGGTGGCGACCGCGGTGCAACTCGAGAGTTTCGACCTCGATGCCTACCTGCCGGCGCCTCGCGAGCCGTCGGTCGTCGTGGACCAGGCCGCATCGACGGTGCCGGCACCTGCCCCGGCCGCCGCTCCTGCTGCACCCGACAAGACCCTGCCTGTCCTGGGACTGAAGGCCAAGGTCGCCAAACTCGTGTTCCGCGGCGGGACGCTGAAGGGCATCGAGGCTGACCTCGCCATGCAGGGCAATGTCCTGAAGGTGAACGCACTCAAGGTCGCCGACGTCCTGGGTGCGAAGTTCGACCTCAAGGGGCAGGTCGCCGACTTCGGCACGGCGCCGCGGTTCGACCTCACCTTCAACGCCACGATGCCCGACACCGACAAGCTGCTGGTCTACGCCGGCATGCCGAAATTCCTGAACGGCAAGCTCGGTGCCTCGACGGCGGGCGGCAGCGTCGCCGGCACGATGGGGGCGCTGACCCTGCGCAACGCATCGGTCACCGCGGCCGGTGCGACCGCGAGCGCCACCGGCTCGCTGGTGCTGGGCGACAAGTTCGCCTTCGATCTCTCGAGCTTCGCCCTGCAGGCGCAGGATGCGAGCGGGTTGGTGTCGGTGGCCACGGGACAACCGCAGACCGGACTTGGCGGACTGGTTGCCCAGGGCGCCTTCAAGGGCAACGACCAGCGGGCGTCGTTCGAGGGCAACCTGACGGCGATCGGCACGCAGATGTCGGGGCGCATCGATGCCACGCTGGGAGCGCGGCCCAATTTCGTGGCCAACCTGCGCATCCCGGGTACGCTCGACCTCGACGACTGGCTGGGCGTCACCGATGGGCCCGCCCCGTCCGTGCCCACGCCCGCGCTGCCGGCCGCGCCGGGCGGCGCCAACGCCGAAGCCGTGCCGATGCCGGCGAGGGGGCCGCACGTCGCGACGGACAAGCAGATCGACCTGTCGGGCCTGCGCGCCTTCGACGCCACGTTGAACCTCGAAACCAGTGCCATCGAGATCGGCGCTCTCAGGGTCACCTACGCTGACATGAATGCGACCCTGCGCAACGGTGTCTTCAAGGTGTCGAAGCTCACCGGTCAGTTCTACAGCGGCGCCGTCGACTTCGCGGGCACGGTCGACGCCTCGAAGGACACGATGACGGTCGACGTGGCCGGCACCCTGCAGGGCATCTATGTCGGCGAGATGCTGCGTGGTGCGGCCGGGCAGAATGTCTTCGGCAACGAGCACCTGAAGGTGGCGGTCGACGGCAAGATCAACGTCATGAAGATCGCGCTGCAGGGGCAGGGCAATTCGCCCGGGCAGATCCGCGATTCCCTGACGGGGCAGGGCCATCTGTCGGGTGTCGTCTATCCCTCCGTCGCCGGCGGTTCACTGGGCTTCGCCTCCTTCGCGACCGGCATCGGCAGCCTTTTCAGCACCGAGATGGGATTCAATTCGGCGGTCATCTCGGGCTTCATCAACGCGCAGAGCACGATCGAGGGCGACATCACCCTCTCGAATGGCGAGATCAACCTGAAGAACCACGCGTTGAAGGGTCCGAGCGCGACGGCGCAAATCAACAGCCGTACCAGCCTCAGCGCGGCGACCACGGAGACCACGATAGCGATCGACTCCGGCTCGAATGGCGCGACCGACTATGTGATGACGGTCAACGGGCCCGTCTCCGCGCCGACGATGAGCATCCGAGGCAGGTAACGCGATCGCTGCGACGCTGCTCTAAGCCGCCCGCTCCTTGAGGATTTCCCAGGCGCGGCGGAAGGTCTGGGCCATTTCCTCGGCCGGCACCGCGCCGGAGAAGAGCACATGGCCCTGCAGGGCGAAGCTCGGCACGCCCTGGATGCCGGCGTTGCGCGCCATCTGGTCGCCGGCCAGCACTTCGCGGCGGCCTTCGTCGCTGGCCAGCATCGCGAGCACCTCGGGGCGGTCGAGCCCGGCTTCGGCCGCCACGTCGGCCAGGATCTTCGAGTCGCCGATATCGGCGCCCTTGCAGAAATAGCTGTCGAACAGCTCCTCGACGACCGCGTCCTGCACGCCGTGCTGGCCGGCGAAGCGGATCAGGCGATGGGCATTCACGGTGTTGGGCGTGCGCGCGATGCGGTCGAGATGGAATTCGAGACCGACCGTCGCAGCGGTCTCGGTGATGCGCTCGTCGAGCTGGCGCGAGCGCTCAAGGCTGCCGAACTTGGAGATGCGGTAGCTCGTGCGCTCGACGCCCTCGGCGGGCATCTCGGGATTGAGCTGGAAAGGGTGCCAGGCGACGGCAACCCGGCAATGCTGGGTGGCGAGAAGATCGAGGGCGCGTTCGAGCTGGCGCTTGCCGATGTAGCACCAGGGGCAGATCACGTCGGAGATGACGTCGATGCGGCCGGTCGGTTGAACCTGGTCCATGGCTTTGTTTCCTTCCCTATTGTGTGGAAGCCTATACCCGCCGGAAATCTCCGGCAACGAGAGGACCCCACCCATGCCGAACTACCGCTCCGCCCTGATCGTCGGAACCGGCCCCGGTCTCAGCGCCTCGCTGGCCCGTCTGTTCGCGAAGAACGGTTTGTCGGTGGCCCTGGCGGCCCGGCAGACCGATAAGCTCGCTGCACTCGCGAAGGAGACAGGGGCATCGGTCCACGCCTGCAATGCCGCCGATCAAAAGGACGTTGCCGCGCTGTTCGAGACCTTGGATGCAGCCGGTCGCACGCCCGATGTCGTGGTCTACAACGCCAGCAACCGGGTGCGCGGCGCGCTGGTCGACCTGGCCCCGGACGACGTGAAGCGGGCTATCGAGATCAGCGCCTTCGGCGCCTTCCTGGTGTCGCAGCAGGCGGTGAAGCGCATGCTGCCCAAGGGAGAAGGCGCGGTTCTGCTGTCAGGGGCGACGGCGGGCGTGAAGGGCTTCGCGCTCTCGGCCACCTTCGCCATGGGCAAGTTCGCGTTGCGTGGCCTCGCGCAATCCATGGCGCGCGAGCTCTCCCCCAAGGGCATCCACGTCGCCCATTTCGTGATCGACGGCGGCATCCGCAGCACCGCGCGGCCGGTGCCCGACGACAGGCCCGACAGCCTGCTCGATCCCGACGCCATCGCCGAGACCTACTGGCATGTGCTGAACCAGCATCGCAGCGCCTGGAGCTGGGAAGTCGAAGTGCGTCCCTGGGTCGAGAAGTTCTAGCGGGATCGGCGCGCTACCAGGAGAAGCGCCAGGTGAGAGCGGCGCCCGTCACGAACTGGTTGCGCGATCCGCCGGGTCCCGTGACGATGGGGGAATTGGCCACCGTGTCGGCCAAGTAGTTGTAGCTGCCGAAGGCGACGAAGCTCAGCCGGTCTTGGATGCGCCACAGGGCGCTCGCCCCGACGCCGACGCTGCGAAGGCCGGCGCCCGGATAGTATTGCGAATAGCCCGAATTGATCGACTGCAGGGCGTTGATGCCGAAATACGCCTGGTTGTAGGTGCCATCGGTCACCGAGAGGCGGGGTCCGCCGGACAGGAACACGCTGTCGGTGAGCCGCAGCTTGCCATCGACCAGCGCATCGAAGATCAGGCCGTTGCTGCCGCCGATGCCCCGCCGCAGCTCGATCTTGGCGGCTATGAAGGGCTGGTCGTAGCGCAGGAAGGCGCCGCCTTCGATCGTGAAGGGCACGTTGCCCGTGCCGAAGAGGTAGCCGCCGTTGCCCTGGTTGCGCGGAAAGCGGTAACGGAAGATCGGGCCGGCCTTGAAGCCGGAGTTGTCGAACAGAGTCGCGCCGACGCCATCGCGCGCCGAGATGAAGACCTTGTCACGCTGATAGCGCAGGTCGAGGTTGGGGATCGGCAGAATGCGATAGTTCGCGCTGCCCTCGAACCACGGGGCGATCACCGCGCCCGGTCCGATATCGAACGTCCAGTCCTTCGGCGGCGGCCCGGCGGGCTCGCTGCCGATGCTCGTGGGCTGGGCGGAGGCTGTTCCCGCATGCACCATGACGAAGGCGAGGCAGGACACGAGGAGACGGGACAAACGCACAGGGCAACTCCGCTGTTGACCCTCTTTTACGCGCCCGCCGGATTGCCGGATCAGTCTGTGTGAAATTAAAGAGTCTCTTCGAGCATCAGCCGCGCCGCGTGCAGGTCGTCGAATACACGCAGGCACTTGGCCCGGACTTCCGGCAGCGGCGGCAGGATGTCCGGGACCATGAACGCCATCGTGCCGGCGGCGTGGGCAGCCGTCAGTCCGACGTTGGAATCCTCGAAGGCGATGCAGCGCTCCGGCGCTACGCCCAGCCTGCGGGCGGCTTCAAGATAGACGTCGGGCGCGGGCTTGGCGTTCTCGACATCGTCGCGCGTGGCGACGGCGGCGAACCGGTCGATCAGGCCGGCGCGCCCGAGGTGACGCTCCGCTGTGAGGCGACCGGACCCGGTGGCGATGGCAAGGCGGAGGCCGCGGCCCGCCAGGAAGTCGAGCATCTCGACGGCGCCGGGCTTGACCGGCAGGTGGCTCTCCAGCCGCCGCTTGGCGTGACCGGAGAAGCGCTCGCGAAAATGGTCGATGCGGAAGCCTGCCCCATAGAAGTTCTGGATCATGACGTCGCATTCTCGGCCCGAAATGCCGATCATCGAGTGACAGAAATCCAGGGTTATCTCGATTTCGAGATCGCGCGCCGCGTCCTGCAGCGCGTCGATGTAGACGGCTTCGGTGTCGATCAGCAGGCCGTCCATGTCGAAAAGGACGGCTTCAACGGGTTTCTTCAGCATGCTTTCGTTCTAAGCTGTGCGGCCGAGAGGGCAAGGGAGAGAAATATTCATGCGCATCCATAACCTGTATGTCGACGCCGACGGCGAGACCCACTTCCGCGACATCGAGATCGAGTGGAAGAACGAGGGCCGCGGCGGCAAGACCTCGGCCACGCTGCCGGCGACCGGCATCATCTTCCGCGAGACGCCCGGCACCTACGATTACGAATGGCATCCGGCGCCGCGGCGGCAGTACATCATCAACCTCGACGCCGGCGTCTCCATCC
The DNA here is from genome assembly GCA_947466085.1 of Rhodospirillales bacterium. GTDB lineage: Bacteria > Pseudomonadota > Alphaproteobacteria > Reyranellales > Reyranellaceae > Reyranella. Next base: position 5,870 of record CANIEC010000051.1, read on the forward strand.
AGGCCAGCGACGGAGAGACCCGCATCATCGGCGCCGGCGAGGTGATCCTGGTCGAGGACACGCACGGCAAGGGCCACTGCTCCAAGGCGATCAACGGCCAGCTTCGTCACTCCATCTTCGTTCCCATCGAATAGCCTAGAGGCTTCCATGAACATCCAGACTCCCGTCGACCCGACCAACGACCTCGTCGAGCAGGCGCGCCGCGTGCTGCCGGGCGGCAGCTTCGGCAACATGCCGGCCGAGGTGATCCTCAAGGAGGGCAGGGGCGGCCGGATCTTCGACGAGGCCGGCAAGGAGTATGTCGACTTCCTGCTGGGCTCAGGCCCGATGTTCATCGGACATGCCCATCCCGAGGTCACCGCGGCGGTGCAGGCGCAGGTGCCGCTGGGGACGACCTTCTTCGGCAACAACCGCCACGGCATCGCGCTCGCCGAGGCGATCGTCGAGGCCGTTCCCTGCGCCGAGCAGGTGCGCTTCGTCTGCTCCGGCACCGAGGCCGACCTCTATGCGATGCGGGCCGCGCGCGCCTTTCGCAAGCGCGACAAGATCCTGAAGTTCGAGGGCGGCTATCACGGCATGAGCGACTATGCGCTGGTGTCGCTGGCGCCCAAGAGCCCCGGCAATTTTCCGCGCGGGTCCATCGACTCGGCGGGCATTCCGAAGTCGGTGGCCGACGAGATGGTGGTCGCGGCCTTCAACGATATCGACATGGTGCGGAGCCTGATCGAGGAACAGAAGGACGAGTTGGCCGGCGTGATCGTCGAGCCGTTCCAGCGCCTGATCCCGCCCAAGCCCGGCTTCCTGCAGGCGCTTCGCGAGGTGACGGCCGAGCACGGCATCCCGCTGATCTTCGACGAGGTCGTGACCGGCTTCCGCTTCGCCTATGGCGGTGCCCAGGAATATTACGGCGTCACGCCGGATCTCTGCACCCTGGGCAAGATCGTGGGAGGCGGCTTCGCGCTGGCGGCCATCGCCGGCCGCGCCGACATCATGAAGCACTTCGATCGCCTGGCGATGACCGACGAGGATTTCATCTTCCAGGTGGGCACGCTGTCGGGCAACCCGGTCGCAGCGGTCGCGGGCCTCGCGACGCTCGAGGTGCTGAAGCGCCCCGGCACCTACGATGGCGTCTTCGCCAACGGCCGCAAGCTGATGGACACGCTGTCGGAGCTCCTGAAGAAGTACGGTGTGAGGGCGCAGGTGATCGGTGAGCCGCCGCTGTTCGACATCATCTTCACCGACCAGCCGGTCAAGGACTACCGCGACACGCTGAAGGCCGACACTGCGCTCCAGAAGCGTTTCAACCAGGCCCTGCGTGCCCGCGGCATCATGAAGGGCGAGAGCAAGTACTATGTCAGCGTGGCCCACACCCAGGCCGACATCGATCACACGATCGGCGCCTGGGAAGAGGCGCTGAAGGAGATCACGTCCTCGCGCTGAGCAGGTTGCCCAGGATCAGGCCGAGGGCGAGATCGTCTTCGGCCCCGAAACTGTGGCGCGCGATCCGTCCTTCGCGGTCGATGATCACCGTAGAGGGCGTGCCGCGGAAGCCATAGGCCAACATGGTCTGCGGGATCGGTCCGTCGGGTGAAGCCCGATCGACGGCGACCGGGAAGGTGATCTTGTACTCCTGCAGGAAGGCTTCGAGCGACACCGGCGTCATCGCCGCGTGATGCTCGAACACGGTGTGGATGCCCAGCACGGTGAGCCCGTCGATCGACTTCGCGATCTCGTTCAACTTGCGCGCCTGCGGGATCGCGGTGGAGACACAGCCGGGGCACAGCATCTGGAAGGCATGCAGCACGACGATCTGGCCGCGCAGGTCTTCGAGCGTGATCGGCTGGTCGCTGTTGAACCAGCGCTCGATGATGAGGGGCGGGGCGAGGGGACGTGTGGTGTCGGTCATTCGAGTAAAGGTCCTTCGCTGCGCTCAGGATGACAACGGTGTTGGAATGGGCGTAGTGCGTCGAACCACAAAACAGGTGTCATCCTGAGCGCAGCGAAGGACCCTTCTCCTTCTCTCAGGGACTATCGAGGCCCTTCGACTTGAGGATCTTGCCGTTCTCGGGATTGGCGAGCGCCAGCAGAAGCGCGTTGGCGGCGGCGCGGTTGCCGGAGGCCACGGAGATGCCGCCGGAATAGATCGTGTAGTTCTGCAGCATCAGCGGGATCGGGCCGACGAACTGCACGCCCGGCACGCCCATCAGCTCGCTGCTCTGCTGGAGCGCGATGTCGGCCTTTCCGTCGACGATGCGCTCGGCGGCCAGCCCGCCCTGGACCAGCACGCTCTTGGGCTTGAGCTGGTCGGCGATCCCCATCTGCTGGAAGAGCTGGGCGACATAGATGCCACTCGACCCGCCCGAGGCCGGATCGATGTAGGCGACAGCGCGCGCCGCCAGCAGCGCCTTCTTGAAGCCGTCGGGCTCGGAAATGTCGGGCACCGGCGCGCCCTGCTTGATCGCCATGCCGACGCCGGCGCGGGCCAGTTCCTTGGCGCTGCTCTCCTCGATGCGGTTGCCCAGGAACTGGGCCATCGGGACCGGGGGGATGACCACCACGTCGAAATACTCGCCGGCGGCGACGCGCTTCTGCAGCGCCCCGGTCGTGCCGCTGTCGATCGTGACCTTGTGGCCGGTCTTCTTCTCGAAGTCGGCGACGATCTCGAGGGCGGCCGGCTTGTAGGCACCGGCGGTCAACAGCTTGAGATCGGCGGCCGAGGCGCCGCCCGCGGCAAGGGCGAACAGGAGGACGAGCAGGACGCGCATGGTTTCCCTCAGGCTGGCGTACCCATGATGTAGGGCTTCAGCGCAGCATACATCAGCGCGTGCGTCGGTGTCGGGACATTGTGCTTCCTGCCCAGTTCCACGACCTTGCCCGACAGCCAGGGCAGCTCGATCCGGTTGCCGCGCAGCAGGTCGACCGCCATCGACGCCATCAGGTGCGGCGGGGCATTGCGGTTGAAATTGAAGGTCCGCTCGACGATGTCGGCGGGCAGGGTGACGCCCAGGGCGCGCCCGACCGCGGCCACTTCCTCGTAGGCGGCGCCGAACATCGCGTTGATGTCGGCATCGTCACGCAGCTTGCCGACCGGCAGGCGCGTCAGTGCCATGACGCCGGCATTGGAGGCGAGCAGAACGAACTTGATCCAGAGGTCGGTCAGAATGGCTTCGCTCAGCACACCGTCGATGCCTGCCTTCCGGCACATCTCGGCGAACGCCACGGCGCGCGGGCTGCGACTGCCGTCGGGTTCGCCGAACACCATGCGCATCACCGTGCCGGTCTGCCGGATCAGGCCGGGCTCGGCGATGGTCGCGCTGATGTTGGCGACGCCCGGCATGACGGCGCGGGCGCCGAGGATCGGAACCAGGCGCTCGTGGGCGTCGACGCCGTTCTGGAGGGTGATGACGGCCGTGTCGGGCCCGATCATCGGCTTGATCGCAGCGCCCGCGCTCTCGACGTCCCACAGCTTCACGCAGAACAGCACATAGTCGACCGGGCCGACCTCGGCCGGATGCTCGGTGGCCTGCGTCGGCTGCAAATGAGTGTTGCCGCGCACGCTCTCGATCCTCAGCCCATCCTTCTTCATGGCCGCGAGATGGGGCCCGCGTGCGATGAAGGTGACCTCGGCGCCTGCATGAGCGAGCGCCGCGCCATAGCCGCCTCCCACGCCGCCGGCCCCGACAATCGCGATTCGCATTGCGCTCATCTCCTAGGCTGAGGTGACGCTGCCGACCAGCAGGCAGCCCACCCGGCCGCTCAGCCGTATCGGCACGGGGATGTCCAGACGCAGCGCATAATCCGACGCCAGTTTGCGCTCGTTGCCCTGCACCGCCACCGTCGCGTCGCCGTGGGGACTGTAGGCAATGTGCGTTCCGGGTTGCAGGATGAGCGTGCGGTCCTCGTCGAGGATGGCGATGTCGACCTTAACCTTGGCCCGGGCGCCGATGAGGTTGACGACCTCCACCGGCCCGGCCTCCAGCCGGCTGACGATCGGGGTCTCGCCCTTGAAGCGCACGGGCCGGAAGGGCTGGCGCACGTCGATCTCGCCCTGGGGCGTCTCCAGCACCAACCCGCTGCCGGAGACGAGGACCTGGACGCGATCGTAGCCGGTATAGTCGGAGAAGGGGCCGGGCTGCACAATCGGGGTGCGGCCGAACCGCCAGACATCGCCCGAGAAGGCGATGTCGACGGTCGTGCCGCCGCCGTTCTTCCACGGCGTGCGGAGATAGCTTGCAGGGTCGAGCAGGGTAATCACGGTACTATACGCTCCTTGCGAAAACGCGTCAGCAGGCGCTCGAACATGGCCTCGCTGTCGACCACCTCGTGGAAACCGTGCAGCCGGCTCTTGGTGACATCGGACATCACGTCCCAGTCCGAGCCGAACACATAATCGGCGAACGGCCAGGCGACGAGCTGGCCGAAGTCGAACTTCTTCAGCCTGTACTTCTTCGTCATCTCCGACCACAGGTCCGGCTTGTCGGCCATCTGCTGCGTCAGGCTGATGGTCTGCAGCTCGCCCACCTGCATGTCGAAGACCCGGGCGATGCGCGGCCAGACGTTGCGCCAGCGGAAGTAATCGCCGTTGGTGATGTTGTAGGCTTGGTTGGCGGCGCGCTTCTCGGTGGCGGCCCACAGCGCCGCGCTGGCGAAATGCGAAGAGTCCGTCACCTGGTAGACCGTGCCGTAGGCGCCGGGCTTGCCGGGAAAGCGCAACGGAAGCCTGAGTTCCTTCGAGATCGCGGCATAGACCGCGATGGCCGGCATGATGCTCATGGCCGTGCCGGGCGCGAAGCCGCACAGCGTCTGGGGCCGCAGCTCCGTCCAGCTCCACCGCTTGCCGCGCTGGAAGCCGGTCAGCCAGTCGATCTGGTCGAAATAGAAGTCGGGCGGCATGTGGCGCGGATCGGTCTCGCGCATCGGCGTCTTCAGGGGGCCGAGATGCGTGCCGTAGTATTTCGTGCCGGTGACCAGCACGACGCGCTGCAGTTTGCGCGAGGTCCTGGCGATCGCCGTGACCGAGTTCACCAGCATGTCGCGGTTGGGGGCGATCACCGAGGCGTAGCCCGCTGCATTGCCGGTGCCCGCCTGGAAGGCGGCGTAGAAGACATGCGTGACGTCGCGCAGGTCCGCGAGCTTCCCTGCCACGTCGTCGAGGTCGAGCAGGTCGACGGAGACATGCCGATAGCGCGGCCCATCCTTCTCCGGCCGGCGCGACAGGCCCACCACCTGCCAATCGCCCTCGGCCACCAGCCTCTCGACGATATAGCGGCCGATGACGCCCAGGGCGCCGACCACGACGGCTTTCTTCTGCATGCCTCTACCTCGTTGTCGCGATGGTGCCGTTGGCGATCAGCGTGTCGATCTCGGCGTCCGTGTAACCATGCTCGCCGAGGACCGCGCGGCTGTGCTGGCCGGGCACCGGCGCCTCGGCGCGCGCCGTGCCGGGGGTCGGCGGCAGCATGCCGGGCAAAGCGGGCACCGGCACTTTCTGCGGCACGCCGGCCTGTTCGAGCCAGTGGATCAGGCCGGTTTCCTTGACGTGCGGCTGGTCGATGAAATCGGCGTAGCTGTTCAGCCGTTCGTGCATCAGCTTGGCGTCGGTGAGCTTCTCGCTCCAGTGCGCGGACGGCTTCGCCTCGATCATCGGACGGATGATGGCATAGAGCGCCGCTTCGTTGGCGAGACGCGCCGCCGGCGTGGCGAAGCGTTCCTCGTATGCCAACGCGGGCACGTCCATCAGCCGGCAGAGGCTCTGCCAGTCGCTGTCCTTGATGGCGAGGATCGACATCCACGCGTCCGCCGTCCTGAACACGCCACCGGGCACACCGCCGGGCTTCATCGTGCCGCCTTCGAGATGGCAGGCCATGAGGCGGATCGACTGCAGCGCCGTTGCCGATTGCATCAGGCTGACGTCGATGTAGCGACCTTTGCTTTCGTCGCGCCGTGCGTAGAGCGCCGCGCTCACCGCCTGGAAAGCATAGAGCGCGGTCGACATGTCGACCACGATCACCGGCACGCGATGGGGAATGCCGTCCTCGCCGCGATTCTCCGCCATCATGCCGGTATAGGCCTGCAGTACCGGGTCCATGGCCGGCCGCTCGGCCAGCGGCCCGGCCTGGCCGAAGCCCGAGATCGACACGTAGAGGAGGCGCGGTACGCGGGCCGACACCGCTTCATAGTCGAAGCCCAGCCGCTTGATGACGCCGGGCCGGAAGCCTTCGAGGAAGATGTCGGCGCCCTCGAGCAGGCGCCACACGATCTTCTTGCCGGCCTCGCTCTTGAGGTCGACGGACAGGCTGCGCTTGCCCATGTTGCCGATGATCGAGAAGGCGCTGTGGCTCCCGTAGTGGACGCCCAGGGTGCGCGCCCAGTCGCCCTCGCCGATTCCCTCGACCTTGATCACCTCTGCGCCGTGCTGGGCCAGCAGCATGGCGCAATAGGGGCCGGCGATGCCCTGGCTCAGGTCGACGACCTTGAGGCCGGCGAAGGGCGCGTCGTAGCTCATGCCAGCTTGACCAGCATCTTGCCGAAGTTCTCGCCGCGCAGCAGGCCGATGAAGGCGCGCGGCGCCTTGTCGATGCCCTCGACGATGTCCTCGCGATACTTGAGCCTGCCGTCGCGGATCCATTCGCCCATCTGGCGCATCGCTGGGCCGTAGTACTGCGCGAAGTCGGTGACGATGAAGCCGCGCGCCATCACGCGCTTGCCGACGAAGGTGCCGAGCAGGCGCGGCCCCATCGAGGCGCCGGTCGCGTTGTATTGCGAGATCGAGCCGCACAGCGCGATCCTGCCGAAGAAGTTGATGTTGCGCAGGACGGCGTCGGTGATCTCGCCGCCGACATTGTCGAAATAGACGTCGGGCCCGTTGGGGCAGGCGGCCCGCAGCGCGGCGTCGAGGTCCTTTTCGGCCTTGTAGTCGATGCAGGCATCGAAGCCGAGCTCGTCCTTCACGAAGGCGCATTTCTTCGCGCCGCCGGCGATGCCGACGACCCGGCAGCCCATGATCTTCGCGATCTGGCCCACCACCTGGCCGACCGCGCCGGAGGCCGCCGACACCACGACCGTTTCGCCGGGCTTGGGCTGGCCGACATGCAGCAGGCCGAAATAGGCGGTCATGCCGGGCATGCCCAGCACGCCGTTGGCGGTCGAGATCGGCGCCAGCGAGGGGTCGACCTTGCGCAGGGCCGGCCCGCCGCCGATCGCATATTCCTGCCAGCCGAGACGATCCTCGACGATGTCACCCACCTTGAAGTCTGGATGCTGCGAGGCCACGACCTCACCCACCGTGCCGCCGGTCATGACCTCGCCGAGGCCGATGGCCGCCGCATAGGACGCGGCGTCGCGCATGCGGCCGCGCTGGTAGGGATCGAGCGAAAGGTAATGCACCTTGACCAGAACCTCGCCATGGCGCGGCTCGGGAACGGGTGCCTCCTCGAGCCGGAAATCGGATTCGGCGGGCTCGCCGGGCGGGCGGCGCACGAGGACGACGCGGCGGTGGGTCTTGGGGATGCTCATGAGCGGTTGCCTCCGATTTGCTTTGGGCCCCACCATAGCGCGGGATTTGCAGGAGCTGCCATGCCGACGATCCGTCGTCTTTCGTTCATCGGACTAGAATATTCCTTCGCGCCGGAGAAGGCCTACGGCATGTCGCGCGGCGGTGGGTTCCGCCGCCAGGGCGGGCTGGTCGAGGTCGAGACCGACCAGGGCGTGAAGGGAATCGGAGAGGCCTTCGGCAATCCGCTGGTGACGCGGGAGTATTTCCGCATGCTCGAGCCGATGTTCCTCGGCCGCAGCCTCTTCGACTTCGACCATGTCGAAGCGAGGGTGCGCAACGCGATCTATCACCTGGGCGTGGGCAACCAGCTCACCTCCTGTCTCGCCGGCATCAACGTCGCCTTGTGGGATGCGATGGCCCGCGGCTTTGGGGTCCGGGTCTGCGACCTGATCGGTGGCTGCGGCGCGACACGTTTCCCGGCCTATGCCTCGACCGGCTTCTTTTCCGACGACCCCGATCGCCAGCTCGAGCACATGATGGCGGAGGCGGCGGCCCATCCCTATGCCGGCGCCAAGATCAAGATCGGCCGCGGCATCCGGAGCGACGTCGAGCGCGTGAAGCTCGCCCGCGAGGCGCTGGGCCCCGACAAGTTGCTGCTGGTCGACATCAACGGTGCCTACACGGCCGACGTGGCGCTGGAATGCGCCCGGGCGATCGAACCGTTCAACATCCATTGGATCGAGGAGCCGCTGCCGCCGGGCGATTTCCGCGGCTATGCCGAGCTGCGGGCGCGCTCGCCGATCGCCCTGGCGGCCGGCGAGGCGCACCATACGGTCCGCGATTTCCGCGCGCTGATCGACGGGCGCTGCATCGACATCGTTCAGCCCTCGATTCCCGGCGTCGGCGGCATCACCGAGGCCAAGCGCATCGTGGCGCTGGCGCACGCGCAGAACCTGCGGGTCGCGCCGCATGTCTGGGGCGGCGCTGTGGGCCTGGCGACGGCCTGCCATTTCCTCGCGGCGCTGCCGGCAACGCCGCACACCGAGCATCCGCCCCACCCCTCGATGCTGGAATACGACATGAGCGACAACGAGCTGCGCACTAAGCTGCTCAAGTCGCCTCTTAAACTTGAAGACGGCCATATCCTCCTGCCGGAAGGTCCCGGACTCGGCATCGAGCTCGATTGGGATGCCGTCTCACGCTACCGGGTCTGCTGATGCCGCCGGTCAAGGTCGATCCAGACAAGGTCCGCACTTTCGAAGACGCCGAGAGCTTCTACGCCTGGCTCGGCAAGCATCACGACAGGGAAGGCGAACTCTGGATCAGGATCTTCAAGATCAATTCGGGGATGAAGTCGATCACGGGCAAGGAGGCCATCGACGCCGTTCTCTGCTGGGGCTGGATCGACGGCATCTGCAAGGGGCTCGACGAAAGGAGCTTCCTGCAGCGCTATACGCCGCGCCGGCCCAGGAGCATCTGGAGCCAGGTCAACGTCGATAACGTCGCCCGCCTGATCGACGAAGGGCGCATGACGGTGCACGGGCTGAAACAGGTGGAGGCCGCGAAGAAGGACGGGCGCTGGGAGCGCGCCTATCGAACCAAGGGCTCGACGATTCCCGACGATCTGCAGGCCGCCATCGACGCCGAGCCCGAGGCAAAGGCGATGCTGGCGAAGCTCAATGCCCAGAACCGCTTCGCGCTCGCCTTCCAGCTCAACAACATGAAGACCGAGGCGGGGCGAACGAGGAGGATCGCGACCTTCGTCGAGATGCTGAAGCGCGGCGAGACGCTCTATCCGCAGGGAAAGAGGCGAACAGATTTGACTCCTCCGTCGTCGTAAGACGACGACACCTCCCCATCTGAATGGGGAGGAACGAAGAGATCATTGCCTCCCCATCCAAATGGGGAGGTGCCCCGAAGGGGCGGAGGGGTCATCTCTCTCTTTAGCGCAACGTCGGATCCAGCCGGTCGCGCAGCCAGTCGCCCAGCAGGCTGATCGACAGTGTCGTGAGCACGATCGTCGCGGCGGGTGCCAGCATGATCCAGGGCGCGTGGCTGATGTATTCGCGGCCGTAGCCCACCATGTTGCCGAGCGACGCGAGCGGCGGCTGGACGCCGAGGCCCAGGAACGACAGGCCGCTCTCCAGCAGGATGATCTCGGGAAAGGTGAGCGTCATCGACACGATCAGGGTCGAGGCGATGTTGGGCAGGATGTGCAGGCCGTAGATGCGGCCGGGCCCGGCGCCGAGCTGGCGGATGGCGGCGGCATAGCCCTGCTCGTTGGCCGCCAGCGTGAGGCCGCGGGTGATGCGGGCGTAGCGTTCCCAGGAATGGAAGCCCATCAGCGCGATGAACAGCGGCAGGCTGTTGCCGAGGAAGGCCAGCACCGACAGCGCGATGATCATGAAGGGCATGCTGGCCTGGAAGTCGATGGCCATCAGCACGACCTGCTCGACTCCCTTGCGGAAGTGCGCGGCGAGAATGCCCAGCGCCGTACCGAGCGTTGCCGCGATGATCGTGCCGAAAAAGGCGATCAGCAGGCTCATGCGGATCGACATGATGAGCCGCGAGAGCACGTCGCGGCCGAGTTCGTCGGTGCCCAGGAGATGGGCCCATGTGCCGCCCATCAGGACCGGCGGCGCGAGGCGTGCCTTGAGATCGAGGGCAGTCATGGAATAGGGGACCAGCAAGTCTGCGCCCAGCGCCGTCATGATCATCAGCGCGAGCCAGGCCAGCGCCAGGGTGACGCCGAGCGGCAGGGCGGGGAGCCGGCGACGGATGGCGGGAGCGGGGGCGCGTTCGGCGATGGCCATGCTGCTCGGCCTAGTGCGCTGCGGCCGTGCCGCGCACGCGCGGGTCGAGCCAGCCATAGGCGAGGTCGACGGTGAGGTTGGCCATCACCATCCAGGCTGCGATCACCATCAGGATGGCCTGCACGACCGCGAGGTCGCGGTTGGCCACGGCCGACACCAGCAGCCGGCCGACGCCCGGCCAGGAGAAGACGCTTTCGACGACGACGGCGCCGGCGACCAGGCTGCCCACCATGAAGCCGATGATGGTGACGGTCGGAATGGCGGCGTTGGGCAGAGCGTGGCGGGTCACGACGGCATGCCAGGTCACGCCCTTGGCCGAGGCGGCGCGGATATAGGGCTGGCCCAGCACTTCGAGCATGGCCGAGCGCGTGAAGCGCGCCATGATCGCCGCCCCGCCTGTGCCCAGGGTGACGATCGGCAGGATGGCCGAGGCGAGCCCGCTGTTGCCGCTGGCCGGCAGCCAGCCGAGCTGGACCGCGAACACCAGCACCAGCAGCAGCGCCAGCACGAAGCTCGGCATGGTGAAGCCTGCGACCGAGGCCGCCATGGTCAGCCGGTCGGCCATCGAATTGCGGTGCAGCGCGGCGTAGATGCCGGCGGGGATCCCGAGGCCGATCTTCAGCGCCAGCGCCGGCATCGTGATGGCGAGGGTCGCCGGCACACGTTCCATCACGAGGTCGATGGCGGGCCGCCCGTCGCGCATCGACTTGCCGAAATCGCCGGTGAGGGCATGGCCGATATAGGACAGATACTGGTTCCAGATCGGCTGGTTGAGACCCCAGGACTCGCGAAACGCCGCGATCGCCTCGGGCGGCGCGTCGACCGACATGATGAGCAGCGCCGGATCGCCCGACAGCCGCAGCACCACGAAGGCGAAGGTCATCACGAACAGGATGGTGAGGCCCGCGCGCAGCAGGCGCGAGGTGGCGAACATCAACATCAGGCGGCGACCTGCAGGGCGGGCTCGTGGACGCGGTGACAGGCGACCAGGCGGCCGCCCGGCAGGGGCTGCAAGGTCGGCGCTTCGGCGCGGCACTGCGCGGTGGCGAAGGGACAGCGCGTATGGAAGGCGCAGCCGGAAGGCACGTTCACGGGATTGGGCGGGTCGCCCTGCAACAGCAGGCGCTCGCGCTTCGGGCCGCCGCTGACATTCACGGTGGGGATCGCCGCCACCAGGGCGCGCGTGTAGGGATGAGCCGGCGCGGCGAACAGGCTCTCGGCCTCGCCCTGCTCGACGATGCGGCCGAGATACATGACGGCCACGTCGTGGCTCACCTGGCGCACGACCTTGAGATCGTGGCTGATGAACAGATAGGCAATGCCCCGCCGCTCCTGCAGGTCGAGCAGGAGGTTCACGACCTGCGCCTGGATCGACACGTCGAGCGCCGAGATCGGCTCGTCGCAGACCAGCAGGTCGGGCTCCGTCATCAGGGCACGCGCCAGCACCACGCGCTGGCGCTGCCCGCCCGACAGTTCGTGCGGATAACGCTCGTACTGGTGCTTCTGCAGGCCGACCGATTCCATTGCCGCCAGCGCGCGGTCGCGGCGCTCCGCGGCCGCGGCCTGCTCGTGGATGATCAGCGGTTCCTCGATCTGGGCGCCGATCGGCAGGCGGCGGTCGAGCGCGCCCAGCGGATCCTGGTAGACCATCTGGATGTGCCGGCGCAGACCACGCCAAGCCGGCGTATTCAAGGGCGGCAGGGCTGCGCCGCGATAGCGCACGGTCCCGGCGGTGGGCGGCACGAGTCCCAGCACGAGCTTGCCGGTCGTCGACTTGCCACATCCCGACTCGCCCACGAGACCGAGCGTGCGTCCGCGCTCGATCGTCAAGGACACGCCGTCGACCGCGCGCAGCACGGCCTTGGGTGCGAAGAGACCCTGACCCGTGCGCACCTGATAGTGGCGCCGAAGGTCGTTGGCCTGGAGCAGCGCGCTCATTCGGCGGCCTGCGGCTGGCTCCACGCGGAGACGCCAGCCTCGATCTGCCGGTGACAGGCGGCCACATGACGGAAGCCGATCGTGCGCGAGGGTGGCGGCACGGCGGCGCAGCGCGTCTCGGCGACGGGACAGCGCGGCGCGAAGCGGCAGCCCGCCGGAACGTTGCCCGGTTCCGGCACGGTGCCGGGAATGGCGGTGAGCCGGCGGCGCGGTCCGGTGAGGGCGGGCAGGGCCGCGAGCAGCCCTTGTGTGTAGGGATGACGGGCCCCTCCGAACAGGTCGGCGCCCGGAGCCTCCTCGACGAGACGGCCGGCATACATCACGGCCACGCGGTCGACATTCTCGGCGACGACGCCGAGATCGTGGCTGATCAGCACGAGCGCCATGCCGGTGTCGCGCCGGATGCTGGCCAACAGGGCGAGGATCTGCGCCTGGATGGTGGCATCGAGCGCCGTCGTCGGCTCATCGGCGACCAGCAGGTCGGGCTCGCCCGCAAGTGCCATGGCGATCATGACCCGCTGGTTAAGCCCGCCGGACAGAAGGTGCGGATAGTCGGACAGGCGTCGGCGCGCGTCGGCGATGCCGACCTGGTCGAGCAGGCGCAGCGCCTCGGCCTCGGCGGCGCGTCCGGCGAGGCCACGATGCAGGCCCAGCGCCTCGACGAGCTGCCGGCCGATGCGATGAACCGGATTGAGGCAGCTTGACGGGTCCTGGAAGATCATGGCGATGCGTTTGCCACGTACCTGCTCGAGGTCGTTGCGGGCGGCGCCGACCAGTTCCTTCCCTTCGAGGCGGACCGAACCCGTCACGCGGGCCTTTGTCGGCAGGAGACCGAGCGCGGCCAGCCAGGTCACGCTCTTGCCCGAGCCCGATTCACCGACGATGCCCAGGGCCTCGCCGGGGGCAATCTCGAGACTCACCCCGTCGACGGCGCGCGAATCCCGTGCGCCGCCCGCGAAATCGACGGTGAGATCGCGTACCGAGACGAGGGGAGCCGTCATCGCAGCTTTCTCAGATCGAGAAGTTGTTGGCGCGGAACTCCATGGCGAAGGACGGCGAGGCCTTCCACTTGATATCCTTGCGCTTGGCCGTGAAGGTCGCGTTCTGGTGCAGAACCGTATAGGCGGGGTCTTCGCGCTCGCAGATTTCGAGCATGCGCCTGAACATCGCCTTGCGCTTGGACATGTCGGTCTCGACCTCCATCGCCACCGAAAGCCTGTTCATCTCCTCGTTGGTCCATTCGCCGACCTGCTGCTGCTGGCCCTGCGGCCCGTGCTGGGCGACGATCGAAGAGATCGGGTCGTTGAAGCCGGCGCTGTTGGACCAGTCGCGCACGGCGCGCGGGCTGTTGACGTCGAAGATCTGCTGCCAGTTCTCCTTCATCTCGATCTGCACGTTGAGGCCGGCGGCGCGCCACATCTCGACCAGCACCTGCGCCGTCGACACCTGGTTGGTGTAGTAGTTGTTGAGCAGGCGGTAGGGGATCGGATCGCCCTTGTAGTTGGCCGCCTTCAGCAGCGCCTTTGCCTTGGCGAGGTCGTAGGCCGGCACCGTCCAGTTCTCGACGAACATCGGGCCGTAGAATTCCCACTGCAGGCCGGCCGGCACGCGCGTGCGGCCCGACCACAGCGCATCGACGATCGCCTGACGGTCGATCGCATGGGTGAAGGCCTGGCGGATGCGCGGATCGGCGAGGCGCGGATGGTTCTTGTCGAACACCGTGATGCGGTGATTGACGATGGTGCTGCCCAGCACCTCGAACTTGGGGTTCTTCTCGATGCCGGGGATCTGGTCGGGCGGCACGTCGCAGATGAAGTCGAACTGGCCGGCCAGCAGGCCGTTGATGCGGGTCGCGACCTCGGGCACCACCATGATGCGCACGCTCTTGAGCGGCGGGCGACCGCCCCAATAATCGTCGTGCGAATCGAGGGTCAGCGACTGGTCGGGCACGAACTCGCGCACCTTGTAGGGGCCGGTGGAGACCGGCGCGCGCGCCCAGTCGAGCCAGTTCTTGGCCTCGTCGTAGGCGCGGCGCGAGACGATGTCGCTGCCGAGGCGCCCGATGCGGCCCTCCATGGTCACGTCGGGCGTGCGGTTGACGAAGCGCACCGTGTACTTGTCGACGGCCTCGACCTTCTCGAGCGCCGGGAACAGACGCTTGGCCACGGCGGGGACTTCGGGCGGCAGGTTCTTGCCCTGGACCGAATCGCGGATGAGCACCGAGGTGAACAGCGTCTTGCTCGAGGAGATGTCGTAGTCCGGACCGAACATGCGCTCGCGGCCGAAGGTGAAGACCACGTCGTCGGCGGTCAGCTCGTCGCCATTGTGGAACTTCACGCCCTTGCGCAGGGTGAACTCGACGGTGCGCTCGTCGATGCGCTTCCAGCTTTCGGCGAGGCCCGGCATTTCCTCCAGCTTGGCGAGCAGGTCCTGCATGATCAGGCGCTCGAAGATGAACGAGAACACGCGTTGGCCGACGTTGGACTGCTCGCGCAGCGGCTCCAGCGCGGCGCTATTGGCGATCTGCTGCACCGCAATGGTGATGGCGGGGCGGCGGTCGGCCTGCCCCAGTGCGATCCGCGGCAGGCCAAAGCTGGTGGCGGCGAGGCCGGAAGCGGCGATCAAGGCACGGCGGCGCAGAAACATGGTGAAACCCTCGAAGGCGAAGGGCGGCACGCTAGGGCGCTTCTGTGAATGACAGGTTTCCGTTGAGTGACGCTTGGTGTGTTGCAGTGCGGGAGATCATCCGGCGCTGTGCAAGATCGCCCCAGGTTTACGCACGAGCTAGGAGAGTCGGCGCGGGAGGCGTAAAATCACCTTGGCAACTCGGGGAGAGAACATGCCTGTCACCAATCGTCTCTACGCAGAATTTCTGGGAACCGCCTGGCTGGTGCTGGGTGGCTGCGGCAGCGCCGTCCTCGCCGCCGGCTTTCCGCAGCTCGGCATCGGCTTCGCGGGCGTGGCGCTCGCGTTCGGCCTCACCGTCCTCACGATGGTCTATGCCGTGGGAGGCGTGTCAGGCGGTCATTTCAATCCCGCGGTGACGGTCGGCCTTGCCGTGGCGGGCCGCTTTCCCTTCAGCGAAGTCGTCCAGTATGTGGTCGCGCAGGTGCTGGGCGGCATCGCGGGTGCCGCCATCCTCTATGTCATTGCGACCGGCAAGGCCGGGGCCGAGATCGGCAGCTTTGCGACCAACGGCTATGGCGACCATTCGCCTGGCAAGTACGGGCTCGTCTCCGCGCTGGTCATCGAAGTCGTCATGACCTTCGGCTTCGTGACCATCATCCTGGGCGCCACCGACAAGCGCGTCAGCCCGGCGGTGGCGGGCCTCGCGATCGGCCTCGCACTCACGCTCATCCACCTCGTGACTATTCCGGTGACCAATACGTCGGTGAACCCCGCGCGCAGCACGGCGCCGGCGCTGTTCGTGGGCGGGGCAGCCCTGTCGCAGCTCTGGCTGTTCTGGGTGGCGCCGCTGCTGGGGGGCGCGATCGCCGGTGCCGCTTACGGCTTGCTCCGCAGCAAGGACTGACGGGGCCGACCGGACGCAGTAGAGTGGAACTTCAGCTCAAGCCAACGAAGGACGATCCCGCATGTTCATCAAGAAACTGGCCCCGCTCGTCCTGGCGGGGCTCATGCCGCTCGCGGCTGCCGCGCAGCAGAACGTCGAGGTGAAGTTCACGTTCAAGCAGAATCCCAACAATATCTCGGGATGCATCCAGGCCGATCCGTCCTTCACGCGCGAGCACACGTTCACGATCGTCAACGGTCAGGTCGAGCTGAAGTCGGCCGGTGGCATCGAGGTGAAGATGAAGCCGATTCGCCCGGACGTGTACCAGGGCACCTTCAACCTCGGTCGCATGAACCTGATCTATACGGCCGATCTCGGCGCCACGCCGCCCACCCTGGTGGCGCAGAGCCAGGACGGTGGCTGCAAGTGGAATGCGGTGAAAGCCTGATCTCTTGGCTCTTGCATTCGTTTGACGTGTGATGCCGGTGCGGCAGTCGATTCCCTTCAGCGTCACGATACTGACGCTGATGGCCCTGATCGTGGTGCCGCTCACGAGCGTGCTGCTCTGGCTCGGCTGGCGTTCTGTCGATCTGCTCGAACAGCGCAGCGCCGACCAGAGGGTCTCCCGTCTCGAATCGGCGGTGGAGGACTTTCTCACCGCCGGCCTGCATGTGGTGGTCTCAGTCGGCCAGACCCTTGCCTTCGGCCCGAGCTTCAACGCCACGGAAAATCCGGTGACGGACGAAGAGCGCCGGCACCAGCTCGTCGCCATGCTGAGACGTCATCCGGCGGTTCAGTCGGCGTTCGTCGGCTACACCGACGGCAGCTTCATCTATGCCGGGCGGCCGGAAACCTTCAGCATCGAGCAGCGGCTTGAACTGGATGCGCCGGATGGCGAGTCGATCATCGTGCGGGTGATCGAAGCGGGGGCGCCTCCGCGGACGGAAACCTACTGGTTCCATCTCCCGGACGGCACTCACGGTCCCGCCCGCACGACCACGACCAGCTTCGATGCCCGCATCCGGCCCTGGTACGTCGAGGCGATGAAGGCAAAGCAGGCGATCCTCACCGAACCGTATCGCTTCGCCCAGACACCCGACGCCGGCATCTCCGCCGGCATCCCGCTGCGCTCCGGTCTTGGCGTCATGGGCTTCGATTTCACGCTCCGGACGCTCTCGCAGCTGCTCACTGCCTACAAGATCACCGCCAATTCGGTGATCGTGGTCGGCCATGCCGACGGCGCGGTCGAAATCGAGTCCGAGCCGTGCGCGCCGACACTGCCCGGCTGCCTGCCGGCGGACGCGCTGGTGCGGCAGATCCTGCACAAGGCCGTGGCGGAGGCGGTCACGACCGATGCGAAGATCGACCGCCAGGTCGAGGCCGGAGGCCATGTCTATCGTGTGATCGTCCATCGCATGCCGCTGTTGCTGGGGCAGCGCTTCGTGATCGCCGCGGCAGTGCCGGTGCGGGAGCTGACGGCCGAGTCGCAGGTCTTGCTGCAACGGGCCGCGATCGCGGCGGCGCTTGCCGTCGCCCTTGCGGTGATCGGCGCACTGGCCGCATCGCTGATCCTCTCGCGCTCGATCGCGCGAATTGCCCGCAAGACCGAGCGCATCCGCCAGCTCGACTTCTCGGACCAGCAGCCTGTGCAAAGCCGCATCACAGAGATCGCCCGCCTGTCCGATGCGGTCGAGAACATGCGCTCCGGGCTGGAGATCTTCGGGCGCTACGTCTCCAAGACTCTCGTACAGCAGATCATGCGGTCGCCGGCGAGCAGCGGCGTCGGCGGAACGCGTCGCGAGGTCACGGTGATGTTCACCGACATCGAGGGGTTCTCGTTGCTCACGGAGACGATGGAGCCGGAGCTGCTGACCAGCCGACTGTCGCGGTACTTCGAGGCGCTGGGCTCGGCGATCACGGCCAATCGCGGCACGATCGACAAGTATATCGGCGACAGCATCATGGCCTTCTGGAATGCGCCCGAGACCGATCCGGAGCATATCGCCAATGCCTGCCGCGGTGCGCTGCAGGCTGCCGCCGCTGGCCATGTCTTGTCGGAGAAATGGCGTGAGCGCGGCCGGCCGGGTTTCCGCACGCGCTTCGGCCTGCATACCGGTCCGGCCGTCGTGGGCAATGTCGGTGCGCACGAGCGCATCAACTACACGCTGGTCGGCCAGGTTGCCAACCAGGCGTCACGCCTCGAAGGCATGAACAAGGTCTACGGCACTGAGATCCTGGCGAGTGGCGAGGTCGCCGGGGCGACCTCCAAGCTGTTCGTGTGGCGGCACATCGACCGCGTCGTGGCCGTGGGCACA
Source organism: Rhodospirillales bacterium (assembly GCA_947466085.1). Classification (GTDB taxonomy): domain Bacteria; phylum Pseudomonadota; class Alphaproteobacteria; order Reyranellales; family Reyranellaceae; genus Reyranella. Next base: position 23,942 of record CANIEC010000051.1, read on the forward strand.
ACGGAAGCGCACGACGTCCATGAACCGATGGGCGAGAATGCCAGCCGCGCCGAGCATGCCGCCTTTCTCGCCGCTTGGGCGAAGGCCCGCGAGGCTTATGTCGCGGGCCGCTTCGAAGAAGCATTGGCCGGCTTCCGGGCCGCATCGGCGATGCGGGGGGAGGACGCGCCCTGCCACGTTTTCATCGGGCGATGCGAGAAGTTCCTGCGAGACGGCGTATCGGCGGCCTGGGACGGGACCTGGTACATGGACCGGAAATAGCGTCAAACCGTCGGATCAGAATCGAACGGTGACGCCAACCGTAAAGAACTTCGTATTCAACTCGTCGTAGGTCGTTCCCACCAGCAGGTCGAAATCGAACTGAGGGTGCGCGGCCGGCGTATAGCGCAGCCCCATCTGGTTGCCGATGATGCCGGGCTGGCGGCCGAAGGCTTCCATCATCAGGGTGACGTCCCAGCCGACATTGACCTCGACCTGGCCGCCCCAGAAGAACGCGGTGGGATGTTCGGCGTTCAGATAGCTCCATCCGCCATTCAGGTTGATCCGGACCTTTTCCGTGATCGGCACGGTTACCAGGGCGAGCAGGCTGGCCAAGCCCAGTTCGCCGGTTTTCGCATTGACGCCCGTGTTTATGCCCAACGCGACGCCCACGCCTGCCGATGCGGGCTGGAAATTGATCTTCAGCGCCGGCCCGATCAGCGGCGCGGCGGTGGCTTCATCCCAGTAGTGCTGGTAGTTCACGCCGAACTGCAGCCAGGGAATCTTCTCGGACGTGCAGGCCGGCCCCACGTTCGCGTATCCGTCGCCCGGCACGAAGCGCGACACCCACAGTTCGAGATGGCAGGTGCCGGGTGTCTCGACCTCGGAATCGTCGACGATATGGGCGCCGCCGGCGGCCAATGCCGGACTGGCAAGGATGGCGGCGGCGACCCAGAGCAGTGAGCCGAGAAAGAGGCCGTGGTTGTTGTTCTTCACGCGGCGAGAAATTCGCCCGAGATCGTTACAGGCGCAAGTCGTCTTCGGTGCGCATCAACGCTCGCACATGCGCTGCAACGGACTCGGCGAGGGCTCCAAGGTCGTAGCCGCCTTCCAGGACGGACACGAGGCGTCCGCGGCCGTGTCGCCCGGCGATGGCGAGAAGCTCGTCGGTCAGCCAGGCGAAGTCCTCGGTCTCGACGTCGAGCTGCGCCAGGGGGTCGCGACGATGGGCATCGAAGCCTGCCGAGACGATGATGAGTTCGGGTGCGAAGGTGTCGAGTGCCGGCAGAAGCCGATCGCCCCATGCCGCCCGGAAGGCCGCGCTGCCGCTGCCGGCGGGCAGGGCGGCGTTCACGACGTTGCCGTCGATGCCGCGCTCGCGTGGCGAGCCGGTGCCGGGATAGAGCGGGTACTGGTGCGACGAGGCGTAGAACAGGTCGGGGTCGGTCTCGACCACGGCCTGCGTGCCCTGGCCATGATGGACGTCGAAGTCGATCAGGGCGATGCGGCGGAGGCCGTGGGCGGCACGCGCATGCAGGGCGCCGATCGCGGCGTTGCTGAACAGGCAGAAGCCGCCGGGCACGTCCGGCGTGGCATGATGGCCGGGCGGGCGCACGGCGGCGAAGGCGGTGCGCGCGCGTCCACCCAGCACGCCATCGACGGCGGCCACGACGGCGCCGGCGGCGTGGCGGGCCGCATTGGCGCTGCCGGCGCTCATCACCGTGTCGGCATCGACATGGACCAGCTCGCCTTCCGGCGGGCGGATACCCAGGATCGCATCGACATAGGCCGGCGGATGGACCCGCGTCAGCTGCTCGATCGTGGCGGCGGGCGCGACCAGACGGGTGAGGTCTGCGAATTCCTCGTCGGCCAGCGCCGCCGTCACGGCGCGCAACCGGTCGGGCCGCTCGGGGTGATAGTCGCCGGTATCGTGCTCGAGGAACGACGGATGGCTGATCAGCAGCGTCATGCATCCCCCTCTAGCGCGCTTCGGCGATCTGCGACAGAGTCCCCCGCAACCCTTCGATTGCTGTGAGGTTGTTTTGTCCAAGTTGAGCTGTCTGGTCGCCGCCGCCCTGGTCCTTTTCGCAGGGCAGGCGTCGGCCCAGGAAACCACCTTCCGGCTGAAGAATTCGATGGCCTATCCGATCGCCCAGCTCTCGGTTTCGCCGACCCAGCTCAACATGTGGGGCCCGAACGTCCTGCGGCCGCCGGTCATCCGGCCGGGCGAGGCCCGTGAAGTCTCCTACCGGGCAGCGACCGACTGGTGCATGGGCGATCTCAAGGTCACTTTCGCCGATGGCGGTCCGCCCGCCGTCTGGGGTTACCTGAACCTCTGCACCCTGAAGAACATTTCGCTGCACTACGACCGCATGAGCGGCATCACCACCGCCCGTTACGACGAGTAGCAACATGGACGCCTTGCCGGGTCTGCCGTTCGACAACAGCTACGCGAGGCTGCCGGAGCGGTTCTATGCCCGGTTGGCGCCCACGCCGGTGGCGGCGCCGCGGCTGGTGAAACTGAATGAGGCGCTCGCTCTGCAGCTCGGCCTCGATCCCGGAGCGCTCGCGTCCCCCGAGGGTGTGGCGATACTGGCGGGCAACCGCGTGGCGCCGGGTTCCGAGCCGATCGCGCTCGCCTATGCCGGTCACCAGTTCGGCAACTTCGTGCCGCAGCTGGGCGACGGCCGCGCCATCCTGCTGGGCGAGGTCGTGGACCGCGACGGCCGGCGCCGCGACATCCAGCTCAAGGGCTCGGGCCCGACGCCCTTCTCGCGCCGCGGCGATGGCCGCGCCGCGGTCGGGCCGGTGTTGCGTGAATACATCGTGAGCGAGGCGATGGCTGCGCTCGGCATCCCCACGACGCGTTCGCTGGCCGCCGTCACCACCGGCGAGCCGATCTGGCGCGACGGCGAGTTGCCCGGCGCCGTTCTGACGCGCGTCGCCTCGAGCCATGTGCGCGTCGGTACCTTCCAGTTCTTCGCCGCACGCGGCGACACCGAGGCGCTGCGCCTGCTCGCGGACCATGTGATCGCGCGGCACTACCCGGAGGCCCGCGAGTCCGCCGAGCCGTACCGGGCGCTGTTCGAGGCGGTGATCGCCCGGCAGGCCGCTCTCGTGGCCAAGTGGCTGCTGGTGGGCTTCATCCACGGCGTGATGAACACCGACAATTGTTCGATCGCCGGCGAGACCATCGACTATGGTCCCTGCGCCTTCATGGACGCCTACAATCCCGAGACGGTGTTCAGCTCGATCGATCAGCAGGGCCGCTACGCCTATGCCCACCAGCCTGGCATCGCGCACTGGAACCTGGCGCGGTTCGGCGAGACGTTGCTGCCGCTGCTGGTGGACGACAGCGACAAGGCATTGGCAGTTGCCAACGAGGTGCTGGGCACCTATCGCGCCCGCTACGTCGATGCGCTGGTCGGCGGGCTGCGCCGCAAGCTCGGCCTGTTCACCGAGGAAGAGGGCGATGCCGCGCTGGCGCAGGATCTGCTCAATGCCATGACGGACGGGCAGGCCGACTTCACGCTTACCTTCCGTCGGCTTGGAGAGGCCGCCGCCGATTCTGCGGCCGACGCCGAGGTGCGCAACCTGTTCGGCGAGAAGCGGCAATCCTTCGACGCCTGGCTGCCGCGCTGGCGCGAACGCCTGTCCCGAGAATCGCAGGACGGCGCCACGCGGCGGGCCGCGATGCATGCGGCAAACCCGCTCTACATTCCCC
>CANIEC010000052.1 GCA_947466085.1 Rhodospirillales bacterium
ACCAGGGGCGCCAGCAGGGTGTTGCCATGGGAGATGTAGGTGGTGCGCATGTACTGCCACGCCAGGTGATGCCATTGGCGCAGCACGTCGCTCAAGGCCGAACCGACCTCCGATGCCGCTCCCTGGACGTCGCTCGGCGACATGCGCCGGGTCGCACGTTCGCGCAGGTGGGCTACGGCATACTTCAACTCCGCCTCGGCCTGGTTCTTGGACTCGATCACCCCGATCATGTGGCGGCCGATGATCATGAGTGTGCCCGTAGTCAGGATCGCATACGCCACGGCCGCAACGACCAGATACCCGGGGATGGTGAAGCTGACCCCCAGGACCGTGGCGTCCAGCGCGCCGCCGACATGCCACAGCACGACCACGAACGTCCCGGCCGTCAGTACCGACGCGAGCAGACCGACGACGAGGTCGATCGGCGCATCGGTCGCCAGCCGCGCATCCTCGGTGATCCGGTACTCCGCGTTCTGGTGCTCGCCGTTTCCCAGTTCGATGTGAAGGTAGTGGCCGCCGCCCAGCCAGGAGTCGATCAGGTGCCGGCTGACCCAGGCCCGCCACGAGCGCTGAAAGGTCATGCGGCCCCACACGGCGGTCACGGCGAGGCCGATGCTGATCGCGGCGAACAGCGCGAGAAGATGCGTCTGGTGCCAGATCTCGGCGCCGTCGCGGAATTCGAGGGCGTTGAAGAAGTCGCGATTCCAGATGTTGAGACGGTACTGGACCAGCAGCTGCAGCACCGTGATCACGACCAGCGCGGCGATCAGGCCCCAGGCGAGCCGGGCCGTCGGGCCTTGCCAGAAGTGGCGCGCGCTCTGCCAGAACCGGCGGAGCGGGTGACGGGCCGCGATGTGCAACAGGCTGGAGTCAAACACCGGCGATGCGCCGCACGCGGGGCTTGACCTCGCGCGCCTGGGCCGCGTGAAGCGGTGGACTGCCGAGCAGGCGATCGAACTCGCGCTTGGAGACGCCATAGCACTCGCACGACCGCTTCCGCAGTCCGCGCCGGTCGAGAATGTTGACGATGCCGCGGCTGTAACGGATCAGGCCGGCCCGCTGAAGCTTTCCCGCCGCCGCCGAAACGCCGGTGCGCTGCACACCCAGCATCATGGCCAGGAACTCCTGGGTCAGCAGGAACTCGTCGGTCTTCATGCGATCGTGCGTCATCAGCATCCAGCGGCAGCACCGTTGCTCCAGGGAATGGAAATGATTGCACGCCGCCGACTGCGCGACCTGGTTGAACAGGGCATGCGCGTAGCGCAGCATCACAAGTCGCATCGAGGCGCTGCGCGCCAGCTCGGCGCTGAACAGGGCGGCCCCCATACGCAGGCCCTCGCCCGGGACCTGGACATAGACGCTGGTCGGTGCGCGGTCGTCGCCCAGCAACAGCGGCAAGCCGACGATGCCCTCGTTTCCGATCGTACCGACCTCGGCCGCTGCGCCGTTTGCCATGGTGTTGACGAGCGACCCGACGCCGGTTTCGATGAAGTAGACGAAGTCGAGCGGCCGGCGCGCGCGGTAGAGCGACTGCCGGTAGGTGAGGGGAATGCGTTCGAGATGCCGCTCCAGACGCCCGCGATCCCTGGCCGGCAGCAGTGCCAGCAACCTGTTGGCGGGAGTCATCGTCGGCCGTTGCCGTGTCATCTGTTGGTCATCTCTCGATGCATTCTCTGGTCATGTGCGCGCTTCGCAGAAAAGAGCCCGCGTCACTCCTCGTCCCGCCTCCGGGACGCCGCTGGCTCTTTCGCTTCTTCTTCGGCCAGCAGCAACGCGAGCTGCACGCGCGTTGCCTGGTCTTTCGTTTCGGAGAGCTGCTTTCGATAGTTCTCGAGATTCTTGCGGTGAATGAATGATTGCATTGCACCACCGTCGGCACCCAGGCCGTGGCACAACTTGCGCTTGCCGGCCGGCAATGTCGAGTCACCGCTCTCGAAGGTCATGGAAATGCGTCGCATGTCGCATTCAGGCGAGTGTCTGATGTCCGACATTGCACCTCGACTCTGCGTGGCAATGAGCGCAAGTGTGAGGTGGTCGATGGGAAGAAAGCTTCTCAGTCACTGCAAGGAGCGTCGAATCGGTCCGCGCCGACCTGTCGGTTGATTGAGATCAAACGACACTTTGGCAACCTTGCTGCAAATGCCTGGCTTCGGACGTCCGGAGCGCATCGGGGAGGTCGGCCTCATGGCAATCGAACAATCCCTGCTTTCGAAAGTGTTCACGACCAACCTGGGGCTCCGCAAGGAAGCGCCCCGCTCGGTTGCGAGCTACGAGCGAGAGCTCGACGAACGTCGCGGCACGGAAACCCGCTTGCGTGAGACGCTTGCCAGCGAGGAAGCCTTGCTGCGCCAGAAGGACGAATTGATCCACAATCGCGAGGTCCTGAGCATGGAGGCCGATCACCGGCTGCTGAACGGCCTGCAGATGATTGTGAGCCTGCTGTCGATGCAGAGCCGGTCGGAGCCCAATGCCGAGGCCGCCGAGCATCTTTCGACGGCCGCCAAGCGCGTCGCCACCCTTGCGCGCGTCCACCGGCGGCTGCACGCGCTCGACGGTGAGAAGACCGTGGCGTTCAAGACGTTCCTTCAGGAGCTGTGCGTCGAGTACGGGTCGATGCTTGCGTCGGAAGACCGCCGCAAGCAGACGATCGTCGTCGAGGGCTGCGACGCAAGCCTGCCGGCCAGGACTGCGGTGCCGCTCAGCCTGATCGTGAACGAGCTGATCACCAATGCCGCCAAGCATGGCGTAGGCGTCATCACCGTCCGGCTGGAGGAACCGCCAGAGGGCGGGCTTCGTCTGTCGGTTTGCAACGAAGGCCCGCCGCTGCCCGAAGGCTTCGATCCGGCCGCGTCCAAGGGTCTTGGCATGAAGATCGTGCAGGCGCTGGTCGAACAGATCGGCGGGGCGCTTCGGGTCGGCCGCTGCAAGCACTGCGGGGGGCCTGAGTTCGCCGTGGCCTTCGCCTAGACACCTCGGCAGAGTGGCCACCGCGCCACTGAGAGACAGCACCATGTCCGTCGGTATCATCCCGCTCATCCTCCAGAGCAATCTGCGGCAAAGCACGTGACCAGGCTACGCCTGCACCGGGAGAACCATCTCGTCCAACGGATCGGCTGGCTGCGCGCGGCCGTGCTGGGGGCCAACGACGGCATCGTCTCGACGGCAAGCCTGATCGTGGGCGTGGCGGCGGCAGCCACGACTCCGGACGACGTGCTGATTGCAGGCGTGGCCGGTCTGGTGGCCGGGGCCATGTCGATGGCGGCCGGGGAGTATGTCTCGGTGAGCTCGCAAGCCGATACCGAGAAGGCCGACCTGGCGCGCGAAGGAGCCGAACTCGCGGCCAATCCCGAGTTCGAACGCGACGAGTTGACGGAGATCTATGTCGGGCGCGGCGTCGAGCCGGAACTGGCGCGCCGGGTAGCCGAGCAGTTGATGGCCAAGGGTGCCCTGGCGGCCCACGCGCGCGACGAACTTGGAATTTCCGACACCACCACGGCCCGCCCGCTGCAGGCCGCCTTGACGTCGGCTGCAACCTTCGCGGTCGGGGCGGCCATGCCGCTGCTCATGGTCGTGCTCGCTCCGGCGGAGTGGCTGGTGGTCGCGGTCAGCACGGCCTCACTTGTCTTCCTTGCCCTTCTGGGCGCCATCGGCGCGCGCGCGGGCGGCGCCGATATCTGGCGCGCCACGGTTCGCGTGACTTTCTGGGGCGCGCTCGCCATGGCGCTGACCGCCGGCATCGGCCGACTGTTCGGAACGGTCGTCTGATTTTCTAGGCGGCTGCCGGAACCGCGCCGGCCGGTACGATCTGGCCGTCGACCAGTTCGATGGTGCGGTCGCAGCCGCGCGCGATTTCCAGGCTGTGGGTGACGATCAGGAAGCTGGTGCCGCTCTTGCGGTTGACCTCGCGCATCATCTCGAAGACCCCCTCGGCGGACTTGGTATCGAGGTTTCCGGTCGGCTCGTCGGCCAGCACCAGCGCCGGCTCCATGGCCAGCGCCCGCGCCACGGCAACGCGCTGCTGCTGGCCGCCCGACAGGGCGTTGGCGGGATGATTCTGCCACTGTTCCAGCCCGAGGGCGGTGAGCAGGTCGAGGGCGCGCTTCTTCATGGCCGCGTCGGGAAAGCCGCGTTCCACCAGCAGGGGCATCATCACGTTCTCCAGGGCGGTGAAGGCCGTGATCAGGAGATGATGCTGGAAGACGAAGCCGATGCTGCGGCCGCGCAGGCGGGTGAGAGCCCGGTCGTCGAGCGAGCCGGTTTCGTGTCCCTCGATGAACAGGTTCCCCGAGGTCGGCCGGTCGAGCAGGCCCATGATGTTCAGCAGCGTGCTCTTGCCCGAGCCGGAGGGTCCGATCAGGGCCGCGAACTCGCCACGACCCAATGTCAGGTCGATGCCATGCAGGATCTCCGTCTCGTTCGGACGGCCGACATTGTAGGACTTCCGCACCTTCTCCAGGCGCAGGACGTCGTCAGCCACGGATGGCCACCACCGGGTCGAGGCGGGACGCGCGCAGCGCCGGCGCCATCGCCGCCAGCACGCCGGTCAGCGTCGCGAGAAGGGCGGCGGCGACGAACAGCGAGCGTTCGAGGACCAGGGGAATCAGTTCACTCCCGTCGGCCTGGCGCACGTGGTCGTGGAAGACCAGCAAGCCGCCGGCACCGAGAGCCGAGCCGACGACGGCACCGACCAGGCCGATCAGCGCCCCCTGGATGAGGAAGATGCGAAGCGTCTGGCCGCGCGACGTGCCCATCGCCCGCAGGATACCGATGTCCTTGGAGCGCTGGATGACCGAAACGACGAGGACGCTGGCGATGCCGAGCGCCACCGAGAGCGCCACGAACAGGCGGATCACGGTGCTGGACAGGCTCTGCGCCTGCACCGCCGAGAAGAACTGCGCGTTGGTGGCGATCCAGCTGTAGGCGGCGGCGCCGGTCATCGGCTGCAGGCGGCGGGCGACGGTCTCGGCGGCATAGACGTCGGCAATGGTGAGCTCGATGCTGGTCACGCCGCCGATCAGATCGAGCAGGCTCTGGGCCGTGCGCAGGGGAACGTAGACGTAGCGTTCGTTCACCTGCCGATTCCCGAGATCGAAGATGGCGGTGACGGTGAGCGCTCCGCTGGTTCGCGCGCCCGCGCTGAGCGTCAGGCGGTCGCCGACCCCGATGCCGAGATAGCGGGCGAGTTCGGTGCCGATGACGATGTCCTGGCTGCTGAGCCGCACCGTGCCGGCAACGATGTTGTCCGGCAGGCGGACGATGCGGAAATAGCTGTCGGGCTCGATGCCGGCGATGCTGACGGCGCGGGTCGCGTCGCCGCGCACGGCCAGCGCCGATCCGGCGGCGACCGGCGATACCGCGACGATGGCGGGGTCGTCCTGCAGCACCCGCATGAGCGCCTGCCACTGGTCGATCGACCGGACGCGCTGCAGGGGCATCTGCACGATCGCCAGCTCGAGATCATCGCCGCCCAGTCTCAACGGCCGGGCGATCTCGTCGCGCGGCTGCAGCGTGATGTGTGCCTGGGCGCTCAGGACCCGCTTGGTGAGATTGGCCTGCAAGCCGGTCAGCAACGCCGACATGAAGACGATTACGGCAATGCCCACCGAAACGCCCGATATGATGAACAGCGTCTGCATGCGCCCCTCGCGCAGGAAGCGAAGCGCCGCGATCCATTCGAACGGCATCCATCTATTCATGAGCGGCCGCCCGCATCCGCTGGCCGTCGGCAACGGCGGCATCCGGCCCGACCACGCGGTCTCCCGGGGAGAGGCCTTCGGCGATCTCGATCACCCTGGCGCCGTGCAGGCCGATCTTCACGGCCTGACGTCGCGCACGGCCGGCATCGAACTTGAGCACCCAGGGTGCTGCGCCCTCGAGGTCACGCACGAAACGCAGCGGCAGGACCACCGCATCTTTCTTGCGTGCCACCTCGATATCGACCGAGACGGTCATGTCCTCGCGCAGGTAGGCGGGGGCGTCGGCCGGCGTCACGCGCAGCTTCACCTCCATCGACCCGCGCTGAAGGTTCACGGCGGGGCTGACGTAGACGACCTCGGCTGGAAAGGTCTTGTCCGGATAGGCCTCTGCGGATGCCAGCGCCTTGTTCGCCAGGGCAATTAGGCCGAGGTTCTTCTCGTCGATCTGCACCACCAGCTGGATCTCGCCGGCCGGCGACAGGTTCATCAATATGTGTCCTGGCTGGACGAGGTCGCCGCGCTCCACGTCCCGGAAGATCAGCGTGCCGTCGCGGGGGGCCAGGATCCGCGCATAGGACAGCCGCGCCTGGGCGGACCGCAGGTTCGCTTCGGCCCGCGCCACCTCGTTCTGGGCGAACTGGTACTCCGTGCCCCCGGGCTGGTTGATCGCGACCACCAGCCGGGCCGCGCGGACGCGGGTTTTCGCGACGTCGAGATCGCGCTGATCGGTGTCGAGCTGGGAGGTGGTGGCGAAATGGTCCGCCTGGAGCTTGTGCGTGCGGTCGAAGGTCTTCTGGGCGTTGAGCAGGTTGGCTTCTGCCTGGCCGAGGGCTTCCTGCGCGGTCGGCAGAGTGCTTTGCTCGATCTGCCGGAAGCGGGACTGTGCAGAGGACAGCGCGCCTTCGGCCTGATCGACCACGGCGTGAAGATCCTTGTCGTCCAGGAGGATCAGCAGGTCGCCTTCCTTGACGGCCTGGCCTTCCTCGACGGGAACGCTGGCGACCACGCCGGTCAGCTGGGCCCCGATGTCGACCCGATACCGGGATTCGACATGTCCGACCGCGACCACGGTCTGGACGATGTCGCGGCGGGTTGCCGCTTCGACCGCGACCACGGGACCGAGCAACAGCGCCGGACCGAAAGCCGCAAGCACGGCGATCACGCCAACCCCGGCCAGAAGCCGCCATCGCCAATTCCATAGGGAGCCGAGCGCGGCTTTGGCCGTCATGTTGACCGTACGTTGTAAAAGGACCTGATATGACTCGTTTCAGGTCTACGCCTTGATTTCGATCAAGGATCGCGCCGGTTGGAGGCGGCCGAAAACTTGTCCATTCGCGCCGCGACAAGCTCGCGATGGACGCGCCAGTTTGGCAAAGTCGCTGCCATGTCCTCCTCCAATCCGCTCCACATCGCCCAGCCGCTCACCCTACCGAACGGCGTGATTCTCAAGAACCGCATCGGCAAGGCGCCGCTCACCGAAGGGCTGGCCGATGCGATGAATCGCGCCACCGAGCGCCATGTCCGGCTCTACGGACGATGGGCGGCGGGAGGAGCGGCCGTGGTCGTCACCGGCAACGTGCAGATCGACCGGCGCTATCTCGAACGGCCAGGCAACGTGGTGATCGATGGCAATGGCGGGCTCGACGCGTTGCGTGCCTACGCGCAGGCCGGCACCGCCAACGGCACGCAGCTCTGGATGCAGATCAACCATCCCGGTCGCCAGGCGCCGCGCCGCGTCTGTGAGCAACCCGTGGCCCCCTCGGCGGTGCCGCTGGCGCTGCCCGAGAGCGCCTTCGCCCACCCGCGCGCCATGACAGCCGACGAGGTGGCCGACGTGCCGCGCCGCTTCGCCGAGGTCGCGCGTGTCGCTCGCGAGGCGGGCTTCACCGGCGTGCAGGTCCATGCCGCGCACGGCTACCTGCTCAGCCAGTTCCTGACGCCGCTGGTCAACAGGCGCGACGATCGCTGGGGTGGCGATATCGCGTCGCGCGCCTCGCTGCTGCTCGAGGTGGTGCGCGCGGTGCGAACGGCGACGGCGCCGGACTTCTGCATCTCCGTGAAGCTCAACTCCTCGGACTTCCAGCAGGGCGGCTTCTCCAACGAGGAGTGCCTGATGGTCGTGAAGTGGCTGGGCGAGGCCTCGGTCGACCTGATCGAGATCTCCGGCGGGAACTACGAGAAGCCCGCGATGATGGGCAGCGGCGCAAAGGAAAGCACGGTGCGCCGGGAGGCCTATTTCCTCGACTATGCCCGGCTGATCAAGCAGGCCGCGACGGTGCCGGTCATGCTCACCGGCGGCTTTCGCACGCTCGCCGCGATGGAGGCGGCGCTGGAGGAGGGGGCGTGCGACATGATCGGGCTCGGCCGGCCGATGTGCGTCGACACCGACCTGCCGAATCGGCTTTTGAATGGTGAGACGGACCGTGCCGAAGCCTACGAGGAGCGCATCGTCCCGGCCAAGGCCGGACTCGGTTGGTTCTGCCTGCAGCTCATCGCGCACGGCGACGGCCGCGAACCCGATCGCGCGCTGAGCGGAGACGATGCGATCCGGGGCTATGTCGAAAACGAGGAGAAGACCGCCGCGGCGTTGCAGGGCCGGTAGAGACATCGCCTATTGGGCGAACGCCTCGGCCGCGATGGCGAAGTTCAGGTTCTGGGCATCCTTGCGCATCCAGGTCGTGACCCCCATGAGCTGGCCCTGCGCATCGAACAGGCCGCCGCCGGAGGAGCCCCTCGAGATGGGGGCGGAGGTCTGCAGCAGGCGTTCGCCGTCGATCACGCGCTTGGCCGAGACGATGCCTTCGGCAATGGTCTGTTCCAGACCCTGGGGTGCGCCGATGGAAAAGGCTCTCTCCCCGACCTTGATGTCCGCATAGGGACGGACCCGGACCCATCTGGGAAGCGGAGAGTCGCTGGTTAGGATGCAGCGATCCGCCTTCGGGTTCGCCGACGTGAGCGAGGCGTTCTGCTTTCGGCCGTCCCGCTCCAGTGTCGCGCGCACGTTCGAGTCCAGAACATGGCAGTTCGTCACCACCTCCCGGTCGCTGATGGCCACGGCCGAGCCCTGTTTCTGCCCGGTGCGCACGACGTACACCGTCTCGGAAGCGCGCTCGAAGACTTCCCGCGGCTTCAATTCGGTTCCGTCGAACAGCGTCAGTCGGATCGCGGCGGTCCTGCCGGCCTTGTCGACCGCAACGGTCGGCGCGCGCGTCGGTGCCGGCTCGGGCTCGGGTACCTGCGGCGTCAACGGCGGCTCTGGGGACGGCCCGTTCGACGCTGCGGCGGTGCCGGGAGGAGGCGGCGGGAAGACGATCCGGGGCGATGGCTGTGCCTGGGCGTTGAGGGTCGGCTTCAGGGAAAGGCTGTTGGCAACGGCCACGAACATGAAGCCGAGAGCCTCGGCTTGCGAGGCATGCACACTCAGGATGACCCTGACGATTGCCTGATCGCGGCACTGGGCTCGGGTGTAGAAGCGGTGCTCGCCGCGCCGGCCGGCGACCACGAACCAGTCATCCTTGCGTGCCTGGAAGGTGACCTCGCGGTCGGGTGTCGGACTGGACAGCAGGGCGTTGAACATGTCGTCCATCGACGCGCATGCCGCTTTGCGGGGGATGACCGTCACGGTATGGCCGAAGGCGCCTGACGCCTCGTACCACCAGTCGCCGTGGGACTGGGTGGGCGGCTGCGGGGTGGAAAACTTCGTCGGGATGCCTACGGAGAAGCCAATGGCGTCGTCGACCAGCAAGGCCCAGCCATGAGAATCGCGCGCCTTGAGGCCTTCCGAGACCAGATCCATTGTCTGTGAGGCGGTCAGCGTTCCCGTGGCCTGCAGGCCCTTCGATGTCTGCCATCCCGAGATAGTCCGCCGGGTGTAGGGACCTGCATCGCCGTCGACCATGGCACCGAAGTGGCGCGTCCAGACGAGGGCGTTCTGGACATCCGTCATCGTGATGGCGTCCGGGGGAATGGGTCCCGACCATTTGTACCGGAAGACGCCGCCCTGGAGCTGCGCGTTCTGGGCCTGTGCAGGCAGAAGACCCAGCAGCAGCAACAGAGCGATTGCAAAAGTCGCGGGGCGTAAGGACCTAGGAAAAGCAGAAACCACGAAACATGCCGGCGAAAGCTTTCCCACGATGGTCATCAGTCGAACGATGCTATCACCGCCATCGGAGGAGGCAAAGTCGACGCGAAACTCTGGGGAAGTCAGAGGCGCGAGCCGCCGCCGCGGGAGACGGCCTGGCCGCTTTCGTACCAGCCCTTGCTCGCATTCACGATCTTCACCACCGAGAGCATGACCGGCACTTCGATGAGGACGCCGACCACGGTGGCGAGCGCCGCGCCCGAGGAAAAGCCGAAGATGCTGATGGCAGCCGCGACCGCCAGCTCGAAGAAGTTGCTGGCGCCGATCAGTGCCGAAGGGGCGGCCACGCAATGCTGCTCGCCGGCCGCCCGGTTCAGCAGATAGGCCAGGCCCGAGTTGAAGTAGACCTGGATCAGGATCGGCACGGCCAGGAGGGCGATGATCAGCGGCTGCGCGATGATCTGCTCGCCCTGGAAGCCAAAGAGCAGGACGAGTGTCGCCAGCAGGGCGACCAGCGACAGCGGCTGCAGACGTGCCAGCAGACCGGCAAGAGCCTGCGGGCCACCGCGCGCGAGGGTCGCGCGGCGCACGAGTTGCGCCAGCACGACCGGCACGAGGATGTAGAGCGCGACCGAGAGCAGCAGCGTCTGCCACGGCACGGTGATCGCCGAGAGGCCGAGCAGCAGCCCGACGATGGGGGCGAAGACGAACAGCATGATCGCGTCGTTCAACGCCACCTGCGTGAGCGTGAAGTCCGGCTCGCCGTCGCAGAGGTTGCTCCACACGAACACCATCGCGGTGCAGGGCGCGGCGGCCAGCAGGATGAGGCCGGCGATGTAGCTGTCGATCTGGTCGGCCGGCAGCCACGGCCTGAACAGCCAGCCGATGAACAGCCAGCCGAGGGCGGCCATCGAGAAGGGCTTCACCGCCCAGTTGATGAACAGCGTCACCCCGATGCCGCGCCAGTGCCGGCGCACCTCGGCGATGGCGGCGAAGTCGACCTTGATCAGCATCGGGATGATCATCAGCCAGATCAGCGCCGCCACCGGCAGGTTGACGTGCGCCACCTCCGCCGCGCCGACGGCATGGAAGAGGGCCGGGAAGAAATGCCCCAGCGCGATGCCGACGACGATGCACAGGGCGACCCACAGGGTCAGGTAGCGCTCAAAAAGGGACATGCGGGTCGTCTCCGGATCGATCTGTCGAGGCTGGCCATCGACTCATGACGGTCAACCAAGTAATACGTATGTCACATTTTTGGATTATTCGAGAACTATGGAAGCGTCGGACGCCGCTGCCGGATTCAGTGCCCTTTCGCAGGAAACCCGCCTCAACCTGATGCGGCTTCTGGCGACCAAGGGCGCTTCCGGCATGGCGGCCGGCGAAATCGCCAGCGCGCTGGGGCAGCTGCCCTCGACGCTGTCGTTCCATCTGGCCGCTCTCGAACAGTCCGGCCTCGTCCAGTCCACCCGGCAGGGCCGCAACATCATCTACGCGGTCCGTTTCGCCGGCTTGCGCGCGCTCTTCAGCTTCCTGACGGAGACGTGCTGTGGCGGACGACCGGACCTCTGTGGCGACCTGGCGCGACTCCTCCCCGAGGATCAACCCGAGGTTCACATGACCCCCGCCTTCAACGTCCTGTTCCTGTGCACGCACAATTCCGCCCGTTCGATCATGGCCGAGGCGATCCTCGAGCAGGTGGGGAAGGGCAAGTTCAACGCCTACTCCGCGGGCTCCGATCCGGCGGCACAGCCGGTGCCGGAGGTGCTGGCCAAGCTTCGCGCCCTCGGTCACGACGTCCAGAGGTTGCGCAGCAAGTCGTGGGACGAATTCACCGGTCCGAACGCCCCGCGCATGGATTTCGTCATCACGCTCTGCGACGTGCTGCAGGGCCAGCAGTGCCCCGACTTCGGCGAGCGGCCCGTGACGGGCGCCTGGCCGCTGCCCGATCCCGCCAAGTTCATGGGATCGGAGGTCGAGCGCGCCACGATGATCAACGAACTCTACGGGATGATCCGCCGGCGCCTCGAGATCTTCGTCAACCTTCCCTATGCGTCGCTCGACCGGATGGCGCTCAAGAAGCGTCTCGACGAGATCGGCGACTCCGCCAAAGCACCGGCGTGAGCAGACAGGACAGACCATGAAAGTCGGAATCAACGGCATGGGGCGCATGGGGCGCCTCGCCCTTCGGGCTGCGTTCGGCGGCGTGCAGCGTCCACTGGACGATCCTCGGCGCGACAACCGCCTCGAGGTCATCCACGTCAACGAGATCAAGGGCGGTGCGGCCGCCACCGCGCATCTCCTCGAGTTCGACAGCATGCACGGGCGCTGGCACACCTCCTTCGAGGTCGACGGCGAGCGCGGGCTGGCGGTCGGCGGCACCTATCTGGGATTCAGTGCCGCCGCCTCGCCGGGGGATGTCGCCTGGGGCGACCTCGGCTGCGAGATGGTGCTCGAGTGCACCGGCAAGTTCCTGACGCCGGAGCAGCTGCAGGCCTACTTCGATCGCGGCGTGAAGAAGGTGATCGTCGCGGCGCCGGTCAAGGACGAGCGGGCGCTGAACATCGTGGTCGGCGTCAACGACCATCTCTACGAGCCCGAGCGTCATCACCTCCTGACGGCGGCCTCCTGCACAACCAATTGCCTCGCCCCCGTGGTCAAGGTCGTGCACGAATCGATCGGCATCCGACATGGCCAGATCACGACGATCCATGCCCCGACCAACACCAACGTCGTGGTCGATGCGCCACACAAGGATCTGCGCCGCGCGCGCTCGGCCATGCTGTCGCTGCAACCGACGACCACCGGCAGCGCCACGGCGATCACGGTCATCTACCCCGAACTCAAGGGCAAGCTGAACGGCCACGCCGTCCGCGCACCGATCCTCAACGCCAGTCTCACCGACTGCGTGTTCGAACTGAAGCGCTCGACCACGGAGGCTGAGGTCAACGCGCTCTTTCAGGAGGCGGCCAAGGGTCCGCTGGCCGGCATCCTGGGCTACGAGACGCGGCCTCTCGTGTCGGCGGACTATTGCAACGACACGCGCAGCTCGATCGTCGACGCCCCCAGCACAATGGTGACCGACGGCACGTTGCTCAAGGTCTATGCCTGGTACGACAACGAAGTCGGCTATGTCTGCCGCATGGTCGATCTCGCCCGGATGGTGATCGATAAGGCCGCGTGATGGGGACGAAGGCGCGTGACTATCTGATCGTCACCGCGTCGTACTGGGGCTTCACCCTGGTCGACGGCGCGCTGCGCATGCTCGTGCTGCTGCACTTCTTCGGGCTCGGCTACTCGCCGTTCACGCTCGCCTTCCTGTTCCTGCTCTACGAGTTCGCCGGCATCGTCGCCAATCTCGCCGGCGGCTGGCTGGCCACGCGCTTCGGCATCCCGCGCATGATGATGACCGGCCAGCTGCTGCTGATCGCGAGCCTGTTCCTGCTGTCGGCGCTCGATCCGGCGTGGAGCCCCGTCCTCTCCGTCGCCTGGGTCGTCGTGGCGCAGGGCCTGGCCGGGCTCGCCAAGGACTTCACCAAGACCGCCTCCAAGTCGGCCATCAAGGCGACGGCGGGCGAGGGGACCGGGCGTCTCTTCAAGTGGGTGGCGTGGTTCACCGGCTCGAAGAACGCGATGAAGGGCCTGGGCTTCTTCGTCGGCGGCCTGCTGCTCGAGGCGGTCGGCTTCCGCACGGCGCTCTGGCTGATGGCAGGAGCACTGCTTCTCGTTCTCCTGGCCGGGTTGCTGCTGCTGCCACGCGAGCTGGGCAAGGCGAAGGCCTCGAAGACGATGCGTGAGCTGTTCGCCAAGTCGGCGGGCGTCAACCTGCTGGCGGCCGCGCGCGTCTTCATGTTCGGGGCGCGCGACGTGTGGTTCGTCGTCGGCCTGCCGGTCTTCCTCTACGCCTCGGGCTGGCGCTTCGTGGAGGTGGGTGCGTTCCTCGCCGCCTGGACCATTGCCTATGGCGGACTGCAGGCCGTGGCGCCCACCCTGGTGCCGCGCAGTGCGGACGGGCTCAGCCGTGAAGTGCCGGGCGCGCGCCTGTGGGCGGGTCTCCTGCTTGCCGTGCCGCTGGCGATCGCTCTCGTCCTGAACAGTCCGCTCGACCTTCGCCCCGATCTCGTCGTCGTCGTGGGACTGGCGATCTTCGCCCTGCCGTTCGCCGTCAACTCCTCGCTGCATTCGTACCTGATCCTGGCCTATGCCGGGTCGGAGAAGGCAGCCGAGGACGTCGGCTTCTACTACGCCGCCAACGCCTGCGGCCGCCTCGCCGGCACGCTGCTCTCCGGACTCTTCTACCAGTGGGGCGGCATCGGCTTCTGCCTCGGCGGCTCGGCGGCGATGCTGCTCGCCTGCTGGATCATCACCTTCCTGCTGCCGGCCCACCGGGGCGACATCCGCACGGTCGGGCGCGCGGCCTGAGCCGATTGAATCGGCGCGGCCTTGCGCTGGCGCAAGGCGCGACGGTCTGCGCCGTGCCTTCTTCACGACCGGCAGGCCGCCCATGCCCGGAGTGAAGACATGCCATCCAGTATCCCGCTCGGACTCCTCAGGGCGCCCACGCGCCACCTGTTCTTCACCGGCAAGGGCGGTGTCGGGAAGACGACGCTCGCCTGCGCCACGGCCCTCGCGCTCGCCGATCGCGGCAGATCGGTTCTGCTTATCAGCACCGACCCGGCGTCGAATCTCGACGAGATGTTCGCCACGACATTGTCGAACGCGCCGCGGCCGGTACCCGGCGCCCCCCGCCTGTCGGCGATGAACATCGATCCCGAGGCCGCGGCGGAGGCCTATCGGCAGCGCGTCCTGGAACAGCTCGGGCCGGAGGCCAAGGATGCCGAACGTGCGGCGGTACGCGAACAACTTTCCGGCGCTTGCACGACGGAGATCGCTGCCTTCGACGAGTTCGTCGGCTTGCTGGCCACACGCGCCGAGGCGTTCGATCACGTCGTGTTCGACACCGCACCCACCGGCCACACGCTGCGTCTCCTCAGCCTGCCCCGGGCCTGGACCGGGTTCCTGAAGGGAAATGACCGCGGTGCCTCGTGCCTCGGCCCGCATTCCGGCCTCAAGATGCAGGAGGAGCGATTCCAGGCCGCGCTCGCCACGTTGGGCGATGCGCAGAGCACGACCATCGTGCTGGTCAGTCGACCCGACCGCGGCGCCATGCGCGAGGCCGCGCGGACCAGCGCCGAGCTTCGGGCGCTCGGGCTCGCCAACCAGTGCCTGGCGATCAACGGAGTCTTTGCGGCGACGGACCCCGGCGATGCGGTGGCGCGATCGATCGAGGCGCTCGGCCGCCAGGTCCTCGACGATCTGCCGGAATCCCTTCGCACGCTGCCGCAGGACCGGATACCGCTGCGGTCCTTCGACATGGTCGGATTGGATGCGCTTCGACAGGTGCTGGGCGGCGAGTCGGAACGCCCCGCTGATGCCGTGGCGAAGGAGCCGCCGGCGTCGCCTGCGATTCCCGGGTTGGGCCGGCTGGTCGACGAACTCGCATCGGCAGGCCGCGGGCTGATCATGGTCATGGGCAAGGGCGGCGTCGGAAAGACCACCATCGCCGCCGCGCTGGCGGTGGGTCTGGTGAAGCGTGGACACGGCGTTCACCTCAGCACCACCGACCCCGCCGCCCATGTCGCCTCGACGCTGGGCGCGACGATGGACGGCCTCCGGGTCGACCGGATCGATCCGCGCGAGGAAACGCAGCGCTACATCGCCAAGGTCATGGCTTCACGCGCCGCGGATCTCGACGAGGCGGGCCTCGCGTTGCTGCGCGAAGACCTCGCCTCACCATGTACGGAGGAAGTCGCGGTCTTCCATGCCTTCTCGCGCATCGTGATGGAGGCCCGCAGCGCCTTCGTCGTGCTCGATACCGCGCCAACCGGCCACACGCTGCTGCTGATGGATGCCGCTGGTGCCTACCATCGCGAAATGACACGTAACATCGGCACCCACGCCCAGGGCCGGGTCGTGACGCCGCTCATGCGGCTGCAGGATCCCGACTACTCGCGCATCATCCTGGTTTCGCTCCCGGAAACCACGCCGGTATCGGAGGCGGCCGCGCTGCAGGAGGATCTGCGTCGTGCGCACGTCGAGCCCTACGCGTGGGTCATCAACCGAAGCCTGGTGGGAAGCGGCACGCACGATCCGCTGCTCGTCAGGCGTCTGCACGGCGAGCGCGCGCAGATCGCGAGGGTCCAGCAGGGACTCGCCCGGCGACTCTATATGCTGCCCTGGCAGGCGAGCCCGCCCGAAGGGCTCGCTGCGTTGGCAAGCCTGGTGGTCTAGCGGCCTGTCGAACACCTTCCCCACCAAAGGATGATCTGGATCAACGACGCCTGCCCGGCGATCGGATGTCATGCCGATCATCGCCATCGCTTGTCCTGAGAGTCTGACTCGAAATGAATGCAGCTAAAACAAGAGGCTATGAACAGCCCCGATAACCTCACCCTGAGGAGCATCGCGCAGCGATGCGTCTCGAAGGGTGGGCACGCGCACCTTGCCTGTTGCCCATCCTTCGAGACGCGCCGCTTCGCGGCGCTCCTCAGGATGAGGTAAGTGCTTGAATCGATTCAATTCATTTCCGGTCAGCCTCTCAGGATGAGGTAAGTGCTTGAATTGATTCAATTCATTTCCGGCCAGCCTCTGATGGAGCCTCCATGACGACAGTCGTTTTCCGCGTCCCGCTCGTGGCCTCGCACGACTACGACGTCCTTCGGGAACTCGTCCGCGAGGCGCCTGCCACTCACCATGCATGGGCGGAGCTGTACCGAAGGCGTACCGCCGAAGAACGCCACGCGGGCCACGTCATCCACGAAATCCACGTCGACCCGCACCGGTTCGCCGATCATGCCCGCCGGAACGGATACGAGACGAGCCTGGCGACACTGGGACGCTTCCTCGAAGACATCGATCCGCACCGGAACGACCCGACACCCGCGACGACAGGGTGAGACGCTCCCGGGAGGCAATGGTATTTCTATATTTCTGGAAATACGGTTGACTCGCGCCAGCGGCACCCTATGTTTCACTCATGAAGCTCGACGATGCCGCCGCCCGCCTCGAAGCACTGGGCAATCCCACCCGGCTGAAGATCTATCGCGCCCTGGTGCGCGCCGGTGCCGAAGGCATGCCGGTCGGGCGCCTCCAGACCAAGCTCGACGTCGCGGCCTCGACCCTGTCGCATCACATCAAGTCGCTGGTGATCGTCGGTCTCGTCACCCAGGTGCGGGAAGGCGCGACCCTGGTCTGCCACGCCAACTATGAGCTGATGCACGAGCTCCTCGCCTACATGGCCGAGGAATGCTGCGCCGACGGCGTCCACCCGGCCGCAGGGAAGACATGCGTCGCCTAGATGACGATTTTGTTGCGTCTCGTCTTTCCAACATTCTAGAAGGATAGGAGAGTTAACATGCCTGATTCGATCACCCCTCCGAAGAAGAAGGTCGCCGTGATCGGTGCCGGTCCCGTGGGCCTCGCCGCAGCGGCGCACCTTCTCGACCGAGGGCTCGAGCCCGTCGTGATCGAGGCCGGTCCGACGGTCGGCCATGCGGTGCGCCAGTGGGGCCATGTCCGCATGTTCTCGCCCTGGGAGTACAATATCGACAAGGCCGCCGACCGGCTGCTGACCGAAGCGGGCTGGAACCGGCCGCAGCCCGACCACTATCCGACCGGCGCCGAGCTGGCGGAGCAGTATCTCGAGCCGCTGGCGACCCGCACGCCGCTCAAGGATCACATCCGGACCCAAAGCATGGTGACGGCGATCGGTCGCGTCGGCTTCGACAAGGTGAAGACGCGCGGCCGCGACGCCGCGCCCTTCGAGATCCGCTACCAGAACGGCAAGGGACCGGAGGTGCTGCGCGCCGACGCCGTCATTGACGCGACGGGCACCTGGTTCTCACCCAATCCGGCGGGTGCCAACGGCCTGCCCGCTCTCGGCGAGCGCGAGACGCAGGACCGCATCGCCTACGGCATGCCCGACGTGCTGGGCCGCGACCGGCCGCGCTATGCCGGCCGCTGCGTCGCGGTACTGGGCGGCGGCCATTCCGCCGTCGGCACCTTGCTCGACCTCGCGAAACTGAAGGAGCAGGAGCCCGCCACGCAGATCGTCTGGCTGCTGCGTGGCGAGACTCCGGAGAAGTCGTTCGGCGGCGGCGCGGCCGACCAGCTCTCGGCGCGCGGCGCGCTGGGCACCGCCTTCGCCGCCCTGGTGGCGAGCGGCAGCCTCACGATCGAGAGCGGCTTCCGGGTGAGTCGTATCGCGCGCGAGGGTCACAGGCTCGTCGTCGCGGGCGCGGGTTGCCCGGGCCGCCATGTGGCGGTCGACGAGCTGGTCGTCTCGACCGGCTTCCGGCCCGACCTCGACTTCCTGCGCGAGATCCGGCTGTCGCTCGATCCGGCGCTGGAATGCCCGCCGGCACTGGCGCCGCTGATCGATCCCAACGAACACAGCTGCGGCTCCGTGCGCCCGCATGGCGCGCGCGAGCTGGCGCAGCCCGAGGCGGGCTTCTACTTCGCCGGCATGAAGTCCTACGGCCGAGCGCCGACCTTCCTGATGATGACCGGCTACGAGCAGGTCCGTTCGATCGCCGCCGAACTGGCGGGCGACCATGACGCTGCGCGTCGGGTCGAGCTGGTGCTGCCCGAGACCGGTGTCTGCAACGGTGCGCCCGCATCGGCCGCGCCTGCGACGGCGGCGGGATGCTGTCCGCCTGCCAAGCCGGCGCCTGCAGCCTCCGGCTGCTGCGCCGGTCCCAAAGCCTCCTGATGGATCGCCGCCGGCTTTCGACGATCATCGTACTGGGGACGGCGCAGACCCTGGCCTGGGGCTCGACCTACTATCTGCCGGCGGTGCTGGCGGACGAGATGGCGCGCGACATCGGCATCTCGACCAACCTGTTCTTCGGTACCTTCTCCGCGGCGCTGATCATCTCCGCGATGATCGGGCCGAAGGTGGGTCGGGTGATCGACCGGGCCGGCGGCAACGGCGTGCTGTCGGCCTCGAGCCTCCTGTTCGCGGCGGCGCTGGTGCTGCTGTCGCAGGCCCAGTCGTTCCTGCCCTTCGCCGCGGCCTGGACCCTGCTGGGCATCGGCATGGGCCTCGGCCTGTACGATGCCGCCTTCGGCGCGCTGGGCCGGCTCTACGGCAAGGATGCGCGCGGTGCGATCACCGGCATCACCCTGCTGGCAGGCTTCGCCAGTACCGTCGCCTGGCCGCTCACCGCCTGGGGGGCCGCCGGGATCGGCTGGCGCGAGACCTGCCTGTTGTGGGCTGCCGCGCATGTCGTCATCGGTCTTCCCTGCAACTCCGTGCTTCTGCCGCGTCCGACCGATCTCGCCGCCACCCTGAAGGCGGTCGACGAGCCGGTGCCGTTCGACCGCACGATGGTGCTGCTGGCCATCGCCTTTTCGGGCGCGTGGATCGTCTCGTCGGGGATGGCAGCGCACTTTCCGCGCATCATGGAAGCCGCGGGCGCCACGCCCACGCAGGCCATTGCGGCGGGCGCGCTGATCGGCCCGGCCCAGGTGGCGGCGCGCATGCTCGAGGCCGGGCCGCTGCGACACCTGCATCCGCTGACCTCGGGCCGCCTCGCCACCACGACGCATCCGGTGGGCACTGTTCTTCTGCTCAGCTTCGGCGGGGGCCTGATGGCCAGCGTCTTCGCGGTGCTGCACGGGATGGGCAACGGCGTCATCACCATCGCGCGCGGCACGGTTCCCCTCGCGCTCTATGGTCCGAAGAGCTACGGCTATCGCCTGGGGCTGCTCGGCGCCCCGTCGCGCTTCCTCTCCGCCGGGGCGCCTTTCGTGTTCGCCCTGCTGATCGACCGGCTGGGCGCCGGAGTCCTGATCATCTCCTCCGCCCTTTGCCTCACGGCCTTCGCGGCCCTCTGGATGATCCCGGTGCCGCAACCGACGGCGAGCCATGCCGACTGAGGGCGCGACCAGGACGATGAGCGGCGCGCGCCTCGTTGCGATCGTCTGCGCGGCGCAGATCTTCGTGCAGATCGGCGCCGGCTTCTGGCCCGCGCTGCTGCCGCAGATGATGCAGCGCTGGAGCCTGTCGAACAGCGAGGCGGGCTGGATCACCGCGATCTTCTTCGGCGCTTATATGGTGGCGGTGCCGGTGCTGGTCACGCTCACCGACAAGATCGACGGCAAGAGGGTCTATCTGTTCGGCGTCGCCTGCACGGTGGCGGGCCACCTGATGTTCGGCCTGTTCGCCGACGGCTTCTGGTCGGCCATGGCCACGCGCGCGCTGGCCGGCATCGGCTGGGCGGGCACCTACATGACCGGCCTCAAGCTGCTGGCCGACCAGGTCGATTCCAAGCTCATGTCGCGCGCCGTCACTGGCCACGCGGCCAGCATCGGCATCTCCGGCGCGGTCTCCTACCTGCTGGGGGACGTGCTGGCCGACCAGGTCGGCTGGCGCTGGACCTTCGTCTTCTCCGCCGTCACCGCCGCGATCGCCTGGACGATGGTGGCGCTGTCGGTGCCGTCGAAGCCGCCGGCCCCGCGCACGAAGGCGCAGGGGGCGCTGTTCGACTTCAGGCCGGTCGTCCGCAATACCTCGGCCTTCGCCTATTCGGTCGTCTACTGCGTCCATACGCTGGAGATGAGCGCGCTCCGCGGCTGGGGCGTGGCCTTCCTCGCCTTCGTCGCGGGCAGCACGGGCGTCACCGAAGGCACGCTGTCGCCGGCGCTGGTGGTCACCGTGATGGCGCTGCTGGGCACCTTCGCCAGCGTGCTGGGCAACGAAGCCTCGATCCGCTTCGGCCGCCGCCGCCTCGTCGCCACGGCGATGATCCTGTCGATCGGCTTCGCCGCGATCGTGGGCTTCGTCGGTTCGACCAGCTACTGGCTGGCGGTGTTCCTGGTGATCGCCTACGGCGTCGTGGTGTGGCTCGATTCCTCGTCGGTCACGGCGGGCGCAGCCGGCAACGCCGAGCCCGCACGGCGCGGCGCCACGCTCGCGGTGCACTCGACCCTGGGCTACGCGGGCGGCTTCGTCGGGCCGCTGGTGGTGGGCTGGACGCTCGATCTCGCCGGAGGCATGTCGCCGATGGCCTGGGGCCTTGCCTTCCTCGTGGTCGGAGTGCTGATGCTGGTGGCACTGGCGGCGTTTCTTGTGATGAGACCGGCCAATCTCGCCGCGGATCGAGGCGGCTGACGAGAGCGTGCAAAGCCACGCTCTCGGTCAGTCTACCGGCCTGTCCTGGGTGTGGGTCTGGCCGGGCCCTTTTCCAGCCGTTCGATGCGCTGCTCGAAGCTCGTCTGCATCCTCGCGAGCTGCTGCTCGAGCTGACGCTCCTGGACCTTGAGCTGCTCGATCTGGCCCGAGAGGGCGGAGATCGAGCGCTGCAGCTCGTTCAGGCGACCGTCGATGCCGGTCTGCGCCGTGGCGGCGCCAGGGGCGAGGACCAGCGCCAGTACGAGGAGGCGGAGCGGGGACGCACTCATCCGCGAAGCTGCCGGCCGGTTTACTCGGCGGCCTGCTGGAGCCGCGTCGGGACGGTCTCGCCGGCGAACAGGGCCGCGCGCGCGGCATCGTACTCGGCCTTGAGGCGGGCCACGATCTCGGCGGCGGGCGGGGCGTCGTGGATCTGGCCGACGCCCTGTCCGGCACCCCAGATGTCGCGCCACGCCTTGACCTTCATGTTGCCGCCCGAACCGAAGTTCATCTTGCTCTTGTCGGCTTCCGGCAGCGCGTCGGGATCGAGGCCGGCGGCCGCGATGCTGCGCTTCATGTAGTTGCCGTGCACGCCGGTGAAGAGGTTCGTATAGACGATCTCCTCGCCGCTGGAATCGATGATGCACTGCTTGTTGGCGTCGGTGGCGTTGCCTTCCTTGCTCGCGGTGAAGCGCGTGCCGAGGTAGGCGAGGTCGGCGCCCAGCGCCTGGGCCGCCAGCACCGAGGCGCCGTTGGAGATCGAGCCCGACAGCAAAATCGTGCCGTCGTAGAACTGGCGCACTTCCGGCACCAGCGCGAAGGGCGAGAGGCGGCCGGCATGGCCGCCGGCGCCGGCGCAGACCAGGATGAGGCCGTCGACGCCGGCCTTCAGCGCGCGCTTGGCGTGGGTCACGTTGGTCACGTCATGGAACACCAGGCAGCCGTAGCGGTGCGCCGAGACGACGACGTCGTCGGGCGCGCGCAGCGAGGTGATCTGGATCGGCACCTTGTACTTCTCGCACATGTCGATGTCGTGCTGCAGGCGGTCGTTCGACGAGTGCACGATCTGGTTGACCGCGAAGGGTGCCACCTTCTTGTCGGGATGCTTGGCCTTGTACTCGGCGAGCTCGCCGGTGATGCGCTTCAGCCACTCCTCGAGCATCTCCTTCGGCCGCGCGTTCAGGGCGGGGAAGGAGCCGACGACGCCGGCCTTGCACTGCTCGATGACCAGGTCGGGATTGGACACGATGAACAGCGGCGCGCCGACCACCGGGATCGAGAGGTTGTCGCGCAGCAGGGCGGGAAGGGCCATCGTTTCGCTCCTTGGATTTCGTTCGTTATCGTCCGGACCACGGGCCTAGCACGGCCCCGGCCCCTGTCGCCAGCCGGCGCCGCTACTTCGCCAGCTCGTAGGCGCCGCCTTTTTCCAGCGCCCGCTTGTAGGCGGGACGGGCATGGATGCGGTCGAGGAAGCCCTTGAGCTTCGGCATCTTGTTGATCATCGGCGAGCGCGCCGAGGCGGCTTCCAGCGGGAAGCTCATCTGGATGTCGGCCGCGGTGAAGTCCGGGCCGGCAAACCACTCGCGGCGCATGAGCTCGCCTTCGAGGAACATGAAGTGGTTGGCGATCTGCGGCATCAGCAGAGTCTTGTCGGCGCCGCCGGCAATGGCGCGTGCCACAGGCCGCATGAAAAAAGGCACGCGTGCGGGCAGGAGACCGAACACCAGCTTCATCAACAGGGGCGGCATCAGCGAGCCCTCCGCGTAGTGCATGAAGTAGGTGTAGTTCAGCCGCTCCGGCGTGCCGGGGGCGGGGGTGAAGCGGCCGCCGCCATAGGTTTCCGACAGGTATTCCAGGATGGCGCCGGATTCGGCCAGCACCTTGTCGCCGTCGGTGATCACCGGCGCCTTGCCCAGAGGATGCACTTTGCGCAGCTCGTCGGGCGCCTGCATCGAGGGTTTGCGCTGGTAGCGCTTCACCTCGTAGGGCACGCCGAGCTCCTCGAGCATCCAGAGGATGCGCTGGGAGCGGGAATTGTTCAGGTGATGGACGGTGATCATCGTCACAGCGTACCGGGGCGCCAGTTGCCGTGGAAGCCCGCCGGGACCCTGCTGCTGAGATGGGCCAGCGCCACCGGGCCCTTGGCGATGTCGGTCGCCTCGAACACCGCGAGGTCGCTGCGGCCCTCGGCCGAGCGGAAGATCGTCGCCAGCACCCAGCCGTCGCCCTCGGCGGCCTTGTCATGGCGCGGCACGAACACCGGCTCGCCGAACCGGTCATCCTCGCCCGACTTCCAGGTCGCGTTGCTGCCCTTCTTCAGGTCGTAGTGGGTGATGCCCTCGCCGCGGCGGACACCGGCATGGGTGATGTTGCCCGATACGATCCAGCCATGCCGGTAATCGCTCATGCAGAAGCGCTCGTCGAAGCGCGGGAACTCGCCGGCGCGATCGTCGAGCTGCTCCTCGCGGAAGGTGTTGCCCGGGCCGCCGAGGTCGAAGGTCCAGCGGAACAGGCGTGCGGCCGGCGGCTCCTTGGTCGAGGGCGAGCCGTCGGGCAGCGGGAAGAGCGGCGCCACGTCGTACTTCATGACGTCGATCACGATCTTGCCGTCCGCCGTCTCGAAATGGTTCATCGGATGGAAGACGTAGGACGGCGGCGCCGTCACCCACTTCACGTCGGCCACCGTGCCCTTGCGCGGGATGAAGGCGATGTGCGTGCCCTTGTCCGGCTCCCAGGCGAAGGGCGGCAGCCCGCCCATGGCGCGTTCCATCGAAGAGGTGAGCGGGAAGACCGGCACGACGATCCAGTTCTTCGTCACCGCGAAGTCATGGATCATCGAGGGGAAGGGCCCTTCAAGCATTTCCGCCCGCGTGACGGTGCCGTCCGCGGTCACGGTCTGCAGGCTGACTTCCTTGGTGAAGCGGCCGGTCGCCGAATAGCCGAAGAAGATCATCTCGCCGGTCTCGGGATCGAACTTGGGATGCGCCGTGAAGGGCCCGATGAGCTTGTCGCCGAACGTCTCGTAGCCGCCGTCCTTGGGGCCGACCGGCATCAGGCTCTTCGGGTCGAGCGAGAAGGGCGCATGCGCCTCCTCCAGCGCCAGCAGCTTGCCGCCGTGCCAGACGATGTTGGTGTTGGCGATGGTCGAGTTCAACGCAAACACCCGCGGATCGGTGTAGCGCGGATTGCCGAAGGTGCCGGAGAGACCTTCGCCCTCCGCGTTTTCGATCATCCACTTAGGGGTACGCACCCAGCGGTTCTTGTAGGAGACGTTGCCGTTCTCGATGTGGAAGGCGTGGATCATGCCGTCGCCGCCGAACCAGTGATACGGCCCGCGCGGCGCGAACTGTGGGTTGGGCCCGTTTCGGTAGAGCGTGCCGCAAAGCTCCCTGGGCATCTCGCCGCTGATCTGGAGGTGGCCGGCATCGGCCTCGGTGTTGACGGGCGCGAAGTAGCCGCGGAGGAACGGATTGTCGGTCGGGAATGCCTTGGCCACGGGAAGTCTCCTTCTGGGTAACGCCGTGTATCTATGAGAGGTTATCGATACACGGCGTTTCCCGCAAGGGCGTAGTTCTGTCCGAAGCTGTGGAGAGCTTGGCTCGTTCATGCTCGATCGGGTAATCAATTGCGCAGCATGAGTTCACCGAATCCTGCCCTGCCGCCCGGCTATTCCGCCGTCCCCCCAGGGCACGTCGCGGCCGTCGTGACGAGCCTCCAGATGTTCGGCCGTCCGCCTCAGCGACCGGCGCAGCCTTTTCCGGCGGGCGTCACGTTGGAGCCGCTGGAGCGGTCGATCGAGGCCTATCGCAAGCTCTATCGCGCGGTGGGGACGGACTGGCTGTGGTTCTCGAGGCTGGTGATGGCGGACGAGAAGCTGCAGGCGATCCTCGACAATCCGCAGGTGGAGTTCTTCGCGCTGCGCCGGGACGGGCGCGATGCCGGGATCCTCGAACTGGACTTCAGCCAGCCGGGGGAATGCGAGCTGGCGTTCTTTGGGGTGGCGCCGGGCCTCGTGGGGACGGGGATGGGCCGCGCGCTGATGAACGAGGCGATCGCGCGGGCCTGGTCGCGGCCCATCCGGCGCTTCTGGGTGCATACCTGCACGCTCGACCATCCGGCGGCGCTCGACTTCTACCGGCGCTCCGGCTTCGTGCCCTTTGCCTTCCAGGTCGAAGTGTTTCCCGATCCGCGCCTCAGCGGGGCCCTGCCGCGCGACTGCTCACGGCACGTGCCGCTGCTCGACTGACGTCGCGGCGCCCGCGGCATCGCGGTCCTCGACCCGCCGGTAGTGGATCCAGCCGGCGATGCCGAGGGCCAGCAGAAGCAGGCCGAACCAGAACTCGGTGTGGGTTGGGCCGATCAGGTCGAACAGCGGCGTCGCCGCCACGTTGAACAGCAGCATCGAGCCCGCCATGACCGCGAGCCGCAGGCGGAAGACTCGGGCGATCTCGGCGCCGTGGAACACCGTCTGCATGCGGGTGATCATCGGGATGAAGAAGAAGGGCCCGCCGAAGCCGGCGATCAGGCCCGCCAGCATCATCGCCGGCAGCTTGTAGGGGTTGTCGATGCCCCAGGCGGCCAATGCGATCAGGGCGAAGCCCGCGCCCATGGCGACGTAGCCCAGGAACATGGTGGAGAGCGGGCGGCGGAAGCGGACGCTGCCCGCCACCAGATTGCCGGCCACATCGCCGACACCGCAGGCGCCGATGATCATGCCGAGCGAGGCAAGACCGTGCAGGCCGAACAGGTGCGGGTCGTGCTCGACCACCATCAGCGCGATGCAGAGCTGCAGCGCCACGCTCCAGGGGCCGTTGGCGAAAGCATTGACCATCAGCAGCGCGCCCATCGTGCGCTGGCGCAGCATCAGCCGCGCGCCATCGAGCAGGGCGTCCCAGGCGCCGCGCCAGCCGCCGCGGCCGGGGCGCGGCCTCTGCGCCGGGTCGTACAGCCGGTCGCGCACCGCCCACACCGCCAGCCCCGACAGCACGAAACCCACCGCCGTGATGGACAGGAAGTGGATCACCGGCAGCAGCGTGTTGAGGACCGCCGCCATCATCGGCCCGATCAGGCGGGCGAGCCGCCACGTCGCGTCGAACAGGCCGTTGATCGCCTGCATCGCGTCGCGGTCGGTGACCAGCACCGGCACCGCCGACTGCAGCGCCGGCGTGAACACCATGCGCATCGCCGCGAGGCCCATCACGGAAACGATGAGAAGCGGAATCGAGACGCCCCAGATGTAGAAGCCGATCACCGGCAGCAGGGCGAGCACCGCACTCGCATACTTGGCGCCGATCATGGCGCGGTCGGCCCGCCAGCGATCGAAGGCCGAGGCGCCCAGCAGGCCGACCACCAGCATGGCGGCGTACTGCGTGGCGTTGACGTAGCCTGCGGCATTGCCGATCTGCTCGGCCGCGATCCACACGACGGCCACGCGGAACAGGTCCTCGCCGATGGTCGAGGCGGCGAGGCCCGACCAGATCGTGGCGACGGCGGGATCCTTGAGCGGACGGAAGACGGGGATCATCAACCCGCCTCCCCATTCAAATGGGGAGGTGCCCGCGTAACCGCGGGCGGAGGGGTCACGAACTCGGAGCGTATCGGGGCTTCTGACCCCTCCGTCAGCGCAAGACGCTGACACCTCCCCATCTGAATGGGGAGGACAAGTTGACTCACTTCACCCAAACGCCGCCGTCCTTGTTCTTGTAGCCGAGGCTGAGATACGCCGCGTCGACCAGCGACTGGCCGCGTTCGTTCATCAGCAGGCCCGGGCCCATGCGGTTCATCGTGTAGCCGAACGACAGGCCGGCGACCGGGTCGGCGAAGCCCAGCGAGCCGCCGGCGCCGACATGGCCGAAGGCGGGGCTGCCCAGGATCACGCTGTCGCAATCCTCGCCCCACAGTTTGGCGGCGAGGCTGCGCTTGCGGTTATCCATGGATTTCATGAAGCCCAGCGCGAAGCGCGTCGGGATGCGCAGGGTGGCGTCGTCGTGCGTCGCCATCGAGACCTCGCCCATGCGGGCGAGCGTCGTGGCATCGACCAGATCTCCCCCGCCGTTGGCCAGCGGGGCATACATGCCGGCCAGGCCGCGCGCGTTGGTGATGCCGTTGGCCGCGCCGATCTCGGCGGCATGGCCGGCGCGCGTGTTGGCGCCGCCCGAGCGCCAGGCGCCGTTGTTGAAGTAGAACAGCGCCGGCACCGATTCCTTGTTGGTGGCGAGGTCGCGCATGAAGGGCGTCACCGCGTCGGCCGCCTTGTAGACATGGGCCACCATTGGCGCGACCCGCGGCTCGATCTCCTCCGGCAGGCCGATCCAGAAATCGAGACCCAGCGGCCCCGCGATCTCCTCGCGGAAGAAGGTGCCCAGCGACTTGCCCGAGGCGCGTCGCACCATCTCACCCACGGTCCAGCCGAAGGTGAAGCCGTGATAGCCGTTGCGCGTGCCGGGCTCCCAGAACGGGACCTCGGCCGCCAGGCGTTCGGTCATGTAGGCCCAGTCATAGGGCCCGTCGTCCTTCACCCTGGCGCGCACCGCGGGCACCGCCGAGGAATG
>CANIEC010000053.1 GCA_947466085.1 Rhodospirillales bacterium
GCCGGCGTTGCCGTCGCCGTGCCGCGGCTCGACGCCATGCCCGCCGTGGCCGTCGAGGGCTGGCGCGGTCCCGGTCCGGAGGAGGCCGATCCGCGCCGGCGGGCGCTCGCGTGGGCCCTGCTGGCGCCCAATCCGCACAATCTCCAGTCCTGGGCGGTCGATCTTTCACGACCCGACACGATCATGCTCCATGTCGATGCCACACGGCTGCTGCCCCAGACCGATCCGTTCTCGCGCCAGATCCTGATCGGTCACGGCTGCTTCCTCGAGACTCTGGCGATGGCGGCGGCGGCCGACGGCTATCGCGCCGACATCACGCTCTTTCCCGAGGGCGACTGGACCCTGGACAAGCCCGTGGCGCGGATCGTGTTGACGAAGGAACCGGGCATCGCGGTCGATCCGCTGTTCGTCCAGGTGCCGCGGCGGCGCACGGTCAAGGGCAGGTTCGAAGCCCGCATGCTCGATCCTGTGCACACGGCCGCGCTGCTTGCGGGGCACCGGAGCCCGGCGTTGCCTCTCGCCATCACCGATGAGCCCGGCAAGGTCGACCGGCTGCGCACCCTGGCCATCGCCGGCTCGGAACTGGAGATGAACACGGTCCGGACTCACAAGGAGAGTATCGACGTCGCGCGCATTGGCGCCGCCGAGATCGCCATCCACCGAGACGGAATCTCGCTGAAGGGACCGATGATATGGGCGCTGCGCCAGACCGGGCAGATGACGCCTGAAAAGGCGATGACCCCCGGAACGCTGGCGTGGAACGGAGGTCGCGACTACACGCTGTCCGGCTACGGTAGCGCCCGCGCCTTCGGCTGGATCGCCAGCGGCGACAACACGCGGACCACCCAGATCGCCGTCGGTCGCAGTTATGTCCGCCTGCAGCTCGCGGCGACGTCGCTCGGCGTGGCGTTGCAGCCACATAGCCAGACCCTGCAGGAATATCCCGAAATGGCGGATCTGCGCGCGGCCGTGCACAGGGAAACCGGCACGCCGGACGGTGCGACGCTGCAGATGTTCTTCCGTCTGGGCTATGCTGGCGATCCCGGCCCGTCGCCCCGACGGCCGCTTCAGAGTTTCGTGACCGTTTGACCGAGCCGCCGCTTCCCTTCCGCATCGTCAACTGGATCGGCATCATCGACCAGTTGGCCTCGACCGAGGCCAACCAGGTGTTGAGACCGCTCGGCCTTCAGTTGCCGCAGTTCGTCCTGCTGAATCATTTCAGCCACCGGCCGGACGAAACCAGGACCGTCACGGGCGTCGCCCGCGCGTTGCAGCAACCCCAGCCTGGCGTCACCAAGAACGTGCAGAAGCTGGTAGCCAAGGGCTGGCTGCGCGAGCGTACCAACGGTGGCGACGGCCGTTCGAAGCTGCTTGTCCTGACGCCCGCCGGCCTCGCAAAGCATCGCGCCGCCGTGGCGGCGCTCACCCCCAGCCTGGCGCGTGCCTTCGACGACTGGCCGGAGCGCGATCAGCGGTTGCTTTTCGCGATGCTCGACCGGCTCAAGCTCTGGTTCGATCGGGATCGGGATCGGCTGCCTCAGTGACTGCGCCGAGATAGGCGACGATCATCCGCACGATCTCGTCTTCGAAGTTGCGGCTGGCGAGGAAGGGCTGCTCCTCCAGCACCGCGGCGCGGACGACACCCATGAGGGCGCGCGACACCACGAATGCCTGTTCGCGGGTGAGCGGACCGACCAGCGGGTTCGGTCCGCGCCCGACGGTTTCGCCCGCGCGGGCGATAAAGGCGGCGACTGGGGCGATCAGTTCGATGCCGTTTCCCTGCGCCAGGAGCGCCTGGACGACCGCCTTGCGGGCGCGCTGCCGGCCGCGAAAGGCATGGACGATCGCCCGCACCATGGCCCGCACGCGCCCCTCAAGCGAGGGATCGCCTTCGCCCTGCAGCGCGCGTCCGACCTCGCTCAGGGCCGCTTCCATCTCCTCGCGGGCAAGCGCCATCAGCAGCGCGTTCTTGTCGCCAAAATACTGATAGAGCGTGCCGATGCTTACGCCCGCGCGTTCGGCCACCGCGTTGGTCGTGAAGGCGGCCAGGCCACCCTTTTCGAGAATCTGAGCCGCTGCCTCGACGATCGACGCGACGGTCTGCGCCGCCCGCGCCTGGCGTGGCATTCTTCTTTTGTTTTCAGAGGCTTGGCGACGTGCGGCCATGACGGCACCGTGCGGGCGAAGGCGAGTAACTAAACATGAGCATCACTCATATATTCGACCGCAGCAAGTCATATGGAGGCTTTCGTGCAGTCACTCGCTACTCTCTATCTCGTCATTCTGCCGCTCGTGATGGCGGCGGCGGTAGTAGAAGGCCTCTGGCTGTCGCGCACGCGCGCGGAGGCCTACGACTGGAAATCCTGGGCCTGCTCGCTGGCTGATCTGGCCGGCCGCCGCCTGCTGGCATTCATTCCCTACACGCTCGCGGCGCCGTGGCTCGGCTGGATCTATGAGCATCGTCCCTTCACCCAGTCGCTCGACAGCGTCTGGTCGGTGATGCTGCTCTTCGTCGGGCTCGAATTCTTCTATTACTGGTTTCATCGCGCCAGCCACACGGTGCGCTGGTTCTGGTCCTCGCACTCCGTCCATCACTCGCCGAACCAGTTCAACTTTGCCGCTGCCTACCGGCTGGGCTGGATCGGCCGCTTCACGGGCACTTCGCTCTTCTTCGCGCCGCTGGTGCTCTTGGGCTTCACGCCGGAGACGGTACTGACGGCGCTGTTTCTCAACCTGCTCTATCAGTTCTGGATTCATGCCGACTGGATCCCGAAGCTGGGCTGGCTCGAATACGTCCTCAACACACCATCTGCGCATCGCGTCCATCACGCGCGCAATCCGGAGTATCTCGACGCCAATTTCGGCGGCGTCCTGATCGTCTTCGACCGCCTGTTCGGAACCTATGTCGCCGAACGTGACGAGGTGAAGTGCGATTTCGGCCTCGTCTCGCCGCAGGTGTCGTCGCGCAATCCGTTCGTGTTGAACTTCGGCCCGTGGATCGGCCTGGTGAAGGACCTCGCCTCGGCGCGCTCGGCGCGGGAAGTCTGGATGTACCTGTTCGGTGCGCCGGGCTGGCGCCCCGACGGGACGGGTCTGACGGCGGCCGAGCTACGCAAGGCGCACGCGCTGCGGACAGAGAGGGCCGAAACTCAGCCAGCCATGACGTAATCTCCCTTGAGCCGCCCGATCGCCGCCGACAGATTGGGTGCAAAGGAGAACGCCATGGCCAAGGACAAGGTCTGCGTCGTGATCGGCGCAGGCGATGCGACGGGCGGCGCCATTGCCCGTCGCTTCGCACGCGAGGGCTACACCGCCGTCGTCACGCGCCGCAGCGCCGACAAGCTTCAGTCGCTGGTGGCGCGCATAGTGGAGGAGGGCGGCAGGGTCCATCCGTTCGGCTCCGATGCCCGGGACGAAGCGCAGGTCGAGGCGCTGTTCCGCCAGATCGAGACCGAGATCGGCGAGGTCGAGGTCTTCGTCTTCAACATCGGCGGCAACGTGCGTTTCGACATTCGCGATACGACCTCCCGCGTCTATCGCAAGGTCTGGGAGATGACCGCCTTCGCCGGCTTCCTGACGGCGCGTGAGGCGGCCAAGGCGATGGTGCCTCGGGGGCAGGGCACGATGATTTTCACTGGCGCCACCGCCTCGATCCGCGGCGGCCGCGGCTTCTCGGCCTTTGCCGGCGGCAAGCATGCGGTGCGGGCACTGGCCCAGTCGATGGCGCGAGAGCTTGGTCCCCAGAACATCCATGTCGCGCATGTCATCGTCGACGGTGCGATCGACACCGAATGGATCAAGGCCAACTTCCCGGATCGCTACAATGCCGGCCCCGACGCGATCCTTGATCCCGACGACATCGCCGAAACCTACTGGCAGCTCCACCGCCAGAAGCGCAGCGCCTGGACCTTCGAGATGGATCTGAGGCCGTGGAAGGAGACGTGGTGACTATGCCGCCGCTCGCAGCTTCAACAGCGCCAGCATCATGTCGATGGTCGGCGTCGCCACGCCCGCCAGTTCGCTGAGGTCGGCGATCGAATCGGCCAGCGCGTCGATCTCGAGGGGTTTGCCGGACTGAAGGTCGGTCAGCATCGACATCTTGTGGTCGCCCAAACCCACCGTGAACTCGATGCGCTTTTCCATGGGCGTCGCCATCGTCGCCCCGAATTTGGCGGCGACGGCCTCGGCTTCCGTCATCATGCGGCGCGCGATGTCGACGGCGCCGGCGCTGCGGCCGATCCCGCCATTGTCGGCGAGCGTCAGCACCGCGATCGGGTTCCAGGTCAAGCTGTTGATCA
This sequence comes from Rhodospirillales bacterium, assembly GCA_947466085.1. Taxonomy (GTDB): domain Bacteria; phylum Pseudomonadota; class Alphaproteobacteria; order Reyranellales; family Reyranellaceae; genus Reyranella. The sequence continues at coordinate 4,299 of CANIEC010000053.1, forward strand.
TCTTGCTCCAGATCTCGGCGCGGATGTCGGCCTTCACCGGTGCCTTGAGGCCTGCTTCGGTCATGGCCGCACTGAGCGCCGTGACGCGCGGTGAGCTCGAGCCGTCGGGCTCGCCCAGCGGCAGGTAGCAGACCTCGTTCTCGAGATGCGCCACGCCGGGTTCGGGCACGACGCCGCCGGCCCAGTAGGCGCACCCCAGCGCCCGCTCCGGGCCGAAGGTCGACCACTGCTTGCCACCGGGGTCCATGCGCTTCAGCCGGCTGCCCTCGAAGGGGCCGCCCAGTTTGTGAAAGAACCAGTAGGGCGCACCGGTGGTCGGCGGGATCAGCGCCGTCTGCGGGCCCAGCAGCGGCACGACCTTGTCGAGTACCGAGAGGTACTGGTGCGTCTTCAGGGTGATGAACACGACATCCTGTGGGCCGAGTTGGGCCGGATCGTCGGTCGCATTCACCCTCACCGTGAAATCCTCGTGCGGCGTGATCAGCCGCAGGCCGTTCCGGCGGATGGCGTCGAGATGGGCGCCGCGCGCAATCAGGCTCACCTCGACGCCCTTCACGCGCGCGAGGTGGGCGCCGATGATTCCGCCGATCGAGCCGGCGCCGTAAAGGCAGATTTTCATGGCCCGAGCCTAGAGCCTTCACGGTCAATGCGGAACTGGCGTCCCTCGCGGTCGTTGTGTGGGGACTCCCGAGGAAGGAAGGGAGTTGCCTCAGCGGCGCGGGGTCGTCGCCGCGCCCACGCCGGCACCTACGGCGCCGCCCACCAGGGCGCCGGGCAGCAGCCCGATCGGTGTGAGGGCGCCAACCAAGGCACCGGTACCCGCACCGATGCCGCCGCCCGTCACAGCCCGTTGGCCCCATGTGTCGCCACAGGCGGCGAGGGTTAGCGCCAAAAGGGAAATGCCGACGACTTTCATCATGTGGTCAACTCCGTTGCGTGCACAAAATACGTCTTCCAGTAGGAGAAGGTTCACACAAATGGCCCCTCTGCGGTGTGTCCTCCTGGTGACCTTGGCCTGCCTTGGCCTCGCAGCGCCGCTCCGAGCCCAGACGGTGGGCGGCTTCGACTACGCTCCGGAATACGACTTCTCCGAATTCTGGGCGGCGACCGACGGCCGCCTTTTCCAGGTGATCGTGGCGGGGAATCCGTTTCCGCAATGGCCGCTGGAACAGGTGAAGGAACGGCTGCTACCGATAATGCAGGCGAACAAGCCGAGGCCGGCCCTCACCTTCACCTACCAGTCTCCGCCCGAGGAGGTGCGGCCCAACTATCGTCTGGTGCTGGTCTTTGCTCCGGCCAACGATCTCACGGCGGCGCGCGTCTGTGCCGGACAGTACTTCCTGAAGCCGCCCACAGCCGGCCGGGTCTATGTGTTCGGCGTCTATTGCCGCAACGATCTCGCCTTGTCCCAGACGACGGCCTGGACCCAGGCGACCGGGCCGGACGATCCGCGGCTCGGGCCGATGTTTGCGCAGCTCTTCATGGTCCTGTTCGACGACCGGCGATGGCAGCGCTTTCCCTTCAATCCGTGGTTTGGTCGCTAGCCGATCCGGTCTAAGAGAGGGACCACATCAGGGGGATCTCTTGGGTACCGACGTTGAAATCTGGATGCTTTTTGCGCCGTTCTGGCTGCTGGGCATGTTCGCGGCGCTGGGCGCGCTCTGGCACTTCGTGCAGTTCCTGAGTGTGCACGGCAAGGCTCATGCGGCTGGGCACGTCCCCAAGAAGTATGAACTCGGCACGCGCCTCCAGCCGCATGAAACCACGGCGCAGGGGCACCATCACTTCACGAGGGCAAAGACCGCCTTGATGCTGTTTGTCGGATTCATCGCCCTTGGGCTGGTGGCCGGCATCCTGTGGTCGGTCTGGCGGGGCTAGGTCCCCGTCCTCATTCGGCGACGAGGCCCACGACCTCGTAACGGCCCGGGTACGAGGACGGACCGGCAATCAGGACCTGCTGATCACAAGCGGTCAGGACCAGGACGAGCAGGCCGAGGGAAGCCAGGACCCTGCGGAACATGACGAAAACCTCCATCTGGCAGAGGAACGCCGGCCATTTGCCTTTGGTTGCGGCGTTTTGCAGTCTGTCTGCCGGAGACTGGGGAAAACGGGGCGGGGGCCCTATGTGAGATGACCGGACACCGTATGCTCCGCCGCATCGCCTATGTGCGGCGCAATCGCTGCAGTGCCTTCGTCGGCGTCCTGTGCTTTTTCATTCTCCTCAACCCGATGCTTGCCGGCTCGGCGATCGGCGGCTCGATGTTGGGCGTGGCGCTGTTCGTGGTGCTCGTCCTGGCGGTCTGGGCACTACGCCTTGAACGGCCCGTTCTCTGGGGGCTGGGGGTTTTCGGTTTCATCACCGTCGATGCCCTGATCGCCGACCGCATGGGCTACAGCGGGCTGCGGCCGATCGCGCTGGGGGCGACGGCGATCTTCGTGGGCGCCGTTACGATTGCGCTCCTGCGCTATGTGCTCGATCGTCGGCCCATCACCACCGACAAGGTGTTCGGGGCTGTCGCGGCCTACATCCTGATCGCTTTGTCCTTTGCGAGTCTCTTTGGCTTCCTGCAGGTCTTCGAAGCCAGTGCTTTCATGGCTGCCATTGCCCATGGCCCGGACGGCAAGCTTAACTGGTCGGACCTGATGTACTTCTCCTTCACCGTGCTGACCTCCACTGGCTTCGGTGAGATCACGCCGGCGACGCCAATGGCGCGGTCTCTGATCATTATCGAACAGGTGCTAGGCGTCATGTATGTGGCCTTCCTGATCGCGCGTCTGGCCAACCTGTACGGGTCGCCGAAGCTCCTGCGCTAGCGACCTCCAGTCTCGCACTGCGCGTCGTCCAAATGCTTCCGGCCGCGCTATACTGTGCGGCAAAACCGGATGAGGAACGCCATGGCTATCGCGGCTGAAGCGACACGGACGAGCGAAACCGCCGACATTGTCGAGAACTGGGACGTCATCGTGATCGGTGCCGGCCTTTCGGGCATGTACCAGCTTCTGAAGCTGCGCCAGATGGGCTTCAAGGCTCGCGTCTACGAGGCGGGCGGCGGCGTCGGCGGCACCTGGTACTGGAACCGCTATCCAGGCGCACGCTTCGATTCCGAGAGCTGGACCTACGGCTTCTCCTTCTCGCCCGAGGTGCTGAAGGAGTGGGACTGGAAGGAGCATTTCTCCGGCCAGCCCGAGAACCTGCGCTACTGCGAGTTCATCGCCGACAAGTTCGACCTGCGCCGCGACATCACCTTCAACACGAGGGTGAAGGCCGCGCACTGGGATGAGGCGGCCAACGAGTGGGAGGTGACCTTCGAGAAAGGTGGCCGCGCCCGCGCCCGCTTCCTCGTCACCGCGATCGGCCCGCTCTCGTCGCCCACCATGCCGACCATCCCGGGCATCGAGGATTTCAAGGGCGAGTCCTGGCATACCGGCCTGTGGCCGCACCATCCCGTCAGCTTCGCGGGCAAGAAGGTTGCGGTGATTGGCACCGGCGCGTCGGGTGTGCAGGCAATTACCGAAATCGCCAAGACGGTGGGTGAGCTCACGGTGTTCCAGCGCACGCCCAACTGGTGCACGCCGCTGCGCAACAGCCGCATCGAGCCGGAGACGATGGCCGACATCCGCGCGCGCTACGACCAGATCTTCGCGCAGTGCCGCGAGAACTGGGGTTGCTTCGTCCACACCGCCGATCCGCGCCATTCGACCGACGTGACGCCGGAGGAGCGCGAGGCCTTCTTCGAGAAGCTCTACAACACGCCGGGCTTCGCCTTCTGGCAGGGCAATTTCCGCGACGTGCTGATGGACCAGGCGGCCAACGACGCGCTGACGGAATTCGTGATCAAGAAGATTCGCGCCCGGGTGAAGGACCCGAAGATCGCCGACAAGCTGATCCCGACCAACCACGGCTACGGCACGCGCCGCGTTCCGCTCGAGAGCGGCTACTTCGAGGTCTACAACCAGCCCAACGTGAAGCTGGTCGACATCCGCGAGACGCCGATCGAGCGCATCACTGAGAAAGGCCTCCGGGTCGGCGGGGTCGACTACGACTTCGACATGATCATCTACGCGACCGGCTTCGACGCGATCACCGGCGCCTTCGACCGCATCGACTTCCAGGGCCGAGGCGGTACGAAGCTGCGCGACAAGTGGGCCGACGGACCGCACACCTATCTCGGCCTCAACGTGGTGGGCTTTCCCAACATGCTGACCCTGGTCGGGCCGCACAATGCGGCGACCTTCTGCAACCTGCCGCGCTGCATCGAGCAGAATGTCGAGTTCGTGTCCGACCTGCTGGGGTACATGCGCGACAAGGGACTGACCCGCATCGAGGCGACGTCGGAGGCCGAGACGGCCTGGACGGCCCACGTCTACGACACGGGATCGCGCCTGCTGCTCACCAAGGTCGATTCTTGGATGACTGGCGTGAACAAGAACGTGCCCGGCCGCCTCAAGCGCACCTTCATGGCCTATGCTGGCGGCGCGCCGAAGTACCGCCAGAAGTGCGAGGAGATCGCCGCGAACGGGTATGAGGGGTTCAGCCTGTCATCCTGAGCGAAGCGAAGGATCCTTAGGCTGCGCCCCAGGATGACAAGGGTTCCTACCGTGCGCCGCGCACCAGGCGGCCCGGACGCGCGCCGGTGAAGTCGCCGTCGCGATAGGTCACCTCGCCGCTGACGACGGTGGCGACATAACCTTCGGCCTTCTGTTCCAGCCGCCGGCCGCCGCCTGGCAGGTTGTTCACCGGGCGTGGCGCCGAGACCTTGAGGCGGTCGAGGTCGATCACGTTGAGGTCGGCCTTGTAGCCCACCTGCAGCCGTCCGCGATCGCCGAGGCCGACGGTGCGCGCGGGCACGTCGGTGAGCTGCCGTATGGCCCAGGGCAGAGGCCAGCGCTCGCCCTTGCGGTCGCGCGTCCAGTAGGTCAGGGCGTGCGTCGTGTAGCTCGCGTCGCAGATCAGCCCGTAGTGGGCGCCGCCGTCGCCCAGCGCCATCACCGTATGCTCATGGCGCAGCATGCTGGCCATGTTGGCGTCGGAGCAGTCGGTGTAGTTCGCGCCGGGATGGAACAGGATCGTGCGCCCGTCGCCGCTCACCAGCAGATCGTAGGCGAGTTCGAGGGCCGTGATGCCGAGCCTGGCCGCGCGTGCGTCGAGCCTCTGGTTGGCCGGCGGCGTGTAGTCCGGCGGATCACCCAGCACGAACATGTTGGAGACGCTGCGCATGAAGGCCAGCATCTGCGGATTGCGATAGGTCGGCTGCTCGGCGAGCAGCTTCGCCTTCATCGCCGGATCGCGCAGCCGGACGAGCTTGGCCTCGAGTGGGAGGCCTTCGACCTCGCGATAGCTCGGGCAGGTCGAGAAGGGGTGAAAGGAAAGGTCCAGCCCGTAGAGCACGGCGACGGGCCGCGCCGCGACCTGGCCGCGGATCGGCAGGCCATCGCGATGTGCCCGTTCGATCTCGCGCAGCAGCGTCTGCCAGCGTCCGGGATAAAGCGAGAGGTCGAGCAGGGTGAAAGAGAGCGGCCGGCCCGACAGTTCGACGAGCCGGCGCAGCATCGCGAATTCGGTGGCCCCCTCAGCCGTGGTGTCCGCGAAATCGTCGAGCAGCTGGATCACGCCCTTGCCGGCGCGCCGCATGCCGCGGGCGATCGCCGCCAGCTCTTCCTCGCCAGCGGTGATGGTCGGCGTCAGGGCGCCATCGGGCGTGCGATGGAAGAGTGAACGGGAGGTCGAAAAACCCAGCGCGCCAGCGTCCAGACCTTCCTGAACGAGCGTCGCCATCTCCGCCATGTCAGACGCGTTGGCGGGTTCGCGGTCGACGCCGCGCTTGCCCATCACGAAGACGCGCAGCGGTGCGTGCGGCACCTGGGTAGCGAAGTCGATGTCGCACTGGCGCTTCGACAGGGCGTCAAGATAGTCGGGAAAGCTCTGCCAGTTCCAGGGCACGCCCTCGCGCATCACAAGCTCGGGAATGTCCTCGACGCCCTCCATCACGTTCATCAGCGTGTCGCGATCTTCCGGACGGCAGGGCGCGAAGCCGACGCCGCAATTGCCCATCAGCACCGTCGTCACACCGTGGCCCGACGACGGCGAAAAGCGATCGTCCCAGGTGACCTGGCCATCATAGTGGGTGTGGATGTCGACGAAGCCCGGGGTCACCGTGAAGCCCTTGGCGTCGATCTCCTCATGACCGCTGCCGCCGATGCGGCCCACGGCGGCGATTCTTCCGTCCTGGATGGCGACATCCGCTTCGCACGGCTCGGCGCCGGTCCCGTCGATCACCGTTCCGTTGCGCACGATCAGATCGTATGAGGCGGCCATGGAGTTCTCCCGCAAGAGTTGCTCCTCCGTTGCTAGCACTCCGGCCCCGGCGAGGAAACGCCGACACGAAAACGCCGGGCCCTTTCGGACCCGGCGTCGTTGTCGAGATATGCAGAAATGCTCAGCGGATGATCGTGACCTGGAGCGCGGTCTGCACGCTGAACACCGTGGTGATCTGGGTGCCCGGCTTGATCGTCTTCAGCGCGGCTTTGCCTGCCTCGCTCACGACCTGCGGCATCTGGATGACTTCGCCGCTGTCGGGCGAGGGCTTGTCGGGTTCGCCGCCCGAGGCGTTGATCAGGAACACGGTGTTGGTCGCGAGATCGACCTTGGTGCACATGCCGGCCATCGACCAGAGGCGGATGCGCTCCCGCGCGCCGGGGATGCCCTCGATGCGGGCGCCCTGGGTCATCATCGCCGCGGCGCGCGCCGTCACGGCGGGGGACGTCGGGGCGATCAGGAAGTCGACATAGTCATACCACTGCACGTCGACGATCTGGCCGACGCGGAGCGCGCCATAGTTGGTGACGAGATCGGCCGCCTTTATCTTCACGCGGCCGAGGTCCTGCCAGACGATGACGAAACCGCGCGTCTTCTCGTCGAGGCTATGGATCGTGCCGCGCTTGAAGTTCTGGTACGCAGACGAGATGTAGAGGTCTTCCTGGGCCATTGCGGAGAACGGCAGGACGGGCAGCGTGGCGGCCGAGAGCGCAGCGCCTCCAAGCAGCTTCAGAGTCGAACGGCGGTTCGCTTGCATCAAGTGTCTCCCCCTCTCATCGCGCAAGATGATCGGCTCCGGCGCGGGCATGGTCAGCCTCCGAACAGACGGCGGTTTTATGCCGACGAAAGACCTGTCCGGCAACTCCGTTTGCGGCATTTCTGCGGGTACGGCGGAGGCGTTTACCGGCGCGCGTCAGGAAAACGTGACTTGAACCTTCGAGGAAGAGGGTTGGTTATGGTGGTTGAAGGATCACGCCATGCCCCATTCAAGCGTCCTGCTGTCTGTCGCCCACGCCTTGCCTCCCCACCGGCTGCTGCAGACCGAAGCGGCGGAGGCGGCGCGGGGAATGTTTGCCCATCGCTACGCCGCCTTCGAACGGATGGCGCCGGTCTTCACGACCTCCGGCATCGAGTCGCGATACACGGTGAAGCCGCTCGACTGGTATTTCACCTCGCTGGGATGGCCCGAGCGCAATGCCGCCTATCTCGAGGGGGCTCAGGAGCTGTTCGTCGAGGCCGCGACGCGGGCGCTTGCCGCCGCGGGTTGTGCTGGCTCTGACGTCGACACGATCGTCACCATTTCCTCGACCGGCGTCGCGACGCCCAGTCTGGAAGCCCGCGTCGCCGGGCGCATGGGCTTTCGCGCCGATGTCGAGCGCGTGCCGGTATTCGGGCTGGGCTGCGCTGGCGGCGTGTCAGGCCTGGCCATCGCGAGCCGGCTGGCGGCGGCGCGGCCTGGCGCAACGGTGCTGTTGGTCGCCATCGAGATATGCACCGCGGCGTTCCGAATGGACCAGCTCACGCCCGCCAACATGGTGGCGACCGCCCTGTTCGGCGACGGCGCGGCGGCCTGTGTCGTTCGCGCCGGCTCAGGCGAGGAGGGACTCGCCCGGATCGAGGGCGCGGGCGAGCATCTATGGCCCGAGACGCTCGACATCATGGGCTGGAAGGTCGATCCGACGGGACTGGGCGTCATCTTCGACCGGTCCATTCCGCCCTTTGCCGAGAAGGAAGTTGGCCCGGCGGTGGAGAGCATCCTGTCGCGCATCGGCGTGGCGCGCGACTCGGTCGATCGCTTCGCCTGCCATCCCGGCGGCGCCAAGGTGATCACCGCCCTTGAAGCGACGCTCGGTCTCGCGCAAGGCACGCTCGACCATGAGCGTGAGGTGCTTCGCCAATACGGCAACATGTCGGCGCCGACGGTGCTGTTCGTGCTCGAACGGCTCATGGGGGCGGGACTGCCGCAGCGCACGGTGCTGACGGCCCTGGGGCCGGGCTTCACCTGCAGCTGCCTGTCGCTCAGCCGCGCTGCCTGAAGGCGAAGTGATGGACTGGGCTGCGTTGATCCTTGGGCTCGTCACGGCGCAGCGTCTCGGCGAACTCGTCCTCGCCCGCCGCAACACGCGCCGCTTGCTGGCGCAGGGCGCGCACGAGGTTGGTGCAGCACACTATCCGCTGATCGTCGCCTTGCATGCCGTGTGGCTGCTCGGCCTCTGGTATCTTGCCGTGTACCAGTTGCCGGCGGGACAGAGCGTCAACCTGTTCTGGCTCCTGCTCTTCGTCGTCCTACAGTTGGCACGTGTCTGGGTGATCGCGTCCCTGGGCGGGCGCTGGACGACCCGCATCATCATTCTGCCGGGTGCGACACTCGTGAGGCGCGGCCCCTACCGATTCCTGTCCCATCCCAACTACTGGGTGGTGGCTGGTGAACTCCTCGTCCTTCCGCTCGTCTTCGGGCTGGCGTGGTATGGACTTGCCTTCACCTTGCTCAATGCCGCGGTGATGTGGATCCGGATCCGGGCCGAAGCGGCGGCGCTCGAGCCTCAATAGGACGCCAGCACCTCGATCTTGTGATTGGCGACGATCAGGCGCTTCGCAAGCAGGCGGGCGAGGTTGGCCATGATCTTCTCGCCGGCATGCGGGTAGCGACCACGGAAGGCGGCGAAGGCGTCGAGGGACAATTCGAGGCAGGCGACATGCGTGTCCGCCCAGACATCGGCCGACCGGCTTGTCTCGAGCAGCGCCATCTCGCCCACGGCCATACCGGCGGACAAGGTGGCAAGCCGGACGCCGCTGTGCAGGCGGACGCTCACGACGCCGCTCGAGACGAACATCATGGACGATGCCGGGTCTCCGGCGGAAATCAGGCGATCCCCGATTCGGTACTCGTGCCGGACCATCGAACCGGTGAGGGCGGCCAGTTCCTCCGCGTCCAGTCCAGTCAGCAACTCCTGCTCGGCAATGTCGACCGGCTGGCCGCGATAGAGATCCCCGTCCTGGCTCTGGAGGATGCGGTCCTCGGCCCATTCGATGGCTTCGTCCAGCAGCCCGATGATGCGCACGCCGGGCCGGTCGGCCAGCCAGCTGCGAAGCGACTGTTCGGCGGGGGTTCCCTTGGGGATTCCACTGAAGACCATCTCGACGCGGCCCTGCGTGAGGTCGTCGAAGATGTCGCCAAGCAACCGCAGCGCCGCGTCGCTGACGGAAGGCACGCGCCGGAAGTCGAGAATGAGGTGCTTGAGGTCCTGGCGAAGGCTCCTGACGCGCCGCGATACATACTCCATGTTGGCGAAGCTCAGTGCGCCGGTGAGTTCGAGAATGGCGCACTCCTCGTGATGCGCCTCGAGGATGGCCTGCTCGCGCGCCGGGCGGGTGCGGCGCGACGAGACGCTGCCGACATCGTAGCCAGCGGCAATGCAGGTCTGCACGTCGCCGACCCGATTGAGCATATGCAGGCCGAAATGCGTGGACAGTGCCTCGCAGGTGCGCAGGCCGCGGACACTGTTACCCTGGTCGTCGATGCGCGGCGAATAGGTGCCGAGGCCGAGCTGCGAGGGCAGGGCGGCGACGATGCCGCCGCCGACGCCGCTCTTGGCGGGAATGCCGACTCGATAGACCCAGCCGCCCGCCGAATCGTACATGCCCGCGCTGGTCATGACGGAGAGCGTGCGGGCCACGGCATAGGAGGACGCGACCTGCTCACCGGTCAGCGGATTGCGGCCCTTGTTCGCAAGCGTCGCCGCCATGACGGACAGATCCCGCGCGGAGACTCGGAGCGAGCATTGGCGGAAATAGACGTCGAGAACCTTGTGGACGTCACCCTGGAGGACGCCGTGGTTGCGTAGCAGGTAGGCGATGGCCCGGTTGCGGTCGCCGCTTTCGCGCTCCGACCGGAACGTCGGCTCGTCCACCTCAAGACGGCGTCCGGCGAATTGACTGAGCGTGGTTCGCACGCGCTCGAAGGCGCCGTCGGCATCGCCTTCGCAGATCAGTCCGACGCAGGCGATCGCGCCCGCGTTGACCATCGGGTTGAACGGCCGGTTGTCCGCGCCCAGACGGATGGAGTTGAACGCATCGCCGCTCGGCTCGACGCCCACGACGGCTTCGACTTTTTCGGCGCCGAGTTCATCAAGGGCGAGAGCGAAGACGAAAGCCTTCGAAATCGACTGGATGCTGAACTCGACGGTGCTGTCGCCAACTTCGTAGACAAACCCGTCGACCGTCGTGGCGGCAATGCCGAAATGGTGCGGATCGGCGAGTGCCAGCTCTGGAATGTAGGAGGCGACCTTACCGCTATCGTCCTTCGAGAAGTCCGCGTGGCAATGCGCCAGGAATCGCGCGAGGGGAAGCTCGGTGGAGGAAACTCGATTCTGGTCCATTTGCGGCACTTGAGGTTGAGATGTCGGGTCTTGCGTGGCTGCCGTCGCGAGAATCAATGACGGGCGTATTCTTCAGTCGATGCACGGCAGGGACAGGCGAACGGGCGGCGTCCTCAGATCACCCGTTGGGTGCGGGCGAAGGCCATGTAGAGGTCGTGGGCCCGGGCGGCGATCGGGCCGGGCTGCAGATCGCGGTCCTCGTAACGGCTGACGGGTTGAACCTTGCCGGCATTGCCGGTGGTGAACATCTCGTCGGCTTCCTCGAGCTCGGCCGGGCGGATCGTGCGCTCCTCGACCGTGATGCCCGCCGAGCGCAGGAGCTTGACCGTCCGGTAGCGCGTGATGCCGGCCAGGAAGCTGCCGTTCGGCACGGGGGTCGCGACCACGCCGTTGCGCGCGATGAAGAGGTTGGAGCTGCAGGTCTCGGCCACGTTTCCGAGCGGATCGAGCACGACGCCGTTGTTAAAGCCGCGCTTCAGCATCTCCGCAACGCCGCGCGAGGAATTGGGATAGAGGCAGCTCGCCTTGGCGTCGGTCGGCGCGGTCTCGGGCGCCGGCCGGCGGATCGACCGGCAGAGGCCGAGCGTCAGCGGCGTGCCGGCGCGCATCGGCGAGACATAGGTGCAGAGCAGGAACTGCGCGGAGTCCGGATCGACCGAGATAGGGCCGGCGCCGCCCTTGCCCGCCCAGAACATCGGCCGGACATAGAGTTCGGCCTTGGGACCGAAGCGGCGCACGCTCTCGTGCATCAGCTTCAGGATTTCTTCCGGCGTCTGCGTCGGGTTCAGGCCAATGGCGCGGGCCGAACGCACGACACGTTCCGCATGCAGGTCGAGGTCGGGGCCGCACCCCTCGAATGCCCTGCCGCCGTCGAATACCATGGAGCCCAGCCAGAAGGCGTGATCGCGCGGGCCCAGGATTGCCGGGTTGCCCTCGTGCCACGTGCCGTTCCAGTAGGTGAGCGTGTCCATTCTAACCTCGTCGTCCCTCGAAGCGCGCGGACATAGCAGACGATGAGCGGCGCGGCCATCCTCGCCCTGGGTGCGGCATTCTGCTTCGCACTGGCACTGATTCTTCGACATATTCGCCGACCGCACCTCGACCGCGACGATGCGCGCCAACCAGCTCCGCCTCAAGATCGCCATGGCGTCAGGCTGTCCCTACCAGCACGACTTCCGGAACGCCCACGCCCTGCTCGCAGCGGCATCGCGCTGACGAAACAGACAAGCATAGCCCCATCCTGGCCGCCCAAATGCCGCGTCAACCGACGCGGTCAGACGCCCGCTTGCAATCAGGCCAAGCTCGGTCTCAGTTTCCGACCTCTCATTCTCGCACCACACATCGGCAGTGCCCCGCCGACTTCAATGCACCTTTGAGAAATCCGGGTTAGAGCATCGGACTGTGAAGGACTCGCCGAGAAGCTTTGCCGGCGCTTGGATTCATGATTCACTTCGAGCCAACCGGAATCGCCTTGAAGGGCATGCCCTTGTCGGCACGCAGGTCGGGCGACAGGCCCAGCACCCGTTCGCCGATCGTGTTGCGGAGGATCTCGTCGGTGCCGCCAGCGATCCGGAATGCCGGCGAGTCGAGGAAGGACACCTCGAAGATGCCCTCGAGTGCCATGTCGGCACCCATCTCGGCACCAGCTGCGCCCAGCAACTCTAGGCCGTAGGACGCCGCGTCCTGGATCTTGGTCGCCGCCACCAACTTGCCAATCGAAGCCTCCGGTCCCGGCGCCTCGCCGCGGGCCAGCGAGGTCATAATACGATGGCGGGTGAAGCGCAGACCCTGCGCCTTGACGTAGAATTCAGCGAGCCGGTCCTGAACCCCTCCATCCTCGATCGCGGGCCGGCCGTTCAACTCGAGTTGGCGGGCCAGCGAAAAGAGCTCCTTGAAGGATGGGCCGAACTCGTCGTGCATCGAGTAGCGCTCGCCCATGAGCAGACTCATGGCGACCTTCCAGCCGCCGTCGACCGGACCGAGCCGCTGGCTGTCGGGAATGCGGGCGTCCTTGAAGAAAACCTCGTTGAAGTGCGAGGCGCCCGACATCTGTTTGATCTGCCGGATCTCGACACCCGGTGTCTTGGTACTGAGGTAGAAGAAGGTCAGACCTTCATGCTTGGGCTTGTCAAAGTCGCTGCGCGCGATAAGCACGCCCCAGTCGGCTTCGTGGGCGAGCGATGTCCAGATCTTCTGGCCGTTGATCACCCACTCGTCGCCGTCGCGCGTCGCTCGCGTTCTCAGCGACCCGAGATCGGAACCGCCGGACGGCTCGGAATAGAACTGGCACCATACCTCCTCGCCGCGTAGGGCCCGCGGCGCGAAGCGATCCCGCTGTTCCTGCGTACCCCACCGACAGATTGTCGGGATACAGATACTGAGCTGCAGGCCGATGGCGTTGACGGTCGTGTCGTAGTTCGCCTCCTCCTGGTCGTAGATCATCTGCTGAATGGGCGTGCCGCCCTGCCCGTGCCATTCCTTTGGCCAGGTGATGCCGGCAAAGCCGGCGTCGAACTTCTTGCCCTGGAAGGCCTTGGCCTGCGGTACGACATCGGGGCCATCCTCGCCTCGACGATAGCCGCGCACGTGGCCGGGTCGGCGCCTCGGCAGTGTCGCATCCAAGAACGCCCGGCACTTGGCGCGATACTCGGCTTCTTCGGGCGAATCGGTGAAGTCCATAATACCGTTCCTATGCCGCGATGTCGGCCGGAGTGGCCACGCTTTCGCGTGCGCAGAGCGCACCGACGAGCCTGCGCTTCCATTCACGTGCGCTCCCGAGCGCGAGCGCCTGGAGTCGGGCCCGACGGTAGAAAAGATGGCAATCCATCTCCCAGGTGAAGCCCATGCCGCCGTGGGTCTGGATGTTCTCCCGTGTGGCGGTCCACCCTGCGTCGCAGGCGGCGACGCGGCTGGCTGCCGCCGCCACCGCCAGTTCGCTCGATCCGCTCTCGAGAGCCCAAGCGCCCCAGTAGCAGTTGGATCGTGCGAGTTCGGTTGAGATATAGACGTCGACCAGCTTGTGCTTGATCGCCTGAAAGGAGCCAATCGGCCGGCCAAAGGCGTAGCGGCCCCTGGCGTAGTCGCAAGCCATCTCCAGCGCGGCCATCGCGACTCCGAGCTGCTCGAAGGCCATCATGACCGCTGCACGGTCGATCAGGTGCTGGAAGGCGGTAGCGCCCTTCGCAGTAGGCAACGGTTCCGCCGGCGCTCTGTCGAAACGGATGGTGGCGTGGCCGCGCGATGGATCGATCGTCGGGCGAATCGATCGCGTTACCCCGGCATCGCCAAGATCGGCGATACAGAGGCTGGGCCCTTCTTCCAGGCTGCGGACGGCGACGATCGCGAAATCAGCAATGTCGCCGTCGGGGACGACCACCTTCGTCCCCGTTAGGCGGCCGTCGACGAACCGAGTGTCGAACGACGCTGGATTGGACGGGCCCGCCGTCTCGACGAACGCCAGCGTGCCGATGGCCTGGCCTGTCGCGAGGCGTGGAAGATAGCTATGCTTTTGCTGCTCGCTGCCGTACAGGAGCAGTGCTTCGGCAGCCATGTAGACCGACGACGAATAGGGAAGGGGCGCGATCGCCCGGCCCATCTCCTCGGCAAGCACGCAGACGGAAAGATGACCCAGGCCCAGTCCGCCGTATGCTTCGGGAATGGCCGCCGACAGCCATCCCATCTCTCCGATCTCGCGCCACAGCGCCCTGTCGACCTTGTCGGTGCTCTCGAGCGCCTTGCGCGTCAAAGTGGACGGACAATGCTCGACGAGGAATTCCCGCGCGGTGTCGCGAAGCTGCTTCAGTTCATCGGGAAAATCAAAATTCACGGACTGCTTCCTGTGAGGCCTGGTTTCTTTCGTCAGATGATTTGAGACAGTTTGAGTCTATCTTGAAGAGAGCCTCTGGCGCATCTGTTGATTGATGGCATTCTCACTCAGTTCGGCTTGCGGACGATGCCGTCCTGGCGCTCGCCGCATTATTCCATCGGCGGCGCGCTGGTCGTGGCGTGGCTGGCTGCAATTTTGTTCGTCGACTGGGGCACATTCAATCTCGACGCGGCGCTGATCTTCGCCGGGGTGGGCTGCATCTTCCCCGTCGCCTTCTCCATTCTCGCGGTGCGCTCGAACGAGCGACTCGGACCGGCGGTGGCCGGCGCCGTCGGCAACGTGACGCCGATCTTCGCCGTGCTGGACGCGGTGCTGTTCCTGGGCGAACGTCTCGGTCTCCTGCAACTGGCCGGCCTGGCGATGGTGGTGGGCGGCGTGGCCCTGCTGGCGCTGCGCGCCGGCGCCGGCGGCCGGCATTGGTCGGTCTGGGTGCTCGGCCTGCCGCTCGCGGCGGCGTTGGTGCGCGGCGCCATCCAGCCCGCGATCAAGACGGGGCTCGCCCTGTGGCCCGAGCCGCTGGCCGCCGCCGCGATCGGCTATGCGCTCTCCTCAGTCGTGATCGTATCTCTCGTCGGCCGCCGCGCTTTGAGGGAAGGACCGGCGATCCGGAGTGGGGTGCTGTGGTTCCTGGCCGTCGGCTTCGCCAATGGCAGCGCGACCTTTCTTCTCTATGCGGCGCTCGGGCTGGGCTCCATCACTGTCGTCGCGCCGCTGGTCGCGCTCTTCCCGCTGATGGGCGTGGTGATGAGCTGGATCTTCCTGCGCGGGGAACAGCTTCATGCGATCGGCTTGATCGTCATCCTCGTCATCCTCGTCAGCGTCGCCGGCGTGATCCTCCTAGTTCTGGGCGGAACCTGAAAGCAGGCCCGGACGGATCGATGCGATTCGCTCGCAGCCCTCGCTGGCGGGGAAGCAGTTGCTGCGGGCTGGTGGTGTACTAAGGTCGGGAGACCTCGGAGGAAACAACAATGACGGCACCGCTCACCATCCGCTTGCATCCCGCCGACAACGTCGTCGTGGCCCGCATGGACATCCTGCCCGGCACCAGGGTCGAGGGCGAGGTCGCGGCCGCGACCCGCGTGCCGCCGGGCCACAAGATTCTCACGAGAGCGGTGAAGGCGGGCGAGCCGCTGCGCAAGTACAACCAGATCATCGGCTTCGCGACCGAGGATCTCGGCCCCGGCGCGCACATCCACACGCACAACTGCGTCATGGGCGACTTCGAGCGCGACTATGCCTTCTGCGCCGACGCTCATCCTACGGATTTCATCGTGCCACCAGCGACCTTCCAGGGCTATCGGCGTGCCGACGGCCGGGCTGCGACGCGCAACTACATCGGCATCGTCACGACCGTGAACTGCTCGGCCGCGACCAGCCGCATGATCGCGTCGAGGCTCGAGCCGCTGCTGGCGCAGTTTCCGAACATCGACGGCGTCGTGCCGCTGACGCATGGCGGCGGCTGCGGCATGGCCGCGTCGGGCCTCGAGATGGACGTGCTGCGCCGCACGCTTGCCGGTTACACCCGGCATCCCAACATGGCAGCGGTCGTGGTCCTCGGACTTGGCTGCGAGACCAACCAGATCTCCGGCCTGATGACGGCCGAAGGACTGAAGGAAGGACCGAAGCTCATTCCGCTGGCGATCCAGGACGAGGGCGGCGTCTCCAGGACCGTGATGCGCGCCGTCGACTTCCTGAAGGAGATTCTGCCCGAAGCCAACGACGTGAAGCGTGAGCCGATCCCGGCCAGTGAGTTAATTCTCGCGCTGCAGTGCGGTGGTTCGGACGGCTATTCCGGCATCTCGGCAAATCCGGCGCTCGGTGCGGCCGTCGATCTGCTGGTGCGCAACGGCGGAACGGCCGTCCTGTCCGAAACGCCGGAAATCTATGGCGCGGAACATCTGCTGACGCGCCGCGCCGTCAGCAAGGATGTCGGCGAGAAGATCGTCGAGCGCATCCGCTGGTGGGAGGATCATTGCGCACGCACAGGCGGTGAAATGAACAACAACCCGTCGCCTGGCAACAAGGCAGGTGGTCTCACGACCATTCTGGAGAAATCGCTGGGTGCGGTTGCGAAGGGCGGCACGACGAACCTCGTCGACGTCTACAAGTATGCCGAGCCCATCACCGCCAAGGGATTCGTCTACATGGATTCGCCGGGCTACGACCCGGTGTCGGCCACGGGTCAGGTTGCCGGTGGTGCCAATGTCCTGTGCTTCACGACGGGCCGCGGCAGCGTGTTCGGCTGCAAGCCGACGCCGTCGCTCAAGCTCGCGACGAATACCTCCCTCTATCGACGCATGACTGACGACATGGATATCAACTGCGGAACGATTGTCGATGGCGAGGAAACGATCCAGGAGAACGGTCGGCGAATCTTCGACCTTATTCTTGCCACGGCCTCGGGTCAGAAAACGAAATCGGAGCTTTTGGGAATCGGGGACGACGAGTTCGAGCCGTGGAAGATAGGCGCAACGATGTGAAGAAGGGGACGCAGCCAGATTGACCTGGCAGCGTTACGCTCCTCATATGCGATCCTACGACTCACGAACTTGGCCATGCTTTGGTAGCCCAGTCCACAGCGGCCGCGGACTTCCCCCCGAGCTACTACCCAAATTCCCGGTTGTCGAAGGCGGTAGCAGCGAGCGCTCCGCCAGCGCGCATCCGCATGCTCGTTCAACTGCCCGGGAGTGAGAGATGGCTACAGGCACCGTCAAGTGGTTCAACGCCACGAAGGGATTTGGCTTCATCCAGCCGAGCGACGGCGGCAAGGACGTGTTCGTCCATATCAGCGCGGTCGAGCGCTCGGGCCTGAACGGCCTCAACGAAGGCCAGAAGATCGACTACGAGATCGCCACGGAACGCGGCCGCTCGGCCGCGGTCAACCTCAAGTCGGCGGACTGACAATATGAGAGTCGTTCCCCTCGTCGAGCGCCCCGACCTGGCCGAACAGGTCTCCGTCTGGGGCTTCGACGAGTGGGGACACCTCAATCCCGGCCAGACGCTCGATCAGCGCCGGGCTCAGATTCAGGGAAAGATGAACGTCGATCGCGTGCCGATCGCATTCGTCGCGCTGGATGAAGACGACTGCATCGTCGGCACGGCATCCCTGATCTTCGACGATCTCGAAGGCGATCCGCGAAACCCCTGGCTGGCGAGCGTCTACGTGCCGCCCGAGCATCGCAAGAAGGGCATCGCGTCGGCGCTGGTCCGCAAGGTCGAGGATGCCGCCCGGCGCATCGGGTACGACCGTCTCTACCTTTTCACGAGCACCGCCCCGTCCCTTTACGCAGGCCTGGGCTGGAGAACGCTTGAGCAGCGCGACTATCGCGGCGAACATATCCAGGTCATGGATAAAGCGCTGTGAAGGAGTCCGCATGCCATCCGACCTGCACTATCTGTCGCTCGACGAGGTCGCGCGGCGCCTGAAGGCGCGCAAGTTGTCGTCCGTTGAGTTGACGAAATCCATGCTCGACCGTATCGGCAAGGTCGATCCCGGGCTCAAGAGTTACGCGACCGTGACCGCCGACCGCGCACTGGCCGATGCCGCGCGTCTCGACGCCGAAGCCGCCTCCGGTACGTCGCGGGGGCCGCTGCACGGCGTGCCGATCGCGGTGAAGGATCTCTGCAACACCGAGGGCGTTGCGACCTCGGCCGGCATGGAAATCCATCGCGCCAACGTGCCGTCGCGGGACGCGACCGTCGTCGCGCGGCTGAAGCAGGCCGGAGCGGTGATCCTGGGCAAGCTGCAGATGACGGAAGGCGCCTACGGCGCCCACCATCCCAGTATTCCCGCACCGCTCAATCCTTGGAACGCCGCCTATTGGACGGGCTCGTCCTCGTCGGGCTCCGGCGCGGCAACGGCGGCCGGACTGTGCTTCGCCTCCCTGGGTTCCGATACCGGCGGCTCGATCCGCTTCCCCTCGACCATGAACGGTCTCTCCGGCCTCAAGCCCACCTGGGGACGGGTGAGCCGCGCCGGCGTCTTTCCGCTGGCCGAATCGCTCGACCATGTCGGCCCGATGACCCGCAGTGCGCTCGACGCCGCAATCGTGCTCGGCGTGATCGCGGGCGCCGATCCGGAGGACCCGACCTCGGTCGGCCTGCCGGTCCCGGACTACGCCGCCTCGATCGACCAGGGCGTGCGTGGCCGGCGTATCGGGGTTGCCACCAACATGCACGGGCTCGACGAAGACGCGCGGCGCGCCCTCGACGGTGCGGTCGACGCGCTAAAGGGTGCGGGCGCCATGATCGTCGACGTGAAGCTGCCCGACGGTTTTGACCAGGGCGCGCGCGACTGGGTACCTCTGTGTGGCGTCGAAGCAGCGGTGGCGCACGAGGGCACCTATCCGTCGCGGGCGGCCGAGTATGGTCCGGTGCTCGCCGGCCTGCTCGACCAGGGACGCCGCCTCTCCGCGACGGAACTGGCGAAGATGCAGCTCCGCCGCGCCGCCCTCACCCGCGAGCTCAATCGCCTGCTGGCGTCGGTCGATCTTCTGCTGATGCCGGTGATGGCCAGGGCCGTTTGGTCGACCGAGGCGCTGCAGGCGGCGGGACGCGATGCCGAGACCGTCGCAGCGCGACTGCGTTACACGGCGCCATTCGATCTCAGCGGTCATCCGACGCTCACTTTGCCGGGCGGCATGACGACGGACGGGGTGCCCGTCGGCTTCCAGATCGCCGGAAATGCCTTCGAGGAAGGCCTGATCCTGGCGGCGGGACACGCCTATCAGCGGAAGACCGACTGGCATATGAGACGACCGCCTCTGTAGCGGCGCATCAGGGCGGGCGCGTGGACGCTGAATCTCCTTTCATTTATAGTGTTTCCCTCGCCCGCCTCAGGATGTCCCAGCCGCGCAATGCCAAGCCCCTTCGCGAAAAACCTGCGGCTGCGCCCCAGCATCCTGACATTGTTCATCCTGCTGACGGTGCCGGTCTTCTTCGCGATCGTGGCGGTCAACTACGTTTCGAACGAGAAGATCGCGCGCGACAATGCCGACGAGCTGATCGGACGGTTCAGCGTCGAGGCCATCCAGAACACCCAGCACCTCTTCGACCCCATCAAGTCGCTGGTGCGCAGTGCCGCCGCAATCGGTTCGGAGCAGCCGGAATTCTTCGAAAGCAATCGCTCGCTGAAATATCTGTTCAGCATTCTGCAGCACAGCGATCGCATCATCAGCATGTATGTCGGCCTGAACGACGGCTCCTTCCGTCAGGCCCGGCAGATCGATCCCGCCGTCGAGATCCAGGGCAAGCTGCCGCCCGCCGGCACGCGTTATGCCGATCGATGGATTGCGCCGCAGGGCGGATCCGCGCCGGTCGACCACTATCTGTTCCTCGACGCGGATCGCAAGGAGCTGGGCCTCTCCGAGCAGACCACCTCCTACGATCCGCGCGCGCGTCTGTGGTATCGCACCGCGCAGCAGACGGGCGAGCTGTCGGTCAGCGATGTCGACGTGTTCGCGACCCTGGGTCTCGTCGGCTTCACCGTCGGCGCGCCGTTCTATGTCGACGGAACGTTGCGCGGTGTCGCCGCTGCCGACATCACGCTCGACGGGCTCTCCGACTACCTCGCCGAGCGCAAGATCAGCAACGGCACGCTGTCCTACATCCTCGACCATCAGGGCCGGGTCATCGCGAATTCCGAGCGCGTTAAGACCTATGCCAGCCACAACGGCAGGGTCGAGCTCCAGCACATCACGTCGCTCGGCAACGAGCTGCCGGCGATCGCCTTCGGCTTCCGTCCGCGCAGCAACGAGAAGATGTTTTCCTTCGCGCATGGCGGAAAGGAGTACGTGGCGAGGCTCGCGTCCCTTCCGCCCGAGTTCGGCAAGAAGTGGCAGCTCTTCGTCATCACGCCGCTGGACGATTTCACAAGCGCCTTCGACGAGCAGAACAAGCGCCTGGCCCTGTTCGGCGCGATCGCCATCGTCGTCCAGATCTGCATCATCTATTTCCTGTCCAGCGTCGTCTCAAGTCCCCTGGAGCGGCTCGCGCTCAAGGTGACCAAGATCCAGGACCTCGAGGGCGACAATCTTCCGCCGCTGAAGTCGCCGATCCGCGAGGTGGCGGTTCTCGCGCGCGCCATCGACACGCTGGATTCGGCGGTGAAGTCGTTTGCTGCCTTCGTGCCCGTGGGCCTCGTGCGCCAGCTCCTCGACTCGGAGCAGAAGCTGGTGCTGGGCGGCCATAGCCGCTTCCTCACGATCTTCTTTTCCGATCTCGAGGGCTTCTCGACCATGTCGGAAGAGGTGCCATCGCAGGAGCTGTTGCTGCGCGTCTCGGCCTATCTCGGCGTCGTTACTCACGCGGTCAACATGGAGCACGGCACGATCGACAAGTTCATCGGTGACGGCGTCATGGCCTTCTGGGGCGCGCCGGCGCTGCTCGAAGACCATGCGCAGAGGTCCTGCTTCGCCGCGCTGCGTATCCGCGAGGGCATGAAGGAGCTGAACGCCGGCTGGGAGGCGGCCGGCACCAGGCCGCTGAATGTCCGCATCGGCATCCACAGCGACGCCGTACTGGTGGGCAATATCGGTTCCAAGGAGCGCATGAGCTACACCGTCATGGGCGATGGCGTGAACATCGCGGCGCGGCTCGAGGGCATCAACAAGGAGTACGGCACGGGCATCTGCATCAGCCATGCCGTCTTCAAGGAGGCCGGCGAGCGGCTTTGCGTTCGGCCGATCGACGATGTCACCGTGAAGGGCCGCCGCTCGAAGATTCCGATCTACGAGCTGGTCGGGGCCTATGGGATCGGTCCGGAGTTCGAGCCGGACGAGGCGATCCTGCGCCTCTGCAAGCTCACGCGCATCGCCTACAACGCGCTGGTCGCCGAGGACTATGCGACAGCGCTATCGCGCTATCAGGAGATCTCGGTCGAGTATCCGGACGACCCGGTGGCGCGTGCCATGGCGAAGCGGCTGGCAACGATCGATCCCTCGCGTCTCGTGCCGCTGCAGATGTCGCGCTGATCGATGTTCGACGCCCGCAAGCCCTCTCCGGCAGTCGCGGCACTGCGGCCGAGTGAATACACGGCTGCACTGATCCAGGCGCTTCGCGCGGAACCCAGCCGCGTGTGCGGCGTCCGGGCGCTCGAGATCGGATGTGGCAGCGGCGTGATCCTCGCCGTGCTGGGCAGCCTCGGCGCCGCCGCGCTGTGCGGGATCGACGTCGAGGAGGATGCCATTGCCACCGGGCAGGCGCTGCTGCAGGACCTCGGCCACGAGGCGGAATTCCATCGGGGCGACATGTGGCAGCCTGTGGCGGGACGGCGCTTCGACCTGATCGTCGCCAACCTGCCCCACTTCCCGATGGATCACTTCGAAGTGGCCGGACGGCTGTCGACCTGGAGTTCGGGAGGCATCGACGGACGCGAACTGCTCGATCCATTCCTCAAGGGCCTGTCGGATCATCTCGCGATCAACGGCCGCGCCCTCATCACCCACAACGCCTTCGTCGATGTCTGGCGGTCGCGCCGGATCCTCGAGCGCTACGGGCTCGCAATGCATATCGTGAGTACGGTGCTGGTTCATATTGCCAACGAGAAGATTGATCTCATGACACCTTCCATCCTGCGCGCGGAGGAGGGTCGTTCCATCCATCGCTACGGGCCGCATGTCTTCGCCGACATGCATATCGTCGAGATCGCTGCGGCCGGGACGCGGGGCTGACATGGCTCTGCGTCGCGTTCTGTTCATCGTGCTGGTGTGGGTCGTTGCGCTGGCCGGCCTGCCGGTGCGCGCCGAGACCCCGGATGCGGCGCTGGCAAAGCTGATCGACGAGGCGCGGGCCGCCGCTGTGGCCCCGGGCGCCTGCGAGCAACCCGGTCTCGATCGGCTGGTCCGCATCTTCTGTGACGGCAAGATCCGCGTCGGCGTGCGCGAATACTATCCGTTGTTCGGGACCCGCGAGGGTCAGGTCCGCTCGGGCTACGACGTCGATGTGGCGCGCGAGATCGCCAAACATCTCCGCGTCGAGCCGGCCCTCACGCGTGTCAACGCGGCGAGCCGCATTCCGCTGCTCGCCGACGACAAGATCGACCTCACCATCGCGACCATGGGCCACAATACCCAGCGCGACGGCCAGGTTCGCTTTATCCGCCCGCACTACTACCGGTCGGAGACGATCATCGTCGGACCGAAGGGGCTCACGATCCGGGATTGGCCCGA
>CANIEC010000054.1 GCA_947466085.1 Rhodospirillales bacterium
AGGCCCGCAAGCTGCGCATGGAGCGGATGGAAGCGTTCGTGGCGCGCGGCTTCCAGGGCGACATGGGATGGCTGGTCGACCGCGCCGAGCAGCGCATCGATCCTTCGACCCTGTGGCCCGAGGCGCGCACAGTCGTGTCCGTGGCGCTGAACTACGGACCGGCGAACGATCCGCGCTTCACCCTCGAGGAGCGCGAGCGCGGCGCGGTCTCGATCTATGCGCAGGGCCGCGACTATCACGACGTGATGAAGAGCCGGCTGAAGCAGCTCGGCCGCTTCATCTGGGACACCTATCATCACAGTCTGAAGGTCTTCGTCGATACCGCGCCGCTGATGGAGAAGCTCGCCGCGCAGCAGGCGGGCCATGGCTGGCAGGGCAAGCACACCAACCTCGTGTCGCGCCGCTTCGGCTCCTGGCTGTTCCTGGGCGAACTGCTGCTGTCGATCGAGCTGCCGCCCGACGATCCCGAGACCGACCATTGCGGCCAGTGCCGCGCCTGCCTCGACGCCTGCCCGACCAATGCCTTCCCCGCGCCCTACCAGCTCGATGCGCGGCGCTGCATCTCCTATCTCACCATCGAGCATGCCGGCCCGATCGATCGTGAATTCCGGACGGCGCTGGGCAACCGGATCTATGGCTGCGACGACTGCCTCGCGGCCTGCCCGTGGAACAAGTTTGCCCGCCAGTCGCGCGAGGCCGCCTTCACGCCGCGGGCCGAGCTGCAGGCGCCGCTGCTGGCCGAACTCGCTGGCCTCGACGATGCCACGTTCCGCACGCGCTTCTCGGGAACGGCGGTGAAGCGCATCGGCCGCGACCGCTTCCTGCGCAACGTCGCCTATGCGCTGGGCAACAGCGCCGCGCCCGCCACCGCCCTGCCCGCCGTCGAGCGCCTGCTGACCGACGCCTCGCCCCTGGTGCGTGGCGCCGCCGTCTGGGCCCTGTCGCAACTCGCGCCCGACGAAGCGGCACGCCGCGGCCCGCTGGCGGACGAACCGGATGACGGCGTCCGCCACGAATGGGCGCAGGCGATGATGGGCCTGGTCTCTACAGGCTCGGCAGATTGAGACCCTTCTCATGGGCGCAGTCGATCGCGTCCTGGTAGCCGGCATCGGCGTGGCGCATGACGCCGGTCGCCGGGTCGTTCCACAGGACGCGTTCGATGCGCTTGCCCGCTTCAGGCGTGCCGTCGCAGACGATGACCATGCCGGCATGCTGGGAAAAGCCCATCCCGACCCCGCCGCCATGATGCAGCGACACCCAGGTCGCGCCCGAGGCGCAGTTGAGCAGGGCGTTGAGCAGCGGCCAGTCGGACACGGCGTCCGACCCGTCCTTCATGGCCTCGGTCTCGCGGTTGGGGCTGGCGACCGAGCCCGAATCGAGATGGTCGCGGCCGATCACGATCGGCGCCTTGAGTTCGCCCCTGGCCACCATCTCGTTGAAGGCGAGCCCGAGGCGATGGCGGTCGCCCAGTCCCACCCAGCAGATGCGCGCGGGCAGGCCCTGGAACTTGATCTTCTCGCGGGCCATGTCGAGCCAGTTGTGGAGATGCTTGTTGTCGGGCAGCAGCTCCTTCACCTTCGCGTCGGTGCGATAGATGTCCTCGGGATCGCCCGACAGCGCGGCCCAGCGGAACGGCCCGACGCCACGGCAGAACAGCGGACGAATGTAGGCCGGCACGAAGCCAGGGAAACTGAACGCGTCGGCAACGCCCTCCTCCAGCGCCATCTGGCGGATGTTGTTGCCGTAGTCGACCGTCGGCACGCCGAGCTTGTGGAATTCGAGCATGGCGCGCACATGACCCGCCATCGATTCCTTGGCCGCCTTGGCGACGCCGGCCGGATCGCTGGCGCGCTTGGCTTCCCAGTCGCCCAGCGTCCAGCCCTTCGGCAGGTAGCCATTGACCGGATCGTGGGCCGAGGTCTGGTCGGTCACGCAATCGGGCCGCACACCGCGGCGCAGCAGCTCGGGCAGGACGTCGGCCGCGTTGCCCAGCAGGCCGACCGAGACCGCCTTCTTCTCCGCCACGGCCTTGGCAATGATCGCCAGCGCATCGTCGAGATCCTTGGCCTGGACGTCGAGATAGCCGGTCCGCAGGCGGAACTCGATGCTGCTGGGGCGGCACTCGATGGCGAGGCACGAAGCGCCGGCCATGGTGGCGGCCAGGGTCTGCGCGCCGCCCATGCCGCCGAGACCGGCCGTGAGGATCCAGCGGCCCGCGAGGCTGCCGCCATAGTGCTGGCGCGCCATCTCGACGAAGGTTTCGTAGGTGCCCTGAACGATGCCCTGGCTGCCGATGTAGATCCACGAGCCGGCCGTCATCTGGCCGTACATCATGAGGCCCTTGCGATCGAGCTCGTTGAAATGCTCCCAGGTCGCCCAGCGCGGCACGAGGTTGGAGTTGGCGATCAGCACGCGGGGCGCATCGGCATGGGTGCGGAACACGCCGACCGGCTTGCCCGACTGGACGAGCAGGGTCTCATCGGCTTCGAGCTTGCGCAGCGCAGCCACGATGCGGTCGAAGCTCTCCCAGTCGCGCGCCGCGCGGCCGATGCCGCCATAGACCACGAGCTCGCCCGGCTTCTCGGCGACGTCGGGATCGACGTTGTTCATCAGCATGCGCAGCGGCGCCTCGGTGAGCCAGCTCTTGGCCGTGAGCTCGGTGCCGTGCGGCGCCCGGATGGTACGGGCATTGTCGATGCGATTCATGGTGTCTCCTGAAGGGCGGGCAGGAAGCCGGGGCCGACGGTTGCGACGATGGTGCCATTGGCGACCAGAGAAGTGGCCTTCTCCATGTCGGGATGGAAATGACGGTCGTCCTCGAGAGGTGGCACGTCGCGGCGCAGCAGCGTGCGCACCGCCTCGAGCGGCGGGCTTGAGGCCAGCGGCCGGTGGAAGTCGCAGCCCTGCGCCGCCGCCAGCAGCTCGATGCCGATCACGGACGAGACGTTGGCCGCCATGTCGAGCAGCCGCCGCGCGCCGTGCGCGGCCATCGAGACATGGTCTTCCTGGTTGGCCGAGGTCGGGATCGAATCGACGCTGGCGGGATAGGCGCGCTGCTTGTTCTCCGACACCAGCGCCGCCGCCGTGACCTGCGGGATCATGAAGCCCGAGTTGAGACCCGGCCGCGGCGTCAGGAAGGCCGGCAGGCCCGACAGCGCCGGATCGACCAGCATGGCGATGCGGCGCTCGGCGAGCGACCCGATCTCGCACAGCGCCAGCGCGATGATGTCGGCGGCGAAGGCGACGGGCTCGGCGTGGAAGTTGCCGCCGGACAGTGCCTCGTCAGGATCGGTGAAGATCAGCGGATTATCGGTGACTCCGTTGGCCTCGGTCGCCAGCGTGGCCGCCGCCTGGCGCAGGATATCGAGCACCGCGCCCATGACCTGCGGCTGGCAGCGCAGGCAATAAGGATCCTGCACACGCTCGTCGCCCACCAGATGCGAGGCGCGGATTGCCGAGCCCGCCATCAGTCCACGCAACGCGTCCGCCGTTGCGATCTGGCCGGCATGCCGGCGCAGCTGATGGATGCGCGGATCGAAGGGCGCATCCGAGCCGCGCGCGGCATCGGTCGAGAGCGCCCCGGTGACCAGAGCCGCGCCGTGCAGGTTCTCGGCCTCGAACAGGCCGGCCAGCGCATAGGCGGTCGAGAACTGCGTGCCGTTCAGCAGCGCAAGCCCCTCCTTGGCGCCCAGCACCAGCGGTTTCAACCCGGCATCACCCAGCGCCTTGGCGGCCGGCACGACCTCGCCCTCGACCACGAACGAGCCGACGCCGATCATCGCCGCGCTCATATGCGCGAGCGGCGCCAGATCACCCGAGGCACCGACCGAACCCTGACAGGGCACGACCGGCGTCAACCCTTCCGCCAGCATCGTCTCCAGCAGCCGCACCGTCGCAGGCTGCACGCCCGACGCGCCCTGCGCGAGGCTGCCGAGCTTCAGCGCCATCATCAGCCGGACCACCGGCACGGGCATCGGCGCGCCGACACCGGCGGCGTGGCTGAGCACGATGTTGCGCTGGAGCGTTGCGAGATCGCCGGCCTCGATGCGGACGCTGGCCAGCTTTCCGAAGCCGGTGTTGATGCCGTAGACCGGCTGCCCCTTGGCGAGGATCGACGACACCGCCTTTGCCGACTTCTCGATCGCCTCGTAGGCATTGGGATCGAGGCTCACCGCGGCGCCGCGATAGATGTCGCGCCATGCCGAAAGAGGAACCGTTCCCGGTGTGATCACGACCGCCTTCATCTGCCCCTCCACACCCGCGCGTGCAGCGGATTGAACCCCATCCGGTAGACCAGCTCGGCCGGGCGCTCGATGTCCCAGATGGCCAGATCGCACCATTTGCCCGCTTCGAGCGTGCCGACGCTGTCCAGACAGCCCAGCGCCCGCGCCGCCTCGCGGGTGACGCCGGCCAGGCATTCGTCGACCGTGAGCCGGAACAGCGTGGCGCCCATGTTCATCGCCAGCAGCAGCGAGGTGAGCGGCGAAGTACCGGGATTGCTGTCGGAGGCGAGGGCGATCCTGACCCCGTGTTGCCGCAGCAGCTCGAGCGGCGGCTTGTGCGTCTCGCGCACGAAATAGAAGGCGCCGGGCAGCAGCACGGCCACGGTGCCGGCCGCCGCGAGCGCCTTCACGCCCGGCTCGTCGACATGCTCCAGATGATCGGCCGACAACGCGCCGTAACGGGCCGCCAGGCTCGCGCCGTGCAGGTTGGAGAGCTGTTCGGCGTGCAGCTTGACGCGCAGGCCCCTGGCCTTGGCCGCCTCGAACACACGCTCGATCTGTTGCGGCGTGAAGGCGATGCCCTCGCAGAAGCCGTCGACCGCATCGGCCAGACCGGCCTTGGCGACGGCCGGCAGCATCTCGTCGCAGACCGTAGCGATATAGGCATCCTTGTCGCCGTTGGCTTCGGGCGGCAGCGCGTGCGCACCGAGGAACGTCGTTTTCACCGTGAGCGGCCTCACCTCGCCGATGCGGCGCGCGGCCCTAAGCGACTTCAGTTCGCTGGCGAGGTCGAGCCCATAGCCCGACTTGATCTCCATCGTCGTGACGCCCTCGGCGATCAGCGCATCGACCCGAGGCAACGCACTGGCGACCAGCGCCTCCTCCGTCGCCGCGCGGGTCGCGCGCATGGTCGAGACGATGCCGCCGCCGGCGCGCGCGATCTCCTCGTAGCTGGCGCCGGCCAGACGCAGCTCGAACTCGTGCGCGCGGTTGCCGCCGTAGACGATGTGCGTATGGCAGTCGACCAGGCCCGGCGTGATCCAGCGGCCGGCACAATCGATCGTCTCGTTTGCGTCGATCGACGGCGCGTCCGCTGTTGCACCAGCAAAGACGATGCGCCCGTCGCGCGCAGCGACGAGGCCGTCTTCCACGAGACCCAGCCCCTCGCCGGTCAGGGTCGCGAGGCGTGCGTTCTTCCAGAGGCGATCACATTGCATGCGACCCTTATTATGACTATACATAATAATATGTCCAGAACCGCCCTCTGGTTCCGCTCCCTGCTCCTGCCCGACGGCTGGGCCGACGGCGTGCGCCTCGTCATCGTGGATGGCCGGATTGAAGGATTGATGAAGGACGCTCCCGCCGAAGCGGGAGACGAACGCCACGAAATCGGACTGCCGGGCCTGCCCAACCTGCACAGCCACGCCTTTCAGCGCGGCATGGCGGGCCTCACCGAGCGGCGCGGCCCGACGCAAGACAGTTTCTGGACCTGGCGCGAGGCGATGTATCGCTTCGTCGACCATATGGGCCCCGACGAGGTCGAGGCGATCGCCGCGCAGGCCTTCCTGGAGATGCTCGAAAGCGGCTTCACCCGCGTCGGCGAGTTTCACTACGTGCATCACGATCCGGCCGGCGCGCCCTATGCCGACATCGCGGAACTGGCGACCCGGATCACCGCTGCGGCAGCCGAGACCGGCATCGCCCTGACCCTTCTCCCCGTCTTCTATCGTCACGCCGGATTCGGCGGGCTGCCGGCCGCGCCCGGCCAGCGCCGCTTCGTCAACGACGTCGACCGCTACGGAAGACTGGTCGAAGCGAGCCGCAAGTCCGTGTCGTCGCTGACGGACGCGCTGGTCGGCATTGCCCCGCACAGTCTGCGCGCGGCGACGCCCGAAGAAATCACGGCCATCCTGCCGCTCGCGAACGGCGGCCCTGTCCACATCCACGTCGCCGAACAGGTGAAAGAGGTCGAGGATTGTCTCGCCTGGTGCGGCAAGCGGCCGGTCGAACTTCTGCTCGATCGCCTGCCGGTCGACGCACGCTGGTGCCTGGTCCATGCCACGCACGTCACCGAGTCCGAAAGCAACGGCATCGCGTCGCGCGGCACCGTGGTGGGCCTGTGCCCGATCACCGAAGCCAATCTCGGTGACGGTCTCTTTCCCGCGCAATCCTTCCTGGAACGCGGCGGCCGGTTCGGCGTCGGCTCGGATTCCAACGTCCTGATCGACGCCGCCGAGGAACTCCGTCTGCTGGAGTATGGCCAGCGGCTGTCACTGCGTACGCGCAACGCGCTGGCCCGGGCTGCAACCCCGTCAGTGGGGCGCAGCCTGTTCGACACTTCCCTCGCCGGCGGCGCCCAGGCGCTCGGCGCGCCCTCGGGCATTGCTATCGGTCACCCTGCCGACCTGGTGAGCCTGAAGGCCGACGACAATGCGCTCGCCCATCGCCACGGCGATCAATGGCTCGACGCCTGGATCTTCGCCGGCGGCCGCCAGACCGTGGACTGTGTCTGGCGGGCCGGCGCCAGGCTGGTGAACGATGGCGTTCACATCCATCGCGAGGCGATCGGCCGGCGCTACCGGCAGGCGCTTCACAAGGTGCTTCAGTCATCGTGACCGCAGCGCCGCTGTCCCTGCATCAGAAGATTCTCGGCGACCTGCAGGGCAAGATCCTGTCGGGCAAGCTGGCGCCGGGCGCGCGCATCGCCACCGAGCACGAGCTGGCCGAGGCCTACGACTGTTCGCGCATGACGGTGAGCAACGTTCTGGCCAAGCTCGCGCGCGCCGGCCTCGTCGAGCGCCGTCGCAAGGCCGGCACCTTCGTCACCCGACCACAGTCGCAGGCGGCAGTCCTCGAGATCCACGACATCAAGGCGGAGGTTCTGGCGCTCGGCCGGCCCTATCGCTTCGAGCTGGTCTCCCGCGCTTCGAGACGAAGCACGGCGCTGGATCGCGCCCGTCTGGAGACCCGGTCTGCCGGTCGGGTGATCGAGCTGGTTGCCCGTCACTTCGCCGGCTCAAAAGTCTTCTGCCTGGAAGAGCGGCTGATCAACCTGGAGGCCGTTCCACAGGCAGCCGAAGAAGACTTCCGGGACGTGGCGCCCGGCCGGTGGCTGCTCGACAGCGTGCCGTGGACCGCGGCGGAACACAGGATCAGCGCCAGCACCGCCCCGAGGGCCGTGGCCGCGGCCCTGTCGGTGCCATCGCACACGGCCTGCCTGATCGTCGAGCGCCGGACCTGGCGGGCCGCCCTGCCCGTCACCCACGTCCGCCTGACCTACCCGGGCGATTCGCATCAGCTCGTTGCCCGGTTCACGCCCGCCCAGGGCTGAGCGCCCGCCGCTCCTAGCGATTGGCCCGGGTGACGGCGGCGTTCAGCAGCAGGTTGGCGCCGGGAATCGAGCGGGTGAGCTCGATCGCCTCGTTCACGTTGTGGCTGATTCCCTCAAAGCAGGGCGTGAAGATCATCGCCGTCGGCGCCATCGTTGCGACCGCATAGGCGTCGTGCCCGGCCTGGCTCCGCATCTCGCGATAGGGCAGGCCGAGCTCGTTCGCCGTCGACTTCAGCAGCTCGATGCATTCCGGCGCAAACAGCTCGCTGCCCCAGCTCCAGCCTTCGGCGACCTCGATCCCGACATTCGCCTTCTTCGCCGCGGCGGCGATCGCGGCATCGACCTCGGCGCGCATCGCCTTGAAGCGGTCGGCGTCGATATGGCGGAAGTCGATGGTGAGCTTGACCTGCTCGGCATAGGTGCCGGCGAGGTTGGGAAAGCTTTCGATGCGGGTCGTCGTGGTGCGGCCCTCGTCGGCGGCATAGGCGAGGCCGATGTCGTTGATCGCTGCGATGACGTAGCCGGCGCCGACCAGCGCGTTGCGCCGCTGCGCCATCGGCGTGCCGCCGGCATGGCCGGTGTCGCCGTTGATCGTAAGCCGCAGCGCCTGGGTCTTGTAGCCGCCGACCACGATGCCGACGTCGCACCCCTCGCGGTCCAGCACGGGCGCCTGCTCGATGTGCAGCTCCAGATAGGAATCGAATTCGCGGCCCACCGGGGCGGGCCCCGCATAGCCGATCTCGTCCAGCGCCTCGGCGACCGTGATGCCGGCATCGTCGGTGGTGGCCAGCACGCTCTCCAGCGGCAGCACCTTGGCGAAGGCCATCGAGCCCATCATCGGCGGGTTGAAGCGCGCACCCTCCTCGTTGGTCCAGCAGATGACCTCGATGCCGCGCTTGGTCTGCAGGCCGCGATCGTTCAAGGTCCGCACGACTTCGAGGCCGCACAGCACGCCCAGGATACCGTCGTAGCGGCCGCCGCAGATCTGCGTGTCGAGATGGCTGCCGATCGCGACCGGCGGCAGCGACGGGTCGGTGCCGGCTCGGCGCGCGAAGATGTTGCCGAGACGATCGATCTCGACGGTGCAGCCCGCCGCCTTCGTCCAGTCCACGAACAGGTCGCGCATCTGCTTGTCCTCGGCCGACAAAGCGAGGCGGCGCAGGCCGACGTCGCGGAAGCGGCCGATCTCCGCCGACCGTTCAAGACTGTCCCACAGGCGCTCGGGATTGATCTCCAGGACATTTGCGACCATGCGGCGCTCCTTTTGCGTGCGGCTTTCTGAACGGGCGGTGGCATTCTAACCAAGAAGCGTGCCAGCGACCGAAGGCGAAGAAGCGATCATGGACGACGATTTCGACTACATCATCATCGGCGGCGGCTCGGCCGGCGCGACCCTCGCCGCCCGGCTGAGCGAGGATCCGGCGATCCGCGTGCTGCTGCTCGAAGCCGGCCGCGATTTCCGCACCGCCGAGACACCGCACCATCTGCGCATTCCCAATCCGTTGCGCGCCATCGGCGACGACAACTACCGCTACCCCAAGCTGCTGGCGCGGCGCACCGAGCGCCAGGAACCCAAGCTGCTGTGGCGTGGCCGGGCGATCGGCGGCAGCTCGACCATCAACGGCCAGATCGCGATCCGCGGCATCCCCGAGGACTTCGAGGACTGGGCATCCATGGGGGCCACGGGCTGGGACTGGGAGGCCTGCCTGCCCTATTTCCGCAAGCTCGAAACCGACATGGACTTCGGCGATGCGCCCTATCACGGCAAGGACGGCCCGATTCCGGTCTATCGCGCACCCGTCGATCACTGGGGACCCGTCGACCGCGCCCTGCGGGAGGCCGCGCTCGGCCTCGGCTATCCGTGGTGCGACGACCACAATGCCCCCGAAGGCACCGGCGTTTCACCCTACGCCATCAACAGCCGCGAGGGCCTGCGCATCTCGACCAACGACGGCTATCTCGAAGTGGCGCGTGGCCGTGCGAACCTAACGATCGTCGGCGAGGCCGTCGTCGACACACTGCAGTTCGAAGGCAACCGTCCGCATGTCAGCGGCGTGCGCGTGCAGGTCGGCGGCGAGGCGCGGAAGGTGCGGGCCCGCCGTGAAGTCATCCTGTCGGCCGGCGCGATCCATTCGCCGGCGATCCTGCAACGGTCCGGCATCGGCCCGCGCGACTGGCTCGGCGCCCTGGGGATCGAGGTGTTGGCCGACCGGCCGGTCGGGAAGCACCTGCTCGATCATCCGATCCTCGGCTTGATGCTCGAGCTGCGCGACGACGCGCGCGTGAGCACGCTGATGCATCGCCACACCAACTGCTGCCTGCGCTACTCGTCGGAGCTCGCGGGCGCCGGTGTCAACGACATGATCATGATCGCCGGCAATCTACGTCCGGAGGAAGATGGCGGCACGGCGCGCGCGCGCCTCGCTGTCTCCGCCTTCCAGGCCTTCAGCGAAGGCACGGTCCGCATCACCACGCGCGACGCCGGCATCGACCCGCAGGTCGACGAGCGCATGCTGTCGGACGAAAGCGATCTTGTTCGCATGCGCGATGGCGTAGGCCGGATGCGCGACCTCTGCCTGCAGCCTGCGTTCAAGGCCATCTCGACGCGGGTCGAGTACGGCACGACGGGACGATCGATCGAGGACCGGTTCGACGCCGAGGCCCTGGACGACTGGATGTTCGCCGAATGCTCCGATGCCCAGCACGCCAGCGGCACCTGCCGCATGGGCCCGGCGGACGATCCGCACTCGGTGGTCGATCCGGAATGCCGCGTGATCGGCGTCTCAGGGCTGCGCGTCATCGACGCGTCGATCATGCCGACCGTCGTGCGTGCCAACACTCACTTCACGACGGTCATGATCGCGGAGAGGATGGCGGCCGAGCTGAAACGCCCCCGGCCGCGCGGCGGCTCCTAGGACGGGAGGAGCTTCGACCGGGCCCGGTTGATGGCATCGGTGCAGTTCTGGCCGCGGAGCGGCGCGCGGATCTTCCAGCACATCGTCTCGTCGTCCCTGGTGACGCCGGAGTTGCAGTAGAAGACGTCCTTCTTCTTCTGCAGCCAGACGCCGCCCGGAACCGCCGCCTTGATTTCATAGCTCTCTGCCAGCAGGTCCGATGTCGACAGGCCGGGTTGCTCCAGATGCTGCGACGCACATGTCGCTTCACTCGGCATCACCGAAGACTGCGGGATCGCTGCAGATTGTTGGCCAACCTGCGGACCGCTCGACTCAGGGGACCTGGCTGTCTGTGCAAAGGCAATGGCTGCAATCGACAGGACAACAGCCACCGCACCCGAAACGATGAACTTCGTGTTCGTATTCATATGATAGACCCCAAGTTTTCCGAACCGGCGCCCCACGCGCCGGCCGGAACTCGTCTCTACTTCCCACCCCTCTTAATTGCACCGTTACGGCAATCTTTCAAGTGGCATCTGCGATGAAAGAATCCGCAGGGATCAGGCAAGGCTCTTGGACGCGATTTCGAAGACGTCGCGCGACAGGCCGGGCTCCGCGACGATGCGCTCGAGTTCGCACCTCATGAGGTCCTGGCGGTCCTTGTCATAGCGGCGCCAAGAGCCGAGCGGGCCGAGCAGGCGCGCCGCGATCTGCGGGTTGAGCCTGTCGGTGGCCAGGACCTGGTCGGCGAGGAAGCGATAGCCGGCGCCTCCGGCCCGATGGAACTGGACCGGATTGCCCGACGCGAAGGCGCCGATCAGCGAATAGACCCGGTTGGGGTTCCTTCGGTCGTAGGACGGATGGTCAACGAGAGCCTTCACCCGGTCGAGTGCCCCCTCCGTCGGCGTGCGCGCCTGGATTGCGAACCACTTGTCGAGGACCAGCGCCTCGCCCTTCCAGCGCTCATAGAAGGCCGCCAGCGCCGCCTCACCTTCGGTGCCGCCGAGTTCCACCAGCACGGTCAGTCCCGCGATGGATTCCGTCATGTTGCCGGCGCTCTCGAAATAGGCGACCGCCCGCCGCCGCGCCGCATCGCCCTTGTCGAGCGAGAGGTACGAAAGCGCCGTGCTGCGCAGGCGCCGGCGTCCCACCTCCCCGGGCGTAAAGCGATACGGACCGGCCGCGTGGTTCGCGTCATAGACGGAGCCCCAGCGGTCGGCGAGCCGGTCGGACAGAACCGAGCGAACGCGCTGCTGCGCGGCCCACAGCCCTTCGATGTCGATCTCCGGCATCAGTTCGCCGAGGAAGGCGAGGCCAGGCAGCGTGACGGCGTCGGCGATAAAGGAGCGGTCGAGCCTCTGGTCGTCGAGCGTGCGGCGGATGGCATCGACGAAATGGTCAGGCACGACCATGGGCCTGCCGGCCTTGCGGGTCTCGACAAGCTCGAGGATCAGCCGGGCGCCGAGCTGCTGGCCGGCCTCCCAGCGCGCGAACGGATCGCTGTCGTGCGCCATCAGGAAGGTCAGCTCGTCGTCCGAGCGCGGCGCGTCGAGCTTCACCGGCGCGGAGAAGCCGCGCAGCAGCGACGCGACCGGCTTCTCCGGCACCTCCTCGAAGACGAACACGTCGCGCGGCGTGCGCACGTCGAGAACACGCGTCGCGCCGACAGCCGCCGCTTCGCCGGCAAGCTTCAGCGGCAGGTCGCGACCGGCACCGTCGAGCAGTCCGACGACAAGCGGGATATGCATCGGCTTCTTCTCGGGCTGGCCGGGCGTCGGCCGCAGGCTCTGCGTGACCGTCAGCGTGTAGCGCCTGGCGGCCGCGTCGTAGCGGCCCTCAACCCTGACGTCCGGCGTGCCGGCCTGCGCGTACCACAGGCGGAACTGCGCGAGATCAACACCCGACGCATCTTCCATGGCGCTCGCGAAGTCGTCGCAGGTGACGGCCTGACCGTCATGGCGCTGGAAGTACAGATCGATGCCCTTGCGGTAACGCTCCGGCCCCAGCAGCGTGTGCATCATGCGCACCACCTCGGCCCCCTTCTGGTAGACGGTCGCGGTGTAGAAATTGTTGATCTCGATATACGAATCCGGCCGCACAGGATGGGCCATGGGCCCGGCATCCTCGGGAAACTGGCTGGCGCGGAGGCGGCGGACATCGTCGATGCGCGCATCGGCGGCGGAGCCCATGTCGGCCGAGAACTGCTGGTCGCGGAAGACGGTCAGCCCTTCCTTGAGCGAGAGCTGGAACCAGTCGCGGCAGGTGACGCGGTTGCCGGTCCAGTTGTGGAAGTATTCGTGTGCGATGACGGCCTCGATCGAATGATAGTCGAGGTCGGTGGCGGTCTCCGGGTTGGCGAGCACGAGCTTCGAGTTGAAGACGTTCAGCCCCTTGTTCTCCATCGCGCCCATGTTGAAGTCGTCGATTGCGACGATCATGAACGTGTCGAGGTCGTATTCGAGGCCGTAGACCTCCTCGTCCCACGTCATCGACTTCTTGAGCGACTCCATCGCATGGCCGCAGCGCCCGACATCGCCGGGTCGCACGTAGATGCGCAAGGTCACCTCGCGGCCCGAGCGCGTCGTGAACCGGTCCTCGAGGCATTCGAGCGGACCCGCGACCAGCGCGAACAGATAGGACGGCTTGGGAAACGGGTCTTCCCACCTGGCGAAGTGCCGGCCGTCGTCGAGCGCGCCGCTGTCCACCAGGTTGCCGTTGGACAGCAGCACCGGTGCCAGCGCCCGGTCGGCCACGATGCGCGTCGTGTAGCGCGCCATAACATCGGGCCGGTCGAGGAAATAGGTGATGCGGCGGAAGCCCTCGGCCTCGCACTGCGTGCAGAAGAGGTCGCGCGACTTGTAGAGGCCGGTCAGCTCGGTATTGTCCTGTGGACGAAGGCGTGTGGTGATCTCGAGCACGAAGCTCTCGGGCACGCCACGGATAGTCAGCGTCTCCGGTGTCACCTCGTGAATCGCAGACTTGCCGTCGAGTTGGACCGAAACCAGCTCCATCTTCTTGCCGTCGAGGACCAGATCGGCAGGCAGAGATACCGCCGCCGGATTGCGTCGTATGGCCAATCGCGCGACGACGCTGGTCGTCTCCTTCCCAAGCTCGACATCGAGGTCGACGGTGTCGATCAGGAACGGCGGCGGCGTGTAATCGACACGGCGAATCGTCCCGGGCGGGGTGGTCATGTCCTTGCTGATATCCATGGTTTCTCCATACGACGGCGGCGTCCCTACCCGAAATCGTGCTTGCCCCGAGTGACGACTCGCCGCAATCCTGAGGGATGGGAAGCGCCGTTCCCACGGGAATCGCGCTCTCTTGGCACGGCATCGTGCCGCAAACCCGCCACATGGCCTCATTAGGCCTGTCAGCAGGCCATTCTTGGATGCGGATGACGATCGGATCTCTGGCAACACGGACCTTCGGCGTCGGATTGGGACTGCTGCTCCTGTCCGGCTGCGATGTGATGCGTGCGGCACGAGACGATTTCGCCAGCCTCACCGCGCCGAAGCCGCCGCCTCCCGCAGCGCCCGTGCGCAAGGCCGCACCACAGCCTGTCGCCGCTGCACGGCCCGCGAAGCCGGTTGCCGCGCCGGCAGCGGCCGATATCGCGGCCGCACCCGCGGCGGCGGCCGAGTCACCGGCGCCCGTGCTGACCGGCTATCGCGAGTCCGAGTTGCGCACGCTGCTCGGGCCGCCGACCAGCGTGGAGGATCGCCCTCCCGGCAAGCAGTGGCGCTACCGCACCGGCAAGTGCACTCTCGACGTCCAGCTCTATCCGGATGTCGAAACCAAGCAGTACGGAACCCTCGCGTACAAGGTGAAGAGCGATGACGACACAGACGAAGGACGACGCCTCTGCCTGGCCCAGCTCCAATCCAGGATTCAGGCCGGACGCTGAGGTCGAGAGCGGCCGGCGGGTCCGCATCGCCTTCGTGGAGGACGACGACGATTTCCGCGAGGCCGCGAGCGGCGAGCTCGGGGACTACGGCTTCGACGTCGCCGCCTTCCGCGACGGCACCGGTCTGGTCGAGTTCCTGGAGACGGCCGGCGACATCGAGATCATCGTCCTCGACTGGGCCCTGCCGCGCGTCTCCGGCATCGACCTGCTGCCCAGGCTGCAGCGCGCCGGCATCAACCTTCCGGTGGTTTTCCTGACGGGACACAGCGAGCCCAACTACGAACAGCTGGCGCTCGATCGCGGCGCCGTCGACTTCGTCGACAAGTCGCGCGGCGTACCGATCCTGGCCCGCCGGATGCGCCTGATCGCCGACCGCACCGACAAGCCGATGTCCGCGGACGGCGAAGGCAATTTCCATTGCGGTCGCCTGCTGCTGAAGCCCGCGGTCAGCCGCGCCTTCTGGGACGAAACCGACCTCAACCTGACGGTGACGGAGTTCAAGATCGTGCATACGCTCGCCGCCCATGTCGGCAGCTATGTGAGCTACCGCGCCGTCTACGACTGCATGCACTATGTCGGCTTCATCGCGGGGAGCGGTGAGAATGGCTACCGAACCAACGTCCGCTCCTGCATCAAGCGCATCCGCAACAAGTTCCGCGCCATCGATCCGGAGTTCGCCGAGATCCAGAACTACCAGTCCTTCGGCTACCGCTGGGGTAAGGACTAGGCTGGCATGAAGTCCGGTGACTCCGGTCTAAGCCGTACGAGCGCAGCCGCCCCCGTCGTCTCGACCGGAGCACCGAAGGTGCGGAGTGGAGAGACCTTCTCTCACCCATTTGATGGCTTTTGGTGGCGAGAAGATCTCTCCACTTCGCGGCGGAGCCTGCCCCGAGGCGTCCGAGGGGCGCTCCGGTCGAGATGACAGGGGCTTTCCGTGTCGAATCCTGAAGCCTTACGTGCCCGAGTTCCGGTGCTGCGCCGCCTCGCCGCCTCGCTCACGCTGAAGCTGGTGGCGCTGATCGGTCTGTTCGTGGCGCTGCCCATCGTCCTCTACGGGCAGTTCGAGAGCGCCGACAGCCAGATGCAGGCTCTGGTGACGCGCGCCATCCAGGACCGCAGCGCGCTGATCGCCGAGGCGCTCGCCCCGGTACTTCGCGA
The DNA here is from genome assembly GCA_947466085.1 of Rhodospirillales bacterium. Taxonomy (GTDB): domain Bacteria; phylum Pseudomonadota; class Alphaproteobacteria; order Reyranellales; family Reyranellaceae; genus Reyranella. The sequence goes on from CANIEC010000054.1 coordinate 15,514, forward strand.
GACCGACCCGTCGGAGCCGATGAACCTCAACCGCGACCTCGCCAAGTATGCGAGCAGCGGCACGGTGCTCAAGCTGATGTTCCAGCCTCCGGCAGCCCGTTCGGCGAGCCGCTTCTTTCTGGTCGCTTCGGCGCCACCGCTGGCACCGGAGGCGGTGACGGCGGAACTGGAGGAACTCGGTCAGCGCGGCATCCTGCAGCGCCTGTCGGAAGCCTGCACCTGGAACGCGTCCGACGAGATGCGCTACAGCCGTGCCGACGGCACGGTCGAGCTGCTGACGTCGATCATCCCGATCCGCGCCCGCGGCAACTGCTGGATCCTGACGACCACGCACGTCGCCTCGGATTTCCTCAACACCTCGATCGGCCGCCCTTACTGGCAGACGCGCGAAATCCGCATCGCCGCGGCGATCTATCTGGTCGGTGCCTTGCTGGCGGTGCTGGTGGCGCTGGGCATCCGTCTCAGCCTGCGCCGCTTTCGCAACGTCGCCGACGAGATCGCGCTGGGCCGTGCGGCGGACGCAACCTTCGTCCAGCGCAATACCGTGCCCGAACTGGCGGGCGTCGCCCGCGACTTCGACCGGCTGGTGCATGAGCTGCGCCGCGTGTCGCGCGAGATCCGCCAGTCGGCCGAGGACAATGCGCATTCCTTCAAGACGCCGCTCGCCGCCGTACAGTCGGCGCTGCGTCCGGTGCACCGCGCCGTGCCCGAGGAAGACCAGCGCGCGCGCCGCGCGCTCGAGATCGTCGATTCCTCGCTGGCGCGCCTGTTGAACCTCGTGAATGCCGCCCAGCGCCACGACATGGGGACCGCCGACCTGATCGACGCGCCACGCGTGCCCACCGACCTCGCGCTCCTCGTCGAGGATGCGGCACGGCATTTCCGGGAGATCCTCGCGGCCCGCGACATCGGCCTCGTCGTGAAGCTCGACCGCGGCGCCATCGTCCGTACCGCGACGGGCATGATGGAGATCGTTGTGCAGAACGTGCTGGAGAACGCCATCAGCTTCTCGCCCGCCGGCTCGAAGATCGCCGTTTCGCTGCGCGTCTCCGCCGATACCGTGGAACTGACCGTCGACGACCAGGGGCCGGGCATCGAAACCGACAAGATCGACAGCGTCTTCCAGCGCTACTTCTCTTTGCGCCCCGAGGATGGCATAGGCAGCGACAGCGCCGTCGAGCATTCGGGCCTCGGCCTGTGGATCGTGCGGCGCAACGTCGAGGCATTGGGCGGCCAGGTGAGCGCCGCCAACCGTCCCGGCGGCGGCCTGTCGATCAGCATGCTGCTGCCGCGGTTCGTCATCCACTAGCCGGCTTTCGAAAGGTCTGGAGATCATGAGCGCCGTCACCGCAGCCAAGAGAGTGAGCACGCCGCAGATCCGTGCCCGCAAGGGCGGCGAGCCGATCGTGTGCCTTACCGCCTACACCACGCAGATGGCACGCTGGCTCGATCCGCATGTCGACCTGCTGCTGGTTGGCGATTCGCTGGGCATGGTGCTCTACGGCTTCGACAGCACGCTTCCCGTCACGCTCGACATGATGATCGCCCATGGCTCGGCCGTGATGCGCGGCGCGAGCCGTGCCTGCGTGATCGTCGACCTGCCCTTCGGCAGCTACCAGGCGAGCCCGGAGCAGGCGTTCCACAGTGCCGCGCGCATCATGTCCGAGACCGGCGCCAGCGGCGTGAAGCTCGAGGGCGGCGAGGTCATGGCCGAGACGGTGCGTTACCTCGTGCAGCGGGGCATCCCGGTCTGCGCCCATGTCGGGCTGATGCCCCAGGCCGTCAACGTGGCGGGCGGCTTCAAGGCGACCGGCCGTTCCGACGAGGAGGCGCAGCAGGTGACGCGCGATGCCGAGGCGATGGCCAAGGCCGGCGCCTTCGCGGTCGTGCTGGAAGGCACGCTGGAGCCGGTGGCCGCCGCCATCACCGCGGCGATCCCGATCCCGACCATCGGCATCGGCGCCTCGCCGGCCTGCGACGGCCAGATCCTCGTGTCGGAGGACGTGTTCGGCCTGTTCAGCGATTTCACCCCGCGGTTCGTGAAGCGCTACGCCGACCTCGGCGGCAAGATCTCCGAGGCCGCGGCCGCCTATTCAGCCGATGTGCGGGCCCGACGTTTTCCCGCGATGGAGCATTGCTTCCTGCCCAAATCCGGTGGTCAATCCCGATCCTAGGCCCGCTCAGGAAGAAAGAAAGAAAGCAACCGGATGGAGAGTTTCGACTACGTGATCGTGGGGGCCGGTTCGGCCGGCAGCGTACTGGCCAACCGGTTGAGCGAGGACCCCAACGTCACGGTCTGCGTGCTCGAAGCCGGCCCCCGCGACTGGCATCCCTTCATCCATATCCCGGCCGGCTTCATGTACACGCTGGTCGATCCCAAGGTGAACTGGCTCTACAAGTCCGAGCCCAGCGAATGGACCGGCGGCCGTGCCATCGCCGCGCCGCGCGGCAAGACCCTGGGCGGATCGAGCTCGATCAACGGCCACATCTACAACCGCGGCCAGCGGCTCGACTTCGACGGCTGGGCGCAGCGCGGCAACCGCGGCTGGGGCTATTCCGACGTGCTCCCCTACTTCCGCCGCAGCGAACACCGCATGGCGAGCGACGCCGACGCGACCTTCCGCGGCAGCGAGGGCAACCTGCCGATCACCGACCTCGAATGGCGCGATCCCCTGTGCGAGGCCTTCATCGAAGGCGCCGTGGAACAGGGCATCCCGCGCAACCCCGACTACAACGGCACGAAGCAGGCGGGCGTGAGCTACGTCCAGCGCATCATCAAGAACGGCCGCAGGATCAGCGCCGCTCGAGGCTATCTCCATCCCGCCATGTCGCGGCCCAACCTCACGGTGCGCACCCACGCGCAGGCGACATCGATCATCCTCGAGGGCAAGCGCGCCGTCGGCGTGCGCTACCGCAAGGGCGGCCGCACCGGCACGCCGATGGAAGTCCGCGCCACCCGGGAAGTGATCCTGAGCGGCGGAACGGTGAACTCGCCGCAGCTTCTGCAGCTCTCGGGCATCGGCCCGGGACCTTTGCTGAAGTCGCTCGGCATCGAGGTGAAGCACGAGCTGGCGGGGGTCGGCGAGAATCTGCGCGACCACTATGCGCCGCGCTTCGTCGCGCGCGTCAAGAACGCCATGAGTATCAACGAGCGCTCCAAGGGACTGCGCCTGGCGGGCGAGGTCCTGAAATACGTCACGACGCGCAAGGGCCTGCTGACGCTCAATCCGACGCTCATCTACGTCTTCTGGAAGTCCGACGAGAACATCGAGAATTACGACCTGCAGCTCACCTTCACGCCGGCGAGCTACAAGGAGGGCGTTCAGTCGACACTCGACGATTTCCCCGGCATGACCATCGCCTCGTGGCAGCAGCGGCCCGATTCGATCGGCTATGTCCGTGCCCGCTCGGCCGATCCGTTCGAGCATCCGATCATCCAGCCGAACTATCTCGGCGCGGAGAGCGACCGCCGCGTGCTGCTGGCCGGCATGAAGCTGGCGCGGCGCCTGCTGGGCTCGAAGGCGCTCAGCAAATACTACGACCGCGAAGAGTTTCCCGGTGCCGAGAAGCAGTCGGATGCCGACCTGATGCAGGCCGCCAAGGAGCGTGGCACGACGACCTTCCATCTGATGGGCTCGTGCCGCATGGCACCGGACAGCGATCCGACCGCCGTCGTCGACGACCAGCTCCGCGTGCGCGGACTCGAAGGCCTGCGCGTGGTCGATGCCTCGATCATGCCGACCATGCCCTCCGCCAACCTCAACGCCTCGGTGCTGATGATCGCCGAGAAGGCGGCCGACATGATCCGCGGCAAGCCGCCGCTCGAAGCAACCATGTTGAAGGACTGATGGCCGAAGAGGCTGCCATCGACGCCCTCTCCGCGCTGGTCCCCGCGACCCTGCGCGCCCTGCATGCCATCGAGTTAGCCGGCCGGCACCTCTCGCCGCAGACTCTGGCCCAGGTCGTCGAAGCCCTGGCCGGTCGCAACGACGATCTCGCACCCGCCCTCGCCGCCTCGCGCGCGCTCGACTGGCCAGGACGGCTGGCGCCGGTGCGCGATCATCTCGAGCGGGCGGCGGTGTTCGCCGGGGAGGCAATCCAGGGTCTGATTGCCGCTCCCGAGGCGCCACAGCCGATCGTGGCCGCCTATCGCAGCCTGCGTGGCTATCCTCAGGCCTGCGAGGCGCTCTATCCGCTGTCGCCGTTTCTTCGACCCGTCGGCAACTTCTTCCTCGAACAGCCGGCGCGGAGCGACGAGGCTCTGCAGGCACGCCTCGCCGCCGCCGATCCGACGCGCGAGGGCGTGGGCTTCATGCATGTCGCCGGCCCGTCCGGCACGCGCGGCGCCTTCTCGCTGTACGTGCCGGAATACTACGATGCGGCGAAAAGCTGGCCGCTGGTCGTGGCGCTGCATGGCGGCAGCGGCAACGGCGGCGCATTCCTGTGGAGCTGGGTGCGCGAGGCGCGCACGCGCGGCTTCATCGTGTTGGCCCCCACGGCATCCGGCGCCACATGGTCGCTGATGGAGCCGGAGGTCGACGGGCCACGCATCCACCGCATGGCGGCCGATGTCGCCAACGACTGGAACATCGACGCCTCGCACCAGCTCCTGACCGGCATGAGTGACGGCGGCACCTTCACCTATGTCATCGGCCTGCGCGACGACTGCCATTTTACACACCTGGCGCCGGTCGCCGCGAGCTTCCATCCGATGCTGATGAGTTTCGCCGACGCGGGCCGCGTGCGCGGCCTGCCGGTTCACATCGTGCACGGCACGCAGGACTGGATGTTTCCCCCGGAAATGGCGCAAGGCGCCGAGCGGGCCCTGAGGCAGGCCGGCGCCGATGTCGTCTATCGCGAGATCGCCGACCTGTCGCATACCTATCCGCGCGACGAGAATGCACGGATCCTCGACTGGTTCCTGCCGCCCGCGACCTAGGGTTTGTCGTCCATACCGACCGGCGTCGGCACGCCGGTCGTGACAGGCGGTGGCGGTGTCTTCCCCGCAAGTCGCAAGGTGCGCTCCAGAAGCAGTTCGTAGAGCGGCCGGCTGCCCAATGCCTGCGCGACGGCATTGGCCGTCACGCAGGTCACGATCAGCGGCAGGATGAGCGCGTAGCCGCCGGTCAGCTCGGCGGCCAGCACGACGCCGACCAGCGGCGCGCGGATGGAGGCGGAGAACAGGCCGCCCATCGCGGCGATGGCAAAGGCGGCGCCCGCCAGCGGCGGCAGCGGCACGGCCATCTGCAGCAGCGCCGCCGCGATCAGGCCCACAGTGGTGGCCAGCGTCAGCAGTGGCGCGAAGATGCCGCCGGGAACGCCCACCGGATAGCTGACCATCACGCCGACGAAGCGCAGCAGGCAGAGCAGCAGCAGGATCTGGATGGGCAGGTTGCCGGTGACGAGGCCGGGAATCAGCAGTTCGCCACCACCCACGGCCTGCGGCAGCACGATGGCCAATGCGCCGATCGCCGCCCCGACCACGAGGGCCGGCACGAACGGCGCCTTTCGAAACGTGTGCGCCACCCAGTCGAGCAGGTAGAGCAGCGTGCGATTGAAGACGAGGCCCAGCCCGCCCAGGAACACGCCCAGCACCAGGAACGCCGGCAGCAGCGACAGAGGCATCTCTGCATTGTCGAGCTTGAGCTGAGGCGCGGTGCCGCCCACCAGCTCCATGCCGATGGCGCTGGCGGTCGAGGCGATGATGACGGCGGTGTAGGAACGCAGAGTGTAGCGGAACTGCTTGCGTGTCTCCTCGATCACGAAAAGGATCGCCGCCAGCGGCGCGTTGAAGGCGGCCGCGAGGCCGGCCGCGGCACCCGCCGCCAGCAGGCCGCGCAACTCCGCCTCTGTCAGCTTCATGCGCTCCGAGACGGCCTGTGCGATCGACGCGCCCATATGAATGGTGGGACCTTCGCGTCCCGCGACGAGACCGGACGACAGCGCCAGCACGCCGCCAACGAATTTCACCGGCAGCACGCGCCGCCAGCGCACCTCGCGCAGTCCCTCCATCGCGCCTTCGATCTCCTGGACGCCGCTGCCGGCCGCCTCGGGCGCGATGCGACGCGTGAGCAGGAAGGACGATACCAGGGCAACGGCGGCAACCCCTGCAGCCGCGACGATGGTCAAGGTGCCAGGACCGAGACGCTCGACCAGCCACGACGGCCAGTGGACCAGCATATCGACGACGAGATGAAAGGCGGCGCCGACGACGCCGGTGGCCAGGCCGCACAGGGCCGCCAGAAAATACAGGGCCCCATCGGAGATCGATTGCTCTGCCGGCCGATCTCCTGAAGTCACGCGCTGCCTCCGGTGATGAGGCACAATAATGACCGGGACGAACCGGGTGTCAAAGCGTCAGCGCGTGAAGACGACGTCACTGATGTCGCTGCGCACTTCCCAGTGATGCCGCTCCAGTTCGGGATCGAGATGCTCCTCGGCCGGGAAGCCGAGGCAGAGATAGGCGACGAGGTTCCAGCCCGCCGGCACGTCGAGTGCCCGGGTCACTTTCTTCGGATCGAGGATCGAGACCCAGCCCATGCCGATACCGTCGGCCCGCGCCGCCAGCCACAAGGTCTGGATCGCGGCCACCACGGAATAGTGCAGCGTCTCCGGCATGGTCTGCTGGCCAAGGCCGCTGCCGGTGTGCGTGCCGTCGTCGGAGAAGACCGCGAGATGGACAGGCGCTTCCTTCAGGCCCGCCAGTTTCAGGCCGGCATAGATCGCATGCTTCTCGCCGCCGTAACCGGCAAGCGCGTCCTCGTTCGCCTCGGTGAAGCTCTCGACCACGGCGCGGCGGCGTTCCACCGACTCGACATGCACGAACCGCCAGGGCTGGCTCAGTCCAACCGATGGCGCGTGGCTGGCCACTTCAAGCAAGGCGTCGATACGCTCGCGCGCCACAGGATCGGTGCGGAAGCGCCGCACGTCACGCCGCCACAGGACGAGCTCGCGAAACTCGGCCCGGAAGGCCGCAGCGAAAACCGGATGCGTCATCAACTCCACCGACTGAACGAAAGAACGAGGATGTTCATACCCTTCGAAGGGGCGCCACGTTCAGCCGATCAGGCCGGCCGCTTCGATGGCGGCAACTCCGCCGGCCACCATCACGAGGCAGCCCGCGATCATGAGCGCGGTCCGCTGTGCCGGCCACTTCGTTGCGCCCAAGGTGATCGCGCAGGATACCACGCCCAGCCCAGTCTGGGCGACCAGCAGGCCCGAGACATAGGCGACGATCGCCACGGTATCGGCATCGACCAGTACGGAGCCGAGGGAATAGCCATGCGCCAGTCCCGCGACGGCGAACACGATCGACGCCACCATGGGGCTCAGCGGCTGGCGCAGCAGGATCAGGACGCCTATGACCATGGTCGTCAGCGCCACGAACAAGCCATCCGCGGGAATGTCATAGGGACTAAGCTGTATCGCCACGCCGGCGATGGCGGCCAGTCCGAACGCCAGGACGGGCAAGATGCCCCGCGCGGCGATTCCGACCAGGATGCCGATGCCGATCATCGCGGCGAGATGATAGAGGCCGATCGCCGGGAGGCCGACGCCCTGTATGAAGCCTTGGGCGAAGGTCTTCGGTGGCTCCTCCTCGATCACCGCCTGGGCAAAAGCCGACACTTGCCATGCGACTAAGAGCACGGCCGACGACAGCCCCAAAAATCGATTCGAAACCGCCATCACCTTACAAGGCCGCTTCCTTGGAGGCGCTTCTTGGGGCGCACGTTCATTCCAGATAGGTTCCTGCGTTCTCGTCCGTCAACCGGCTATTCGCACCGGAAATGAAATTTACAAACTGAGTTTGCCCTTCTTTTGGAGGCCCATGCAAGCACGCGCTCTGATGATCCAGGGGACAGGCTCCGATGTCGGCAAGTCGCTGCTGGTCGCAGGCTTCGCCCGGGTCTTCGTCCGGCGTGGCCTGCGGGTCCGGCCGTTCAAGCCGCAGAACATGTCCAATAATGCGGCGGTGACGGCCGATGGCGGCGAGATCGGCCGCGCCCAGGCGCTGCAGGCGCGGGCGGCACGGGCGGCCGTCAGCGTTCACATGAATCCGGTACTGCTGAAGCCCCAGAGCGATGTCGGCGCCCAGCTCGTCGTGCAGGGCCGCGTCGTGGGCAACACCGGGGCGCGCGACTACCAGGCCATCAAGGCTAGCCTGCTCGATGCTGTCATGGGCAGTTTCGGCCGTCTCGCCGCCGAAGCCGATCTCGTGCTGGTGGAGGGCGCCGGTTCCGCTTCCGAGGTCAATCTGCGCGCCGACGACATCGCCAACATGGGCTTTGCACGCGCCGCGGATGTGCCGGTCGTGCTTGTAGGCGACATCGACCGCGGCGGCGTCATCGCGAGCCTGGTCGGCACCAGGGCCGTGATCGATCCCGAAGACGCTGCGATGATCGTGGGTTTCATCGTCAACCGCTTCCGCGGCGATCCGAGCCTGTTCGCCGACGGCATGACGCTGATCGCGCAGCAGACCGGCTGGCCGGCGCTGGGCCTCGTGCCTTACTTCCCCGACGCCATCAGGCTGCCTGCGGAGGACGCGCTCAGCCTGCCCGGCCGCAGTGCGCCAGGCGGCGCCGTGAAGGTCGTCGTGCTGGCCTATCCGCACCTCGCCAACTTCGACGATGTCGATCCGCTGCGTCTGGAGCCAGGCGTCGATGTCGTGTTCGTCCGGCCCGGCGAACCGATTCCGGGCGATGCGCGACTCGTCATCCTGCCCGGGTCCAAGGCCACCATTGCCGATCTCGCCACCCTGCGCGAGGTCGGCTGGGACATCGACCTCGCGGCGCATCTCCGCCGCGGTGGCCACGTGCTGGGCCTCTGCGGCGGCTATCAGATGCTCGGCCGGCGCGTCGCCGATCCCGAAGGCATCGAAGGACCACCCGGCAGCGTCGAAGGGCTCGGCCTGCTCGAGGCGGAGACCGTTCTGGGCGGCGACAAGGTCCTGGTCGAGGTCACCGGAAAGACCGTGCCGGAGGGCGTGCCGTTCAAGGGTTACGAAATGCATGTCGGTCGCACGACCACGACAGCGCGTCCGCTGCTCGCTCTCGATCGCGGCGGCACCGACGGCGCGATCGATGCGAGCGGCCGAGTTATCGGCTGCTACATTCACGGTTTGCTGGCCGACGATCGACAGCGGCGTCACTGGCTGCAGAGGATCGGCGCCGCGAGTTCCGGTCTCGACTACGAGGCTGTGATAGAGGAAACGCTCGACCGGCTGGCCGATCATCTCGAAGAACATGTCGACTGCGCCCGGCTTCTCGACCTTGCGCGCATGCCAAGATTCGGTGCTACGAGATGAACGAGTTCTCTCCGAGGAAGCCATGACAGATCCATCGCGCAGGACCTTCATTGCCGGCAGCGCCGCTCTCGCCGCGACGGCCGCTTGCGATACGCCCGCCCAGGCGCAAACGACCAGCATCACCGGCGGCACCGAATCGGCCTTTCCGTCTGCCGAGGCGCCGGGCTCGAACGAGGGCGGCTACAACATCCTCTTCATCCTGACGGACCAGGAGCATTACATGGGCCCGGGCTGGCCCATGCCGCTGCCGGGACACGAACGGCTGCGCACCACGGGGACCTATTTCGAGAATCACCAGATCGCGGCGGACATGTGTTCGGCCTCGCGGGCGGTGATTTATACCGGCCTGCACATGCCGCATAACGGCATCTTCGACAATGCCGGGCTCCCCTACATGAAGAGCCTGGATCCCGGGCTGCCGACCATCGGCAAGATCCTGCGCAAGATGGGCTACTACACCGCCTACAAGGGCAAGTGGCACCTGAACGGCGCGATGGCGATGGAGAACCGCGCCGACGACATCAAGGCGCTGTTCGAGACCATGATGGATCGCGACTACGGCTTCTACGACTATACCGGCGTCGGCGACTTCATCGAAGGCGCGCAGGGCGGCTACCAGTACGACCAGATCACGGCGGCACAGGCCATCCAGTGGCTCAAGGCCAAGGGCCGGCCGATGACCGACAGGAAGCAGCCCTGGTATCTCGCGATCAATCTCGTGAACCCGCACGACGTCATGTGGGTGAACACCGACAGGCGCGGCGAGAAGCCGGTGCAGGCGGTCGAGGCCAAGCTCAAGATCGACCATCCGCCGGACGATTCCTTCTACCGGCGGGAATGGAACGAGATCCCGCTGCAGAAGACCTGGCAGCAATCGTTCGACACGCCCGACCGCGTGCCGGCGCATCGCATCTACAAGGGGGCCAATGCCATCCTGACCGGGCTGATCCCGCAGGAAGAGTGGCGCATGCGGCTCCGGCAGAACTACTACTTCAACGCCATTCGCGACGCCGACCAGCAGATCGTGCAGGTGCTGGAGCAGCTCGACCGGCTCGACCTCACCGACAAGACCATCGTGATCTTCACGTCGGACCACGGCGAGCTGCTGGCCAGCCATGGCGGCCTGCAGGGCAAGGGCACGACGACCTACCGCCAGCAGAACCACGTGCCGATGCTGGTGGTCCATCCGGAGATCAAGGGTGGCCAGCGCTGCCTGGAGCTCACCTCGCATCTCGACTTCGTGCCGACCATCGTTGCGCTCACGGCGAAGTCGACGACGCCGGTGGCCGATACGATGAAACAGATGAAGGGCCAGGATTTCTCGCCCCTGCTGCGCCAGCCGGTGAATCCGGCCTTCACCCGGAACCGCGGCGGCACGCTGTTCTGCTACAGCCAGCTCATGGTGCACGACGCCAATTTCACGCGGACGCTCTACGAGACCCTGCAGGACAAATCGATCGCACGATCTGACCAGTTCAGGAAGATCGAGTCGTTCCCGGTCGACTGGAAACTGCGCGTCTGCATCCGCTCGATCGTCGACGAGCGCTACAAGTTCAGCCGCTACTTCTCGTTCCGCGGCTTCAACACGCCGGCGACGCTGGAGGAACTTCGGGCCAATAACGATCTCGAACTCTACGACCTCGTGAACGATCCCGACGAGGTCGTGAACCTTGCGTACGACTTCGAGAGCAACCGCGACCTGATCGCGATGATGAACGGCAAGCTGAACGCCTTGATCGCCCGCGAGATCGGCACCGACGATGGACGCTTCATGCATCTCGACCGGTGGATCGACTGGAAGGATGCGCGGCCGACGGCGGTCAATCTTTGAGGCAATGCGGAAGGGTGGTGTGTGATCGTACCTTCTTCGGCGCTCCCGGACATCGCAA
>CANIEC010000055.1 GCA_947466085.1 Rhodospirillales bacterium
CGAGCGCACCGCCGTCGCCTTCCTCGGCTCGACGCGCTTCTGGTAGCGATCCGACGCTGAGATCTTTCGAGCGCCGGCGCGGTTCATCACCGCGCCGGCGTCTTTTTCTTGCTGTGCTTCACCATCGACGAATGACGAAGGAAGTGCCGGGTCGGTACGATGCGCGGACAAAACTCGTAGGATGACGGATGGGCCACCTCGGGCCACCAAGACGTTGAGCCCAGCAAAGCTGCGCGCCCGGCAAAAAACGCAGAGCCGAGATGAAGGCGCGACGACAGGCCAGTCGGTTCGCAGTCCGGTCATCCAGGAACAGCCAACGCGGCCAGCACCCCGGAATATTCGGCTGTCGAGCCCCCTCAGACCAGTTGCCAAGCGCGTCGGGCGGGTCGGCGGAAGGATGCTTCTCAGACAGATCCTGAGATTGTTGCTCGGCACCGTGCTTCGACGATAGCGTATTCCCGCGCATCGTACGAATGGACGTGCATGCGCTAATCGAAAACTTTCAACCTATCATTACCTTCCGCGCTCACAGCGCCTCACGGTTGAAAATTACACCATTCAATTGGCAATTTGGCGGGCTTGCTCTTGGCTCAAACAGATGCATGCTGCCCTGGAATAAGAGGGCTTGGTCCATGATCGACGGTACACCCGGTAACGACATCATCGGCGTCGGCGTTACCTCCGCCGCCGACGATACCGTATTCGGCCTGGGCGGTGACGACTTTATAGACGGCCTCGCCGGCAACGACCTGCTCTATGGCGATGCCGGCGACGACACGCTCGTCGGTGGGCAAGGTGAAGACAGACTGTTCGGCGGCCTAGATTCCGACACGATGACCGGCGGTACGGGCAACGACTGGTATTATCTCGACAACATCAATGACCAGGTCATCGAAGAGTCGGGTGAGGGTCTCGATAAGGTGTTTACAACGCTGGCCAACTACACGCTGGGCGCCAGTGTCGAAGTGCTGAGTTTTTTCGGGACTGGCGATTTCGTCGGAACTGGCAACGATCTGGACAACAGGGTTGTTGGCGGCGCCGGCAACGACACTCTCGTGGGGGGGGCCGGCAACGACTGGCTCATCGGCGGGGCGGGCGGCGACACAATGACCGGCGGCTCGGGCGATGACGGTTACTATGTAGATGATGTTGCCGATGTCGTTGTCGAATCGGCGGGTGAGGGTAAGGACGAGGTCAGAACGACATTGGCGACCTACGTTCTGGCGCCAGAGGTCGAATGGCTCCGGTTCATCGGAGTTGGCGACTTCGATGGCACCGGCAACGATCTTGCCAACGAGATACTGGGCGGCGATGGCACCGATACCCTGAACGGTGGTCTGGGTGACGACGGATTGAACGGCCTTCTCGGCGCCGACACCATGATCGGGGGTGGGGGCAATGATACTTTCCAGGTCGATGATTTAGGCGACGTCGTGGTCGAAGGGGTGGGTGACGGCAGCGACACCATCTATTCAATCGTCAACTATTCTCTCGCGCCGGGGGTGGAGATCGAAACCCTGCGGGTGCTGGGCTCGGCGGGATTGACGCTGACAGGCAATGCACTCGACAACTTTCTGATCGGCGAAGCCGGCGATGACATTCTGGATAGCGGGACGGGCAACGACAGGATCAGCGGCTACGGGGGGAACGATGTCCTCTCGACATCCGGTGCAAGCGCCACGATCCATGGTGGCGAGGGCAACGACACGATCCGGCTCGACGGCAGCAGCACCAGTTCCGGCCTGGTCGCCGGAGGCAATGGGACCGACACGGTCCGATCGGCGGATCTAGGTGATTTCGCATTCCGTGATGTCGAAGTCCTGGATACCTACTACGGATTCCTCAGTGGGTCGGTGAAGCAGCTCTCCTCATTCAGTGGTTTCACGGCCGATCTCGCCGCTCCCGATACGCAGATCTCGTTTACTCTGCGGGGCGCGGGCGGCCTCCTGGATTTCACGACCGGTATCGGCGGGGATAACTCGGTTGAGATCCGTGACGGCGGGCTCACATCGAAGATCTTCATTACGGGATCGACCAACGACGACAGACTTTTTGGCTCCGGCTTCCGAGATATGCTGAACGGCGGCAACGGCGACGACGTGCTGTTCGGCAACGAGGCACGCGACACGCTGAATGGCGGAGCCGACAACGACCGGCTGGGCGGCGGCACCGGGCACGACGTTCTGACCGGCGGTACCGGGAACGATACCTTCGTCTTCGACACGCCCATCGGCGCAGGCGACAACCGCGATCGGATCACTGACTTTACGCCAGGTTCGGACACATTCGAGATCAATCAGGAAAACTATTTTCAAGGCTTGGCATTGGGTCAACTGGACCCGGCCCAGTTTGCCGTTGGAACGGCGACAGGCGTCGGCCCTCAAATTGTCTACAACGCGATCAGCGGGGTTCTATTCTACGACGTCAACGGCGCGGGAGCCGGTGGTGCGAGCCAGTTTGCGGTCCTGACCGGGGCGCCCCTTCTAACGGCATCTGATTTCCTGGTCGTCTGACGGCCAAGACACACCCTACGAATCGCCGAAGGACCCGTCCGTGCCGGGTTGATCGAGGCCTCCTAACCGATCACGGGCACGGATGGGCGACTGCGGCATCCGTGGTTCAAGAGGCTGCGGGACGATCTGGGAACCGGCAGCCTGGAGGGTATCGCCGGCTTTCTCGATGGGTCGGAGGCTGTGTGCCTTCTCGCAGGCTCTCGCTGCAGCCTCGTACTGCTGCTTCAGGTCGAGGAAGGCCCGAGCCCGGAACTCTTAGTGGGTTGGCTTTTTGTACTCAGCTTTGGCGAGCGGTCGGATAACAGCGCATGAAGCGGCCTCGGTCCTCGCGGGGAACGCCGCTTCGCGCACATGCGGAACTGGGGCGCCTTTGCGGGAACGACAAACATTCCCAGGAAACCGGCGGTACGCGTGGCCGCTCATCGGCCAATCCCGGCCAGCAAAAAAAACGGCAAATGCTCTGCTTTTCAGGGGATTAGCCTGGCGCTCCCTACGGGATTCGAACCCGTGTTTTAGCCTTGAGAGGGCCACGTCCTAGGCCTCTAGACGAAGGGAGCATAGGGCCAGAGGCGGACTGATAGTCGAATGGCCGCGCCGACGCAACCCCGCTCGTTCAGCCGGGTTTCCGGCCGGCGATCCGGGACAGGACGCCGGGGACGAAGGGGTGGACGGTCACGTCGGCGAAGCCCGCCCCCTGCAGATATCCTTTCACCTCCGATTCGGTGTGGGCGAGGCCTGTGCTGTTCTGGATGGCCTCGTTCAGGCCCCACAGCGCGGCCGAGAGGGGGCCGTTGCGGTCGTCGTGCAGGGTCTCGCCGATCAGGTGCATCTCGCCGCCCGGGACGAGGGCCTCGAAGGCCTTGGCGACCACCCGGCGAATCAGGGCGGGCTCGTATTGCGGCAGGTTGCTCGCCATGACGACGACGTCGACGCCCTGCGGGAAAGGGGTTTCGGTGAAGTCGCCGGGGAGGGTCCGGACGCGCCCAGTGGCGCCGTTGGCCTCGATGTATTCGTCGGCTACCACCGTGACCGGCGGCAGGTCGAGCACGATCGCCTCCAGGCCGGGAAAGGTCTTCGTGGCGACGATGCTGTAGGCGCCGGAGCCGCCGCCGAGATCGAGCAGCAATTTGCGGCCCGAGAGGTCGACGCTGCGGCTGAACAGGCGGGCGGCGCCCATGCCGATCGAGTAGGTCGCGGCGTGATAGCGCCGTGCGTCCTCGACGGTGAAGTCCACGTAGGCACCCAATCGGTTCTCCTGGCTGTCGCGCAGCCGCTCGGAGAGCTCGCCGAACGCCTTCCAGCGCGGCTTGGTGAACAGGATCCACGGGCCCGCATAGCGCTCGCCGTCCTTCACCAGGAAGCGTTGGACGTCGGGCGCGTTGGTGAAGCGCTCGCCGTCGCGCGACAGCAGGGTCATGGCGGCCAGCACGGTCAGCAGGCGCTCGGCGTTGCGCTCGGAGATGCCTGCGGCTTTTGCCACGGCGGGAATCGTGTCGTGTCCATGGGCGATGGCGGTGAAGATCTCCAGTTCGACCGCGGCCATCAGGGCGGCGCTCTCCCAGTAAGCCTGGGCGATCTTCTGCAATCGTGTCGTGTCGAGGCGCTGGGGTTCGGACATTGTGGCGTTTCCTCTCTTGTTGCCCCAGCATAGCGCGCGGGCCTAAGCTTCGTCGCCGCCGCTGGAGGACCTGCCATGGACATGCCGATCGCTTCCGAACTGCCGCTCACCGGCATCGACGTGCACGCGCTGCCGCCGGCCGACGGCGAATGGGTGCTGCGCCGCCAGCTCGCCGCCGCCTACCGGCTGGTCGACCATTTCGGCTGGACCGAGCTGATCTATGGCCATCTCACCGCGCGGGTGCCGGGCGAGGCGCCGCACTTCCTGATCAATCCCTTCGGGCTGAACTACGACGAGGTGACCGCCTCGAACCTGGTCAAGATCGACCTCGACGGGAAGATCGTCGAGCCGAGCCCGCATCCGGTGAACTACGCCGGCTTCGTGATCCACTCGGCGGTCCACATGGCCCATGCCGAGCGCCACAAGGTCGTGATGCATACCCACACGCGCGCCGGCATGGCGGTCTGCGCGCTCAAGGACGGGCTGCTGCCGGTGTCGATGGTCGCCACCGCCTTCCACGGCAAGCTGTCGTACCATGACTATGAAGGTCCCAGCCTCGATCTCGACGAGCGGGCGCGGCTGTTGGCGAACCTCGGCAACAACCAGGCGATGATGCTGCGCAACCACGGGCTTCTGACCACGGGCCGCTCGGTGCCCGAGGCCTTCCTGCGGCTCTATCGCCTGGAGCGCGCCTGCCAGATCCAGCTCGACGCAGCCGCGGCGGGAACGCTCAACGTCCTGGGCGACAATCTCGCCGCCAAGTCCGGTGCCGACATGGACCGCTTTTCGGAGATGGAATCCGCCGTCGGGATCGGCGATCTCGAATTCGCTGCGCTCGTTCGCAAGCTCGACAAGGTCGATTCGAGCTGGCGCCACTGACGGTCACCTGAGTTTGTAGAGCGCCTTCAGGGAGCCGCTGGGCGCCTTGATGTCGGCGATGCGCCAGCCCGCGGGTGTTTTCACGAGCTCCAGCACGACGCGTCTGGCTTCGGCGAAATTCTGGAACGATACCCGGGCAGTCGCGGCATCGCCGCTGGCTGTCACGTCGATCGAGAGCTTCGAGATTTCCCAATCCTGGGCGTCGACGAAGGGATCGCCATTCAGGGTCGGCACCTCGTTCCGGCGCCTGGCCTCACGATTGTCGCGGTCAATCGCCTGGGCGAGGGCCGGGACGAAGAACCGGGCGGTATCGCCGTAAGGCTGTCCCTGGAAGCCAGCGTTGAGATACGGTCGATAGAGACTCTCCACGAAGGCCTGCGCCGTCGCCTGCGCCATCGCCTCAGTCCCGCTCAGAGCGGTGACCAGCCCGCTGCCTAGCAGGACTCGGCGGCTCAATGTCTCAGCGCTCAAGTCTCGCTCCTGCTTGCCTATGCGCGGAAGGTCGTGCGGTCGGTGCCCGAGTAGAGGGCCTTGGCCGACCGTTCGACGGCCTCGCGATGGGTGGCGAGTGCCGCGGGATCGAGGTCGGCCTTCGGGGCGGGCTCGGGATCGAAGTTTCCGTGAGGATCATGGCCGCGGACCAGGGTGGCCGAATCGCGCACCTTGAGCTGTCGGACATGGGGAGGGATGTAGCGCAGGGCCAGCCCGATGCGGCGGTCGTCGGTCGTGTTCGGCCCCGAGGCGTGGGCCAGCAGCACATGGTGCAGCGACATCTCGCCGGCCTTCAGAGGGACGTCGACCCCGGCGCCGTCGGGAACGTCGACCGCGATCTCCTGGCCGCGGCTCAGGAGGTTGTTCTCGTCGAACGTGTCGCGATGCTCGAGCTGGTTCCTGAGATGGCTGCCCGGCCAGAACCGCATCGCGCCGCTTTCGACGGGCGCATCGGCGAAGGCCACCCAGGCGGTGACGACCTCGTCGGTGCTGAGGCCCCAGTAGGTCGCATCCTGGTGCCACGACACGAAGGAGGGCGACCGCGCCTCCTTGATGAAGAAGGTGCTGCTCCAGCACAGGATGTCCGGTCCGATGATGTCCTCAACCGCATCGAGGATGGCGGGATGTCGTGCGAGCGCGTTGGCCCAGGTGAAGAGCAGATGCACCTTGTGGCGCATGTCTCCCGCGATCGGTCCGCCCGCGGCGCGTTCATGCGCCTCCAGACGGTCGCGGCAGGCGCGCGCCTCGCCGGGGGACAGGACGCGGATCGGAAAATGGAAACCGTCGCGACGGTACTGCGAGATTTCGTCGGTAGAGAGACACTTGTTCATGGACCCATCCTGCTAGAGGGACAGCGCGCGCCGCCGGGGTGTCCGCATTCCATCATTGCGCGCCTTCCGCGGTTTCTCGACGAGAAGCTCCTCGGCCCTCCGAAGGGCCGAGCTCAGGCGCATGTTGTCGGTTTGGGCGACCTGCTCGGGAAACTCGGTCCTGATCGACTCGAGATAGGCTCGCGCCGCCACCTGGCCCTCGAGCTTTCGGATCAGGCGCATCTTCGAGAGCGCCATGAAGAAGCGGCGGGCAGGATCGGCGGACCGGTGCAGGGCAATGCTGGCAAGGCGGAGCTGTTCGGCAGGCGGCAGCTCGTTTTCGAGCCCGTGCACGACGGCTAGGGGGATTTCCTTCCGGCACAGGAAAACGGCGCTCGAGCCGATTTCGCCGACGAAGTCGAAATAGTCGGACAGGGCTTCCTGATGGGTCTTTATCCAGGGCAGCTCCTCGAAGAAGTAATCCTGATGAACCACCACGGAACGCCCAGGGATCAGTCTCGAATAGAACCGCTGAAAGGCGCGAAGGCTGAGGGCGGGCACCTTGAGAATGTCGAGGAACAGGATTTCGACCGGACAGTCGAGTTCGAGGGCGTCCATGAAATCGCCAATGCGGAGATCGACGAGGTCTTTCACGGGGGCGATGTTGCGGCGCAATTCGGATTCGAACGACTCTCCCGGCGCGGCCGAAAGGGTGAGGCCATGCTTCTTGAAGAAGAGAGGCATGTTGGGGTTCACGATCGCTCTCTCGTACGAAACGATCGGCCGAGGCCAGTTCCGCATGATTTCTTCCCGCTTGGGGTTCGAGCGAACGCCTTCGCCGAAGCAGCGCGTCGATCCCCCAAGGAAGATCCCGGCATCCACGATGATTCCCTTGCCGGCGTAGTAGCGGCTGGCCAGCCCGAAGAGGAACTGCTTCTCCGGAAGGGACATCATCGAGGGGGTGTCGAGGCAGGATAGCGGGATCGAGTCGACCAGCTTTGCGAAAGCGGGGTTCAACCGCGTCATCTGCAACGGCCTGGTGGGCGTCAGAAGCTCGACGCCGGCAGAGGGCGCAGCCTCTCGATCGGCCCGCGCCGTGGTGGCGGCTGCCGCAATTCTCCCAAGGAGCCGTTTAGCCCCGTGCAGTAACGCCATGAACGCAACGCTCCTGGGCCGATGTTGATCGACTCTGCCACCGTCCCGTCGGCCGGTGCAACCTAGTCTCAGAACAGTCGCAGGAACACGAAAACCATCGCTGCGTAAACCGCCGAGATGAAGGCGGCGCCCAGGAGGTTGATGCGGATCTCACGGCCCGGCGCGGGGCGCAGCCACCATCCGAAGCGACCGGCGATCCATGGCACGAGGAAGCCCGTCAGACCGACGCTGACGATGTTGCCCAGGAAGAGAGAGACCGCGAAGGGCACGCCGAACAGCCTGTCGAGCAGGGGGGCGCCCACGAAGTGCCCGAACACCATCACGATCGGATAGAGCATCAGCAGGACGAGCATGTCCATTTTCCACACCGGCAGCGGTCCGTCGGCAGGGGCTGCGTCACGGAACCACTGCTCGAAACCGGAGCTGGCGATGCGCGCGTGGGATTCTTCGGTGAGTTCCGCCGCTTCCGCGAGCAGGGCCTGGCGAACGGGCGAATCGAGCCAGGCGCGGAGGTTGGCCTCGGTATCGAAGCGCAGGATGGCGATGAAATCCTCCTGCACCCCCGGTATCGGAGGCTCGAAGCGATAGCCCTGGAGGCCGGTAGCCTTCGATTGCTCGGCCGCAATCCGCCGTACCCAGGCATGGTACTCCGCTTCCTTGCCGGGCTTGACCCGGGTGGAAATGATGGTGGAGACAGGCGCCGGCCCGACGCGTCTGGCCTCGTCCTGAACGATGTGCACGTCGTCGCGGCCGACCAGCATCGGCGCGGCGCCCTCGATGCGTTTCTTACGGTCCGCCGAGGCCAGCCAGCGCTGGGCGTCGGTGAGACTGGCGAAGCGCTGCAGGATCACCCAGTCGACCTGGAGCGGCGGGTTGGGCGGCAGCAGTCTCTGTTCGATGAAGCCCGGAAAATGCCGGACGAAGGCGCTGGTCTCGCCCTGCCACCGAGCGAACTCCTCGTCACACTCGGGAAGCACGCTGGTCTGCGTCACGATGCTGACGCTGGGCTCGGGACTGGCGGGGTGCGAGCTCACGACTTAGCCGCGAGCCTCTCGAACAGCCGGTCGGGCGTGAACGGCAGATGGGCGAAGCGCACGCCGGTGGCATCGGCCAGGGCATTGGCGATGGCCGGCGCCACCGGATTGATACCGCACTCGCCCTGGGACTTGGCGCCGAGCGGGCCGATCGAATCGACTGTGTCGGCGAAGAAGATGTCGGTACGCGGCGTGTCGGCGTAGGTCGGAATCCGGTAGTTGCGCAGCTGCGCGTTCACCATGTGGCCTTGGTCGTGGACCATGTTCTCGGTCAGCGCCCAGCCGTACCCCATGGCGACGGCGCCATCGAGCTGGCCCCGGCACTGCATGGGATTGATCGGCCGTCCGATGTCGGCAGCGTGCACGCTGTGCAGGATGCGGATCTCGCCGGTAACTCGGTGGACCGCGAGTCGCACGCCCTGCACGTTGCAGGCGATGGTGCGCGGCGAGAGATAGGCCTTTCGACTGACCGTGAAGCGATGATCGATCCTGGCCCCGGTTGCGTGGAGATCGGCGAGCAGGATACGCCGGTCGCCGCAGACGACCGCGCCGCCGTCCAGCCGGCACCGTTCCGGATCGGTGCCGGTGTGCCGGGCGGCAAAGTCGAGGATGTCCTGGCACATCGCCTGGGCCGTGATGTGGACGGCCTTGCCCGCGACGACCGTGCCGGTGCTGGCGAAGGTGCCGGTGTCGTAGGGCGTGCGGTCGGTATCGGCATTGACGATGGCGATGTCGCCGGCGCGCGTGCCCAGGACCGATGCGGCGATCTGCTTGTGTGCGGTGGTGATGCCGTTGCCCATCTCGGCCGAGCCGACGGCCAGGTGATAGGTGCCGTCGGCGAGGAGCTTCATCTCCGCACCGGACCGGTGCTCGGTCGGTGGGCCGCATTCGAGCATCGCGAGCGCCACGCCCGTTCCCTCGGCCCAGTCCTCGCCGTCAGGCTTCGAGACGCCGTTGCCACGGGCCAGCTCGCGCTCGACGATGTCGAGGCATTCGGCGATGCCATAGCTGCCGAAGCTGGCGTCGCTGGGTTCCTTCCAGATCGATTCGATGTTGTCGCCCGGGCGCACGACGTTCCTGCGCCGCATCTCGACCGGGTCGATGTCGAGGAGGCGGGCCATCTCGTCGATGGCGCATTCGATCGCGAAGGTCGTCTGCGAGGCGCCGTAGCCGCGGAAGCCGCCGCCCGGCACCATGTTGGTATAGACGGCGAAGCCGGCGCCCTTCTTGTTGTCGCAGCGATAGGCGGCGAGCGGGCTGCCCATGGCCGCGGCCAGGGTTTCGCTGCCGTGATTGCCGTAGGCGCCGGTGTTGGACACGACGCGCACATCCATCGCCGTCAGCGTGCCGTCCTTGCGGGCGCCGATCCTGACGTGGGTCGTCATCTGGTGCCGCGTGGTGGCGCCGAGGAATTCGTCCTCGCGCGTCCATTCCCATTTGACGGGACGGCCGAGCTTCATGCTGGCGAACAGGACGAGGTCTTCCGAGATCATCTCCTGCTTGCCGCCGAAGCCGCCGCCGACCCTCTCGGTGAAGACATGCAGATCGCGGGCCTTGAGCCCCATCAGGTAGCAGAGCTTTTTCTGGGCCGCGAACGGCCCCTGTGAGCTGGTACGGACGTGCCAGCGCCGGTCCTCGCCCTGCCAGGCGATCGACCCGTGGGTCTCGAGATGGACGTGCTGGACGCGCGGTGTCGAATAGGTCTGCTCGTGAATGACGTCGGCCTGCTCGAAGCCTCTGGCAACGTCGCCGATCTCTCCCTGCAGGTCGCAATAGACGTTGCCGTCGCTGGTGAGGACGTCCTTGTCATGGAGCAGGGGGGCGCCCGGCTGCATCGCCTGGACCGGGTCGAAGACCGCCGGCAGTAGCTCGTATTCGACGGCGAGCGCCCGGCAGCCGGCTTCGGCCGCGCCCTCGCTGGCGGCGACCACGGCCGCGATGCGCTGTCCGGCGAAGCGCGCGACATTGTCGAGCATGTAGGTGTCGTCGGGATCGACGAGATGGTCCTCGTGCAGGGCCGTGCTGTAAAGCCGGCGCGGTACGTCTTCCCAGGTGTAGACGGCGACCACGCCGGGTACCGCCAGCGCCGCCGTCCTGTCGATGCGGACGATACGTGCATGGGCGTGCGGCGAACGCAGCACCTTGAGGTGCAGCAGGCCCTCCATCGCAAGGTCCATCGTGTAGCGGGCCTTGCCGGTCAGGATGTCGTCGGTGAAGGGATTGGGCAGGCTGGCGCCGCACGCCCTGCCCGCGACATCCGGCTCGATGTTGGACTTGCCGTCCAGCGCGTCGGTGATCGAGCGGTAGCCGGTGCAGCGGCAGAGATTGCCCTTCAGCGCGTGGGGCAGGTCGTCCTTCTGCCCGGGGCTGAAGGCCGCCGCGGTCATGATCATGCCGGCAGCACAGAAGCCGCACTGAAACGCCTGAGCGTCGTGAAAGGCTTTCTGGACCGGGTGCATCCCGCCCTCGGGGGCGAGCCCCTCGATGGTCGTGACCGTCCGCCCCTCGGCGCGGAAGGCCGGAACGAGGCAGGAGTGGAATGGCTTGCCGTCGATCCACACGGTGCAGGCGCCGCAGTCGCCTGCGTCGCAGCCCTTCTTCACACCGAAGACTTGGAGGTCGCGCAGGAAGGTGCGCAGGCACTGGCCGGGTCCGGGTTCGGCCTCGAAGGTATCGCCATTGACCACGTAGTGGCTCATGCGAGTTCCGCCCGGATCTGCTCGGCGAGATAATAGGTGATGTGCCGCTTGTAGGCGGCCGACCCATGCACGTCCTCGAAATACCCGTCGGGGGGCAGTCTCTCGTCGATTCCCAGGCGTAGTTCGGCAGCCGTTGGCGTGCGCTGGAAGCGCAATTGCACGGGCCGAGGTGTCGCCGCCGTGACGGTGAGCAGGAAATCCCGTCCGTCGTCATCGACCGTCGCGACGATCAGGGCCGCCGACCGGCCGAGACGGGTGAGCGACATTTGACGCATCGCGTGGCGCCTGGTGAGCGCAGCCGCCGGCAGATGGATCGAGCGCAACAGTTCGCCCGGTCGCAGGACGTTCCTGTGATTGCCGGTGACGAAGTCGACGACGGGAACGCTCCGGGGGGCGCCGTCACGCGGCCACAGGGTGCAGACTCCCTCCAGCGCGGCCGTGAGCGAGATCATGGCGCCGGCCGGCAGGGACATCACGATGTTCCCGCCGATCGTGGCGGCGTTCCAGATCTTGAAGGACATCAGGAACGCATCGATGCAGTCGCGAAAGAGGGGCACCGCCTTCCATTCGGGTGGGCCCCTGAAGGCATGCAGGTCGGCGACGCGGCAGGTCGCGGAGATTTCGAGCCCGTCCGGCGTCGGGGTGAGGGATGGCCAGCCGAAGGAGTCGAGGTCGATCAGCGTGTCGGTCGTGACCTGCGGCTCCGAGAAGAGCCAGGTGCCTCCCGCCAGCCAGGCATAGCTCGGTCGCCACGGGCCGACCTCGTCCGGTGAGGACGGCCGCTTCACTTCAGCGATTGTATTGAGGTTCATCGATCCGGCGTCATCCAGGCCCTACACCGTGGGACTGTCTTGTCTTGCCGGCAGCCCGTCCAACGAAAAATCGGGACGGGATCTGGATGTCGCGCACAAGCCGCGAGGCGGCCTGGCAGTATCGGGCGACCGCTCACGCCGGGGTCGCCCGAAGGGGTTACTTCGTGAGGATCAGCTTCTCGGAAGCCGTCACCCGCAGCCGGTAGGTGCTGGCGCCGTGGCGGATCAGGAGCTCGCGGCGGCCGGCCATGAGCTGGCTGCTCTCGATGCTCGCGGCGTCGCGTTCGGGCTTCGCGCGGGACGCTTCGCCCGCAGAATGCAGCTGCATCATCTGATCCATCTTCGCCTCGCTCGGATAATTGCAAGTAACTCGCATTTGCATATTAAGCGCTCGCGATGTCAATGCGAAAGGAGCCCCGAAGGGTAGAGTCAGCGTCCGGTGAAGGCGGGCAGCTGGTGCGCCGTCACCGCCGGCGCAACGCCGTCGAAGCGCTCGATCTCGACCAGGCAGGTCTGCGCAATGCAGCCCTGGCTGAGCTTCGAGGCGCCGATGTCGAGCGTCAGGGCATTGGGATTGCCGTGCTTCTCGAGAGGCGTGTTCGAGCCGGAATCCTCGGGGTCGAACCAGGCGCCGGTCGACAGGCGGACCACGCCGCGGCGGATCCGGTCCGTCAGCTGGGCGGAGGCGAGGCAGGCGCCGCGGTCGTTGAAGACGCGCAGCAGGTCGCCTTCGGCGATGCCGCGCGCGGCGGCGTCTTCCGGATGCATCGTGACCGGCTGGCGGCCCTTCACCTTGGTCGCCTTGGCGTGCGGGCTGTGGTCGAGCTGGCTGTGCAGTTTGTCGGCTGGCTGGTCCGAGAGCATGTGCAGCGGATAGCGCTCGGCCTTCCGGGAGCCCAGCCATTCGATCGGCTCCATCCAGGTCGCATGGCCGGGGCAGTCGTCGTAGCCGAACGACGCAATTTTCTCGGAGAAGATCTCGATCTTGCCCGACGGCGTCTTGAGCGGGTGCGCGGCCGGGTCGTCGCGGAACTTGGCGAGCATCACCGGCTCGGTGTTCTCGCCCGGAACCTTGGCGATTCCGGCTTCCCAGAATTCCTCGAACGAGGGCAAGTCCACGCCCATCCTGGCCGACTTCTGGCGGCTTTCCTCGTGCATGTGGGCGAGCCACTGCATCTCGTCGCGGCCCTCGGTGTAGACATTGTCGGCGCCGAGGCGGCGGGTGATCTCTGAGAAGATCCAGTAGTCGTCGCGCGCCTCGCCGATCGGCTCGCGCGCCTTCTTCATGGCGATCAGGAAGGGCTCGCGGCGCGCGTAGCCGATATCGTTGCGCTCGAGGCCGGTCGTGGCGGGCAGCACGATGTCGGCCATCTTCGCCGCCGGCGTCCAGAACTGCTCGTTGAAGATGATGGTCTCGGGCTTCTGCCACGCCATCCGGAGGCGGTTGAGATCCTGATGGTGATGGAACGGATTGCCGCCCGCCCAGTAGATCAGCTTGATGTCGGGATAGGTGATGTCGCGGCCGTTGTACGGGACCTTGCCGCCCGGGTTGAGCAGCATGTCGGTGAAGCGCGCGACGGGGATGAAGTCCGAGACCGCGTTGGTGCCCTGCGACAGGGTCGGGCCCGAAAGCAGCGGCGCGTTGCTGCCCATGCCGTTGGTCGGCCCATAGCTCGCGCCGAACCCGCCGCCCGGCAGGCCGATCTGGCCCAGCATGCAGGCCAGCGACACCAGCGCCCAGAAGGGCTGCTCGCCGTGATGCGAGCGCTGCAGCGACCAGTTGATGTTCACCGTGGTGCGGGTCGCTGCCATCTCGCGCGCGAGCGTGCGGATGCGCACGGCAGAGATGCCCGTGATTCCCTCGGCCCATTCCGGGGTCTTGTCGGCCAGCGACGGCGCGAACTTGTCGAAGCCCACGGTGCATCGGTCGAGGAACTCGGGGTCGTAGAGCTTCTCGGTGTAGAGCACATGGCAGAGCGCCAGGATCATCGCGGCGTCGGTGTTCGGCCGGATCGGCAGCCACTCGATGTCGCCGCCGGTGTCGAGGTCCTCGGCGGTCGGCGTGATGTTGATGAAGCGCACGCCCTTGGCGCGCATGCCGTAGAGGCCGGCCTTGAGACTATGCACCATCGCGCCGCCGGCACTGATCTGCGCATTCTTGTGCGGCGCGCCGCCGAAGGTGACGAACAGCTTGCAATGCTCGGCCAGTACCTCCCACGTGGTGTGCATCGCCATCATGTCTTCCATGCTGGCCAGGATGTGCGGCATCAGCACGCGCGCCGCGCCGAGGCTGTACGAATCCTGATGGCGCACATAGCCGCCGAGCGCATTGAGGAAGCGATGGACCTGGCTCTGCGCGTGATGGAAACGCCCGGCGCTCGACCAGCCGTAGGAGCCGCCAAAGATCGCGCGGTTGGAGTGCGCGTCCTTCACGCGCTTCAGCTCGCCGGCGACCAGGTCGAGCGCCTCATCCCAAGGCACTTCGACGAAAGGCTCTTGTCCGCGCTTGTCGGTCGCGGCGCCCGGGCCCTTCTCCAGCCAGCTCTTGCGGAAGGACGGCCGGCGGACGCGCATCCGCGCCACCTCGTCGGACAGCATGTGCAGGCCGATCGGCGAGGGATCGGGATCCTTTGAGAAGGGATGAAGCTTCGTCGCCTGGCCCTTGTCGTCGTATTCGACTTCGTAGACGCCCCAGTGGGCGGCGGTCAGGGTACGCTGATGGGTCATGGCACGCTCACGCTGCTTTCTTGGCAATGCTCAGGAAGCGGTCGACGGTCGTCTGCTCGGTGTCGAAGGCGGTGACGAGGCGGTAGGCCCGCTCGCCCGGCCGGTCCGACGGCCACGGATGATACTGCGCTCCCGCGGCCTGCAGCGCATCATGCATGCACGGCGGCAGGATGACGAAGATCTCGTTGGCGTCGACCGGGTAGAGGAGTTGCGTGCCCTTGAGCGTCGTCAGGCCGGCGACGAGCCGGCGCGCCATCGAGTTGGCGTGATTGGCATTCGCGAGCCACAGCCCGTCGGTGAGGTAGGCTTCGAGCTGGGCCGACAGGAACCGCATCTTCGAGAAGAGGTGGCCGCTCCGCTTGCGGCGGAACTCGAACTCGCGCGCGAGGTCGGGCTCGAAGAACACCACGACCTCGGCGGCAAGGGCGCCGTTCTTGGTGGCGCCGAGACTCAGCGCGTCGACGCCCGCCATCCAGGACAGCTCGGCTGCCGAGCAGCCGACGAAGGCGAGGGCGTTGGCGAAACGCGCGCCGTCCATGTGCAGTTTGAGCCCATGACGGTGGGCCGTCGTGGCGATCGAGACGATCTCGTCGGGGCCGTAGACGGTGCCGCATTCCGTCGCCTGGGTAATGCTGACCGCGGCCGGCTGCGGATGGTGCACGACGCCGTAGACCGGCTGGGCCAGCGCTTCGGCGAGCTTCTTCTGGTCGATCTTTCCCGCGGGGCCGGGAAGGGTGCAGAGCTTGGCACCCGAGGTGAAGAATTCCGGTGCGTTGGCCTCGTCGACCACGATGTGTGCTTCGGCGTGACAGTAGATCGAGCCCCAGGAGGGCGTGCAGCAGGACAGCGCCAGCGAGTTGGCGGCCGTGCCGGTTGCAACGGGGAAGGCGACGAGATCGGGCTTCTCGAAGATCTCCCGCAGGCGACGCTCGACACGATGGGTCCATTCGTCGGCGCCATAGGATGGCGCGGTGTGCCCGCCGGAGAAGGCCCGCGTCACCGCCTCGAGGACGACAGGATGCGCGCCCACTTCGTTGTCGCTTCGGAAGTTCATTCCTGTCCTCGTACGGATGTCGTTGAGCTCAGCGGCCGGCGCCGGGCGGGAATTCGATCTTGCCCAGCAGGGCGCCGTTGCGCGGGTCGACGACATAGGCGGCAGGCCCCCCCGGGGTCTCGATGTGCACCACGAGGCGATCGCCCACGGCGTTCATGGATACGACGCGGGAGCCGGGGGGCAGGGCAATTCGTTCGGTGAAGCCATCGGCGGTGGCCGATGCTGGCGATCGGCCGGCGTTGGGCGTAGAGATGCGCCGGGCGATTTCGGCGACCGCGACGACGAAGCCCACTACGATCAGCAGGCCCATTCCGATTACCAGCACCTTCAGCCAGAGTGGTGCAGAGGCCTGAGCAGGGGACGCCAAGAAAACTCCATGAGCGACGCCGGTCGCCACACCGTGACCTTCGACGAGAGCGCCACCGGCGAACGGCTGGACCGCGCGCTGGCTGCTGCCTTGCCTTCCCTGACGCGAAGCCGCGTGAAGGCGCTGATCGAGGGCCGCTGCGTAGCGCTTGCGGGAGGGCAGACGATAGAAGAGCCGTCCCGCAAGGTCAAAACGGGCGATGTCGTCATCGTCGATATCCCGGAGCCTGAACCGGCCGTTCCGCAGGCCCAGGACATGGCGCTGGAGATCCTGTTCGAGGACACGGATTTGCTCGTTCTGAACAAGCCGGCCGGGATGGTGGTTCATCCGGCCCCCGGGAATCCGGACCAGACGCTGGTCAACGCCTTGCTCGCTCACTGCGGTGACAGCCTGTCCGGCATCGGCGGCGTGCGCCGACCCGGGATCGTCCACAGGCTCGACAAAGACACGTCGGGGGTCATGGTCGTGGCCAAGAACGATGCGACCCACCATGCGCTTTCCAAGCTGTTTGCGGCCCACGACCTAGAGCGCATCTATACGGCCCTGGTCTGGGGCGCCCCCAAGGCCCCGCGCGGGACGGTCGAGGAGGCGCTGGGACGGCACCCGGTCGATCGCAAGCGCATGGCGGTGCGCAAGGCGGGCGGCCGGGCCGCCTTCACCGAATACTGGCTGGAGAAGCGCTTCGGGCCGCCTCTGGCGCCGATCGCAAGTCTCGTGGGCGCCAAGCTTGGGACAGGCCGGACCCATCAGGTCCGTGTCCACATGGCCCATATCGGCTGCCCGCTGGTGGGAGATCCAGTCTACGGCCGCAAGTCCCGCAACGGTGGTGCACCCGAGGCGTTGAAAGTGTTCCCTCGGCAGGCTCTTCACGCATCTGTGCTCGCCTTTCGACATCCAAAGACGGGGGAGAACGTAAGATTTGCCACAGAATTGCCTGAAGACTTCAGGAAGTTGGTCGGAACGCTGAACAGCGTTAAGTAAAGCCCCCGATACCTGAGGGGAATAGTAGGAATTAGATATTGACCCAAGGGCATTCCGACTTCTACAGTCGGATTTAGCAGTCGGGGGGCGAGAGTGCTAAACGCTCGTTCACCGGCGATCCCGCGTACGAAAGGGGGAGTAGCCATGAGTGCAGCCACCGCAAATCTTCCCGCCCTGCCGTCGTCTCTGACGCCCGAGGGCAATCTCAGCCGTTACCTGTCGGACATCCGGAAGTTTCCCCTGCTGGAGCCGCAGGAAGAATTCATGCTGGCCAAGCGCTGGCGCGAGCACGGAGACAGCAAGGCCGCCCATCGCCTGGTCACCAGCCACCTGCGCCTCGTGGCCAAGATCGCCATGGGTTACCGCGGCTACGGCCTGCCGGTCGCCGAGCTGATCTCCGAAGGCAACGTCGGCATGATGCAGGCGGTGAAGCGGTTCGACCCGGACCGCGGCTTCCGTCTGGCCACCTATGCCATGTGGTGGATCCGCGCCTCGATCCAGGAATACATCCTGCACAGCTGGTCGCTCGTGAAGATGGGCACCACGGCGGCGCAGAAGAAGCTCTTCTTCAACCTGCGCAAGCTCAAGGGCCAGATGCAGGCCATCGAGGAGGGCGACCTTACGCCCGAGCAGGTGACCAAGATCGCCACCCGCCTCGGCGTGCCCGAGGAGGAGGTGGTGAACATGAATCGCCGCCTCGCCGCCCCCGATTCGTCGCTCAACGCCCCGGTAAAGGCCGAGGGCGACATGGAGTGGCAGGACTGGCTGGTCGACGACGCGCCCAACCAGGAAGTCCGGCTGGGCGAGAGTCAGGAGCTGGGCCAGCGCAAGGGCATGCTGGCCGCGGCCCTGAAGCAGCTCACCGACCGCGAGCGCCACATCATCGTGGAGCGCCGTCTGGTCGACGAGCCGAAGACGCTCGAGGACCTGTCGTCCAAGTACGGCATCAGTCGCGAGAGGGTACGCCAGATCGAGGTGCGCGCCTTCGACAAGCTGCAGAAGGCCATGAAGAACATGGTCGTCGAGGCGGCCGCCCGGCCGACGACCCAGCCGGCGCGCGGCTGAGCGACGAGAAACGTTTCGTAAGGTAGGCTCCCGGAAACATCCGGGAGCCCGCCATGACGACGTCACCGATCGCTTACGAGACCCTGCCGGGCGGAATCGCCCGCATCGTCCTGAACCGGCCCGACACACGCAACGCGCAGGACACGGCGTTCCTCTATGCGCTGAACGAGGCCTTCGACCGCGCCGCCCATGACGACGCGGTTAAGGTGATCGTGCTGTCGGCCAACGGCCCGCACTTCTCCTCGGGTCATGACCTGCGCGAGGTCGACGGGCACGGCAACATGTCCAAGCACGACACGGTCGGGACCTGGGGCGGCTTCGGCAAGCCCGGCGCCGAGGCCCAGTACGCGCGTGAGCAGGAGATCTACCTCGGCTTCTGCGAGCGCTGGCGAAACATCCCCAAGCCGACGCTGGCGCTGGTCCATGGCAAGGTGATGATCGGCGGGCTGATGCTGATGTGGCCCTGCGACCTCATTGTCTGCTCGGAGGACGCCGAGTTCCTCGACCATTCGGTGGCCATGGGTGTGGGCGGTGCCGAGTTCTTCGCCCATCCCTGGGAGATGGGCATCCGCAAGGCCAAGGAGTTTCTTTTCACCGCCGACTGGATCAAGGCGGCCGAGGCGCATCGCCTCGGCATGGTGAACCATGTCGTGCCGCGCGCTGAACTCGAGTCCTTCGGCCTGGCGATGGCCGAACGCATCGCCCAGAAGCCGCTGTTTGCCCTGAAGCTCGTGAAGCAGGCCATCAACGCGGCCCAGGACGCACAGGGCCGGGTCGGCGCCATGCAGACCTCGTTTGCGCTCCACCACCTGGCCCATGCCCACAACATGCTGGCGCACGGCAAGCTGGTCGACCCGACCGGCCTGATGCCGGCCATCAAGAAGCACGAGAAGGCGACCTAGGACCCCGCGGAAATCCGGTGCCTTGGCGTCCGGCTAGCCTATGCTCGGATCGACCACCAGAATGGTCTTGCCCGTTCCGGCACCTGAGAGCGCATACTCAAGGGCGTCGCGGTATTCGCCGAACGGGAAAGTTCTGCCGACCGGCACGTTGAGTTCGCCCTTCGCGACCCAGCCGAGCAGCTCCTTGAGGTCGCTGGCGGCGGCTTCGGCCTCGAACACGGCGCCGAACTGACGATAATCTACGCCGACGAGGGCTGCTCCCTTGAGGAGTGGCAAATTCACCGGCAAGGCCGGAATGTCGCCGCCCGCAAAGCCTACAATGAGGTAGCGCCCGCCCCATCCAAGCGAGCGGAACGCAGGCTGCAGCAAGGGCCCGCTGACCGGATCGAAGACGACGTCGACGCCGTTCGGGGACACCGCTTTTAGCCTCTCCCGCCATCCGTCAACGACCCGGTCGAGGGTCGCTCCCGCACCTGCCTCTTCAACGACGACGCGCTTCTGCTCGGTCGAGGCGACACCGATGACGTTCGCGCCGAGTAGCCGACCGACCTGGACTGCTGCCAATCCGACTCCCCCGGCAGCGCCGATCACCACCAGGGTCTCTCCGGCCTTCAGCGCAGCGCGATCGCGAAGGCCGTGCAGGGCCGTGCCGTAGTTGACCCGAAAGCCGGCGGCCTGGTTCATGCTCATCCGGTCAGGTATGCGGCTGACGGCCCGTTCGGGGGCAATCGCGTACTCTGCGAAGCCGCCGCGCGCCTGCGCCAGGACACGCTCTCCGATTGCGACTCCCGTGACCCCTGGCCCCAGCGCATCCACCAAGCCCCCGATTTCGGCACCGGGCACGTGAGGCAACGACGGCTTGACCTGGTAGCGGCCGAGCGCAACCAGGGCATCGACGAAACCGACGCCGCAGGCCGCAACCCTGATTCGAACTTCGCCCTCGCCTGGCTGGGGCGCAGGCAGGTCGACCGGGGCATAGTTGTCGATGGAGCTGAGATCAGCGGTCTGTACGGCCTTCATTGAGACGAACCTTCATTGCTGCACGCGGTAGCCGATCCGCTCGAAGAACTTCGCGATCTCCGCGGCGGCGAGATCGGGCTGTTCGTAGTGAACGAAGTGACCTGCATCCTCCGCGATGCCGGCCTCCACGTTTTCGAAGTAGTTTCCGACGACGTCGATCCAGGCCGACTTCAGTACCGGGTCGTGGCGGCCCCACAGGACACGGGTCGGCTGGGTGATCACAGGCGGCTTGGGCGCGGTTCCGGCCATGACCGCGAGGCGGCCGGCATTCTGCGAGATGTACCAGTTGAAGCCGCCCTGGAGGTTGCCAGGCCGCATGAAGTTGTCGACCCAGCGTTCCAGCACGCCGTCGAACGCGTCCTTGCGATGGCACCAGTGGGTCAGGAAATGCCGGAAGTAGGCCCGGCATGTGTCTCGCGAGGCCCCGACGATCGCGGGGGCAAACGGCATCTGGTGGAAGGTCTGGTACCAGATCTCGTTGATCTGTCCGGGGTCGCGCCAGCGGGCCCCAACACCGTGGGTGCCGCAATTGAAGAAGAACAGCCCGGCCACCCGGTCGGGATGCCGGATCGCCAGCCGCTGCATCACATAGGCGCCGACATCGTGGCCGACGAAGCCTGCCCTGGCGATGCCCAGCCGGTCGAGGAGGGCCACGATATCGTCGGCCAGGACGTCGGGGCCGGCCTGGTCCGAGGCTCCCGTGGTGGGATTGCCGCTTTCGCCGAATCCGCGGAAGTCCGGAGCGATCAGCCGGAAGCGATCGGGCAGCCGTTCGAACATCGGCTCCCAGGTCGCCCAGAATTCCGGCCAGCCGTGCAGCAGGAACAACGGCGCGCCTCTGCCGGCCTCGGCCACATGGGTCGGAAAACCGCGCGTCTCGACGAAAGCGTGCCTGACCTCGCGCATGTCGAACCTCTCCGTCAGCCCTTCTTCACCATGGCCTCGATCAGTGTGGGACCATCGGTCCGCGCCAGCGCCCGGTCGAGGGCGGCGTCGAAGCCTTCCGCGGTGTCGACCCGCTCGGCCGGCAGGCCGAAGCCCTCGGCGATCTTCGCGATGTTCATCGGCGGGTCGTTGAAGTCCATGCCGATCGGCGTGTCGTTGCCGTGGAACAGCTTCAGCCGGTTCTTGAGGATCTGGTAACCCTCGTTGTTGGTGATCAGGAAAATCACCGGAAGCTTCTGGTTGGCCGCGCTCCAGATCGCCGAGATCGAATACATGGCGCTGCCGTCGCCGATCACCGCAACGACCCGGCGCTTCGGCTCGGCGATCTGCACGCCGACCGCCGCGGCGATGCCCCAGCCGATGCCGCCGCTCACGTTGCCGAAGAAGCTGTTTCGGTCGCGGAAGGGGAAATAGCTCGGCAAGGTCGCGGTGCTGGTGAGGCCTTCCTCGACGATGATGGCGTCCGTCGGCAGCTTGTCGCTGAGACGCATCATGAGCCATTCGGCGGGCAGGGGACTGGTCGTGGGCGTCGTAACCCTGGCTGCCTTCTGGGCGCGCTGGGCGCTCCAGTTGCGCGTCGCGATCTCGGCCAGCGACATCTTGGCCTGCTCGGCGAGCTTGGCGCCGCCCAGCTTCTTCAGCAGCGGCACCAGAGCCTTCAGCGTCTCCTTCACATCGGCGCGCAACGCGATCTCGGCCGGGAAGTTCTTGCCCATCTCCCAGTCGCGCAGGCCGATCATCGCCACCTTGGTGGTATCGGGCAGCGGCTCGGTCTCGCTCCACACCGACATCTTCAGCACGTCGGCGCCGACGCACAGCATCAGGTCGTAGTCGGAAAGCACTCGGCGCACGTATTTCTGGTCGCGGTTCAGCGCGCCGAGATAGGCGGGATGCTCGGAGGGGAAGTGCGCACCCCAGGCTACGGTCTGTTGCAGCACCGGCGCGCCCAGCGTCTCGGCCAGCTCGGTGGCCTCGGCGAAGGCGTCCGACGTGGCGATCTCGTGGCCGGCCAGGATGACGGGCTTCTTTGCCGAGAGCAGGCGCCGGGCGAGCTGTTCCAGCGCCGCGTCGCTCGGGCGCACCGCCGTGTCGACGCGGGTCACCTCGCCCATGTCGATGGCGGCTTCGTTGTTCAGGATGTCGCCCGGCAGGGAGATGAAGACCGGACCGGTCGGCGCCGTCAGGGCGACCTTGGCGGCTCGACGCAGGATGCGCGGCAGGTCCTCGATACGGTTGACCTCGGTCGCCCATTTCACGACCGGCTGGGCGATCGGCACCAGCGGCGCGTAGAGGAGGGGCTCGGTCAGCCCGTGGCCCTGTTCCTGCTGGCCGGCGGTCACGATCATCGGCGTGCCCGACATCATCGAGGTGTAGATCGACCCGATCGCATTGCCGAGGCCGGGCGCGACGTGGACGTTGCAGGAGACCAGCTTGCCGGAGGCCCGCGCATAGCCGTCGGCCATGGCGATCACGACGGCTTCCTGGAGGGCCAGCACGTAGCCCATCTCCGGGGCCGAGGAGAGCGCATGCATGATCGGCAGCTCGGTCGTCCCGGGGTTGCCGAACATCTTGGTGACGCCCTCGTCCTTCAGCACGCGGAGGAAGGCGTCGCGGCCGGTGATGGTGTTGGGGACGTTTGCGTCGGGCATTCATTTCCTCCTCGAGAAGGGCGCGAGGGTAGCGTGCCGCCGGGGCTCGTGAAATGATCGAGTGCATGATGGTTGGAAGACCACCCCGCGATGCGAAAAGCCCGTGACGGATCTTGAGCGAAGAGTTGCTGGCCTGACGTGCTGGCGCGGCCCGGTGAAGATGGCGCCGCTGCTGGGCGGGCTGACCAACCTGTCGTACGTCGTCGAAGACGCGGGCGAGAAGTTTGTCGTGCGCATCGGCGACGACATTCCGGTCCATCACGTCTTCCGCGATCGCGAGCGTGCTGCGTCGATCGCCGCCCATGCCGCGGGCCTGTCGCCTGAAGTCGTTCACACCGAGCCCGGCATCCTGGTGATGCGTCACGTCGAGGGACGGACCTTCACCGAAGCCGATCTGCGCGCCAACATCCATCGCCTGATACCGCTGTTGCAGACGTGTCATCGGTCTGTCGGCACGCATCTCGCCGGCCCCCCGAACTTCTTCTGGGTCTTCCACGTGATTCGTGACTACGCGCACACGATCATGGAATCGGAAAGCCCTTTCGCCGTCGACGTGCCGCGCTACCTGGAGGCGAACCGGGTGCTCGAAGCGGCACAGGTGCCGATGCCCATCGTCTTCGGTCATCACGACCTGCTGCCGGGCAACGTGATGGACGATGGCAGCCGCCTCTGGCTGATCGACTGGGAGTATGGCGGCTTCGGCACGGCCCTGTTCGACCTGGCCAACCTGTCGGCGAACGGCGTCTTCGGCGATGCCGAGGATGAGGTCCTCCTGGATGCCTATTTCGAGGGCAAGGTCCCGGTCGACCTGCGTCGCGCCTTTCAGGCCATGAAGGCGGCCAGCGCCCTGCGCGAAGCCATGTGGGCGATGGTGTCCGACATTCACCTGCGGATCCCCGGCGCCGACTACAAGGCGCATGCGCGGGACTATCTCAGGCGCTTCGAGGAGTTGATGGCCCGCTGATTGCATGTCGCTTCCGGGGAGCTGACCTCAGGAGCACATGCATGAGCCTTCGCCGATTCCGTCTCGCTGTGGCACTGGCCGCCGCGTCCCTGCTGCCGCTGTCAGCCGCGCAGGCGCAGGAAAAAACGCTGCGCATCGCCATGACCGCGTCGGACATCCCGACCACCACGGGCATGCCCAACAACGGCTTCGAAGGCATGCGCTTCCTGGGTTTCCCCATCTTCGAGGGGCTGGTGCTCTTCGACCTCTCGAAGTCGGATCAGCTCGCAACCTTGCGGCCGGGCCTGGCCGAAAGCTGGAAGCAGGCGCCTGACGACAAGAAGACCTGGATCTTCAATCTCCGTAAGGGCGTGAAGTTTCACGACGGCACCGACTTCAACGCCGACGCGGTGATCTGGAATCTCGAGCGCATCTTCAACAAGGACAGTGCGCAGTTCGAGGCAAACTCCGCCGGCATCATGCGCTCCCGCGTGCCGATTCTCGCGGGCTACAAGAAGATCGACGACAATACGGTGGCGCTCACCACGACCGTCGTTGCCTCTTATTTCCCGTGGATGGTGCCCTACATCCTCACCGCCTCGCCCACGCAGTGGGAAAAGGCCGGCAAGGATTGGAACAAGGTCGGCGCCGCTGGCGGCGCTGGCACCGGACCGTTCAAGATCACCAAGGTCGTGCCGCGCCAGTCGGTCTCGCTTGGCCGCAACGATGATTACTGGGATGCCGGAAAGAAGGCCAAGGTCGACGCGGTCCTTCTGTTGCCGATA
Source organism: Rhodospirillales bacterium (assembly GCA_947466085.1). GTDB lineage: Bacteria > Pseudomonadota > Alphaproteobacteria > Reyranellales > Reyranellaceae > Reyranella. The sequence goes on from CANIEC010000055.1 coordinate 24,450, forward strand.
CCCGAGGCCAACACACGCCTGGCGGCGCTGCGCTCCGGTCGTGTCGACTGGATCGAGGTGCCGCCGCCGGACGGTATCCCGTCGCTCAAGCAGGCGGGCTACGTCATCTCCACCAACTCCTACCCGCACGTCTGGCCGTGGTTCTACAACATGGCCGCCAAAAACAGCCCGCTGGCCGACGTCCGCGTGCGCCAGGGGCTGAACTACTGCATCGACCGCAGCGCCATCGTCTCGATGCTGAACGGCACCGCCGAGCCTTCCGTTGGCTGGCTGAAGCCCACGGATGCCGCGTTCGGTAATCCCGTGAATCGCTATACGTTCGATCCGGCGAAGGGCAAGAAACTGCTGGCCGAGGCCGGTTTCACGCCGCAGAAGCCGCTCTCGTTCAAGGTCATGATCTCGACCTCGGGCTCGGGTCAGATGCTGCCGCTGCCGATGAACGAGGCTTTGCAGGAGAACCTCAAGCAGGCCTGCGGCGTGGAAGTCCAGGTCGATGCCGTCGAATGGCAGGTGCTGCTGAACGCCAGCCGCGCCACGCCCGACGCACCGTCGCTGAATGGGGCAATGGCGCTCAACGTCAGCTCGCCGTCGAGCGACGTCGGCATGATGTACCGCTACTTCGCCGCAGCGAATTTCTCGCCGATGGGCTCCAACTTCGAGCAGTGGAACGACGAGAAGTTCGAAGCGGCGCTCAAGACCCTGGCCGAGGCGACGGACGAGGCGACGATCCTGCAGAACTTCAAGGTTGCGCACGAGCGGCTGGTCGACAACCCGCCGTGGCTCTACATCGTGCACGACCTCAATCCGCGTGCCTTCAACAAGAACGTGCAGGGCTTCGTCCCGGCTCAGTCGTGGTTCGTCGACCTGACGAACGTCAGCCTGAAGTAGAGGCGGCCTGAAGCCGCGCCTGCTGGCGCCGTTGCGTCAGCGGGCGCAAAGCTTCGGGATCTTCGACAGAACCTCGATCGAGCAGACCTCCGTCGGGAAGAGGGCCCAGACGGCGGCGAGGATCACGGCCAGGAAGATGAAAGGCCGCAGAACGCGAAACACCACCGGCAGGAGCAGTTGCAGGACCCAGTAGCCGACGAGCAGACCGACGACCACCGCGAGCACGCGGTACTGCATGCTCCAGCTGTCCCAAGGACCTAAGTTTGCCCGCGCCAGGAGTTCGTTGACGTACTCCACGATCAGTCGCGGAACGGATCGGTCATTAGGATCGTGTCCTCGCGCTGCGGGCTGGTGCTGAGAAGTGCCACCGGGCAGCCGACCAGTTCCTCCACGCGCCGCACGTACTTGATGCACGTCGCCGGCAGCTCGGCGAAGGAGCGCGCCCCCTGGGTGCTTTCGCTCCAGCCCTCGAACTCTTCCCAGATCGGCTTCAGCCTGGCCTGCGCGCCCATGGTGAAGGGAAAGCGCTCGATGCGCTTGCCGTCGAGTTCGTAGCCGACGCAGACCTTGATGACCTTCTCGCCGTCGAGCACGTCGAGCTTCGTCAGGGCGATGCCGTCGATGCCGTTCAGCTTGACCGCCTGCCGCACCATCACCGCGTCGAACCAGCCGCAGCGGCGCCGGCGGCCGGTGTTGGTGCCGAACTCCTTGCCGCGATCGCCCAGGCCCTGGCCGATCTCGTCGGTCAGCTCGGTGGGGAAGGGGCCGTCGCCGACGCGCGTCGTATAGGCCTTGGCGATGCCCAGGACGTAGCCGACCGAACCGTTGCCCATGCCGCTGCCGATCATCGCCTGCGCCGCCACCGTGTTGGACGAGGTGACGTAAGGATAGGTACCGTGGTCGATGTCGAGCATGGTGGCCTGCGCGCCCTCGAACAGGATGCGCTTGCCGGCGGCACGCAGCCCGTCGAGACGCTCCCACACGTCTTCCGCGAA
>CANIEC010000056.1 GCA_947466085.1 Rhodospirillales bacterium
GCCCGTCGCCACAGGCGATAGGCCTCCGGCGACTCCGTCTCGATCTCCGCGTGGGTGCGCATCTGCCAGGCGCCATAGTCGATGTCGCCCATGCCATCGTGGACCGACGCGGGAATTCCGCAGACTTCTGCAACCCGGCCGCCCGTCACGACGCAGCGCTGCAGCGAACTCGTATAGACGGCAACGGGTTTCCAACGCGCGGCGATGCGGGCGGCCAGCGCATCGGCCTGCGCCAGCCCCAGGGCGGTGAGCGGCAGCTCCGCGCGGCCGCGGAAGCGGGCGGGATGGATTCCGTCGACGTGCCCGTGACGGGTCAGCAGGATCCGGGTCATGCCCCAGTGTAGCGTGCGCGCCACACGGCGTACCCGTGTCGTAGGGCTGCCGATCACGAAATCTTGACGGCTACTGCCGATGTGCCTTAACCAGTGCGCATCGACGGTCCTCCTTAACCGGAGGCTAACAGGGAATGCCGTGCTGCTCCTTCGGGAGCTAATCGGCAGCTGTACCCGCAGCTGTAAGCGGCGAGCGACTGCCCAAGAGTCACTGGACTTCGGTCTGGGAAGACGGGCACGAGCTGCGACCCGCGAGCCAGAAGACCTGCCGGCGATAGCGTCGCTCTTCCGATGGACGGGACAATCCAACGGGACGGTCAACCGAGCGGTGACGCGCCTTGTGCGTGTTCTGTCTTGGGAGATCCGTCTATGACGCCGATCCGTCGATTTCTTTTTGTTTTTCCGTTCCTGGCGCCTCTTGCCGCACCCTTGACGGCGCAAGCGCAGACCGAACCAGACGCCATGATGCCCGCGACGGTCGTAACGGCCGATCGCTTCCCGACCGACCCGAGCAAGGTCACCGCCAGCTACACCGTCGTCATGCAGGAAGAGATGCAGCGACGGCAGCTTCGCAATGCCGCCGAGGTGCTGAGGACCATCCCCGGCGTCTCCGTGCAACAGTCCGGTGGCGTCGGCACACAGACCTCGGTCTTCGTGCGCGGCTCCAATTCCAACCATGTGCTGGTGCTGATCGACGGCGTCAATGTCAGCGATCCGTCCAGCGGCAATGGCGCGGTCGACTTCGGCAACTTCCTCACCGAGAACCTCGACCGCATCGAAGTCGTGCGCGGCCCCATGAGCACGATGTACGGCAGCCAGGCGATGGGCGGCGTCATCAACATGGTCACCAAGGCCGGCAAGGGGCCGATGAACGGTGCGGCCTTCACCGAACTCGGCACGCGGCTGACAAGCAACAGCGGCGCCTACGTACGCGGTAGCGAAGGTAAATTTAACTACAACCTGACCGTCGCCGGCACGTTCAGCCCGAACGACACGCCGGTACCGGCGCGATTCACGCCGAACGGCGGCTTCGTCGACATCGATCCCTATCGCAACATCACGCTCGCGGCGCGGCTCGGCTTCGAGATCAACGAGAACACGCAATTCAACTGGTACGGCCGCTACATCGACACCAAGGTGAACTACGACCAGGTCGGACTGGAAGATCCGAACGCCAACACCTACACGTCGCAGTTCTACACGCGCGGCGAACTCGAAGGCTCGTATTTCGACGGCCGCTGGAAGCCCGTCGTCGGCGTCAACTACAGCACGATCACGCGGCACGATCTCGACTATGCCAGCGTGCAGAACCCGTTCCCGTTCAACACCGACAGCTGGTTCAACGGTCGCCGCCTGCAGGCCGATTTCAAGAACCTCGTTAAGGTCATCGACCAGATCGAGGTCATCGGCGGTATCGATTACGACCGGCAATGGGCCTACACCAACACGGTCGGTCCGTTCACGCCCTACACGCAGACCTGGGGCACGATGGCCCAGACCGGCATCTACGGTCAGCTTCGCCTCAACCCGTTCGAAGGGTTCAACCTCAACGTCGGCGGCCGCGTCGACATGAACGACATGTTCGGCACCGTAGGCACCTGGCGTGCCGGTGCGTCCTACCTGTGGGCGCCGACGGACACCAAGATCAAGGCGTCGTACGGCACCGCCTTCAAGGCGCCGGCGCTGATCGAAATGTTCGGTCCGGGGCCGTTCTGCGGCGGCAATCCCAACCTGCAACCGGAATACAGCCGCGGGTATGAATTCGGGGTGGAGCAGGGGATCTTCGACCGCAAGGTAAAGGCCGGCATCACCTATTTCTTCAACACCTACTCGAACCTGATCCAGTGCGCGCCGCCGACCTTCGCCCTGATGCAGAACGTGGCCAACGCCCAGACCGAAGGCTTCGAAATGACCCTGCAGATCAGCCCGGTAAAGTGGTTCGATCTCTATTTCGACTACACCCACCTGATCGCGCGCAACGTCGATGCCAACCAGCCGCTGCTGCGCCGTCCCGGCGACGTCTTCAACATCCGCGCCGAAGTCCGGCCGTGGGAGAACACCCTGTTCGGCGTCGGCGTGCTGCAGGTCAACAGCCGGTTCGACGCCAACGCCGTCACCGGTGCGATCATGACGCCTGCCCCATACACGCTGGTGCGAATCACGGCCCAGTACGACGTCATCCCGTCCGTCCAGCTCTTTGCCCGCGCCGAAAACGTTCTGGACCGGGTGTACGAGGAGCCGGAAGGCTTCCAGGCACCATACTTCCAGGCCTTCTTCGGCGTGAAGGCGAGGTTCTGAGCGGTACGATGCGTCCGCGCCACCGGCGAAACTTGCTGCAAGTCTTCGCCGGTGGCGTAGCTTTCGCTACCGTGACCCCAGCCACAGCCACCCCGACGTCAACGATTGCCCTGCTTCATCTCGCGCCCCGGCCCGGGGAGATCGCGGCGAACAGGACCGCCCTCGAGCAGGCCGTGCGCCGGGCCGCGGCGAGCGGCGCCCGGCTGATCGCGACGCCCGAGCTGGCCGTGAGCGGCTATGGGTTTCGAGACTTCGTGGGCACCGACTGGATCGCGCGCGGACAAGCCGCGCTGTTCGCCTGGGCCGGCGCGCTCGCGCGTGAGACCACAGCGTCCCTGGTGCTCGGCACCCCGGAGGCCGCACCGGAAAACGGTGCCTTGTTCAACAGCATGGTGCTGTTCTCCCCGGACGGAGCGGTGGTCGGCCAGCATCGCAAGGTCAACGCCCTCAGGGTCGGCTCGGAATCGTGGTCGACGCCGGGTGATCGTCCCACGGTACTGACGGTCGACGGCATCGGCCGGATCGGCTTCTTCGTCTGCGCCGACATGTATTCGACCCGCCTCGTCGACGAGACCGCGGCCCACGGCGTCGACCTGCTTCTGTCCGCCGCCGCCTGGGCACCGGGCCTTCACGGCCCCGACGGCGAATGGGAACGCGCGTCCGCGACGACCGGCCGACCCGTCCTCGTCTGCAATCGCACCGGCAGGGATGTCCTCGATTTCGAGGCGGCCCGATCGGTCGCCGCCGTCGACGGCGCGATCGCGTTCTCGCACGCCTCACCCGAACCGAGGATCGCGCTGGTCGACTGGACGCCCGACACGCGTCGTCTCACCAACTGGCGCGTCGTGAGATGATGCTCAACAAAATGAATCCGTCGTCTCGACCGGAGCACCGCAGGTGCGTAGTGGAGAGACCTTCTCCCAACCAAATGCCGGCAATTCGTGGAGAGAAGGTCTCTCCACTCCGCGCTGCGCGCTCCGGTCGAGACGACGGGGTCTTTCAAAGGCTCGTCCGAACCCTCTCGTGCCTCGTCCTGATGCTCGCCGCCCTCCCGGCCGCCGCGCAGGCACCGCAGCGGGTGGTGACGCTCAATCTCTGCCTCGACCAGATGGCGCTGCGCCTTGCCGCGCCCGGACAGCTGGTGGGCGTCAGCTACCTCTCGCAGGACCCGCGCCTCTCCGCGCTGGCCGACCAAGCCGCCGCCCTCGCGCCGGTGCGCGATTCCTTCGAATCGATCCTGACCCTGCGGCCGGACCTCGTGATCCTAGGCCAGGGCTCGCACGCTTCCCTGAAACGGCTGCTGCGAGGGGCGGGCGTGCAAGTCCTCGAATTTCCGTGGGCGACGTCGACCGGCGAGGCCGAGACCGTCATCGATCAGATGGCGACGGCACTCGGCCGCGAAGAGGTGGGCCGCAGCCTGATTGCCGGCATGCGAGAGGAGCGTCGCCGGCTGACCTGGACAGGCGCTCCCCGCGGCACGGCGGTCTATCTCGAGGCCAATCGCGGCACGTCGGGGAAGGACAGCCTGATGGACGAGCTGCTGCGACTCTCCGGTTACCGCAATCTCGCCGCCGAGCTCGGCATCGGCTCCTTCGGCCGCCTTTCGCTCGAAGCCGTTCTCGCCGGGCAGCCCGACCTCCTGGTGTTCGACGGGACCGCCAACGACAACCCGGCCCGCGCCACCGAGTTCGTCGGCCATCACGCGCTGCTCGCGCTGGCAGGCAAGACGAAGCTCGCGTCGGTGCCAACCCGGTATTCGATCTGCGCCGGCCCGGACAATTTCGAGGTCATGCGACGCCTGGCGGAGGCGCGGCGATGAATCGGTGGCTCCTCCTGCTGGTGGCCGTGCTCTTCCTGCTGTCGCTGGCGGTCGGTCCGGCCTGGTGGCCGTGGCGCCTGGGCCACGAGATCGGCTGGGCCATCGTCTGGGAGCTGCGCCTGCCGCGCGCCGCCCTGGGTCTGCTGATCGGCGGCGTGCTGGGCCTGAGTGGTGCGGTGCTGCAGGGCTGGCTGCGCAATCCGCTGGCGGAGCCCGGCGTCATCGGCGTGTCGGCTTGCGCGGGTTTCGCCGCAGTCTGCGCTTTCTACAGCGGCCTCGCGGCTGCCTTCGCGCTGGCGCTGCCGCTGGCGGGCATCGCCGGTGCCGCCGTCGCGGTCGCGCTGCTGATGGGCGCGGTGCGGTCGGGGACGGGAACCGTGTCGCTGCTGCTGATGGGCGTGGCGATCAACGCCATCGCCGCGGCACTGATCTCCCTGGTCCTGGCGCTGTCGCCCAATCCCTTCGCCTACCAGGAGATCTCGCTCTGGCTGGCCGGTTCGATCGTCGACCGCGACCTGCACTATCTCGCGATGGCCGCGCCGTTCATGATTATCGGTGCGGCGATCGTCCTGGGAGCCGGCCGTTGGCTCGATGCCCTCTCGCTGGGGGAGGACACGGCGCGCAGCCTCGGCGCCGACACGAGATCGCTGGGCCTCAGGCTGACCCTCGGTGTCGGCCTGATGGTCGGAGCGGCGACGTCGGTGGCGGGCGTCATCGGCTTCGTGGGCCTGATCGCGCCTCACCTGATTCGCGCGCGGGTCGGCTTCCGACCGGGGGCAACGCTCGTTCCCTCAATGCTGGTCGGCGCCGCGCTCGTGCTGGGCGCCGACATTGTGGTGCGCCTGCTGCCGACCGCGTCGGAACTGCAGCTCGGTGTCTTCACCTCGCTGGTCGGCGCCCCCTTCCTGGTGCGCGCGGTCCGCAAGGCCCACGCCGCCTGGCTCGCCACATGAACAAGACCGCCCTTACCGTTCGCGGTCTGGTAAGCCGGCGCGAGCATGCGGTTGTCCTCGACGGCATCGATCTCGCCTTCGAGTCCGGCCAGGTCACCGCCATCGTCGGGCCCAACGGCGCCGGCAAGACGACGCTGCTGCGTCATCTGGCAGGCCTCGACGCGCCAACCGCCGGACGGGTTGAGCTGCGCGGCCAACCCTTGGCCTCCCTCGCTCCAGCTCTTCGCGCCTCGAGCATCGCCTACCTTCCGCAGGCGGCTTCCGCCTACTGGCCGCTACGCGCGCGCGACCTGGTGGCACTCGGCCGCCTGCCGCATGGCGCCGATCTCAGCCGCCCCCTCAGGATCCAGGATGCGGATGCAGTTCAGCGCGCGCTCGAACGTGTGGACGGCGTGGGCCTTGCGGACCGGCCCATCGACACGATGTCCCAGGGCGAGCGGGCACGCATGATGATGGCGCGGGCGCTCGCGACCGAAGCTTCGGTCTTCCTGGCCGACGAACCGGTCGCCAGCCTCGACCCGGCCTATGCGCTGGAGACCATGGGTATCCTGAGGGCCGAAGCCGCTCGCGGTGCCTGCGTGATCGTGGTGCTGCACGACCTGGGCCTCGCCGCCCGCTTCGCCGACCGGATCGTCGTACTGGCCAACCACAAGGTCGCCGCCGACGGTCCACCCGGTGTTGCGCTCGCGGCCGGCGTGATCGACAGCGCCTATGGCGTCACCTTCCGCCTCCTCACCGTCGACGGGATTCCCCAGCCGGTGGCGTGGGAGCGGTGAAGCGCGTCGGATCGAACTTCGCATTCTGCTGATCGATGATCTTCTCGGCGATCTGCAGCATCCGGGTCCTCGGCTCGGCTGGCCATGACCGCCGGCCCGCACGATTCTTTGCCCCGTTCCAGCCCTTCGGTCGATCGCTTCGATCGCTACTTGCCGATGCAGAAGTCGCGGAAGATCACGTCGAGGAGTTCGTCGAGGCGCACGGTGCCGGTGATGCGCCCGAGAGCGCGCAGGGCCAGTCGAAGATCTTCCGCGGCCAGCGCGACCTCCGGTGCGTGCAGCGCGCGTTCCAGCGACGCCTGGCACTCCAGCAGCGCCTCGCGATGACGCGCTCGCGTGAGTGGCGGTGCACCAGCCCCTTCCTGCATCGACGCTTCGGCGGAAGCTTCCAGGCGAGCCAGCAACCGGGGCAGGCCGGTCCCGCTCCTGGTCGACAAAGCGACGACGCCGGGATCGTCGATCGCCACGAGATCGGCCTTGTTCGCCACCACGATGTCCCGCGCGGAATTCCAGCGTTCGGTCGACCGGGTGACGGCCTGCATTTCCGAACGCCAGTCGCCGGAAGCGTCGAGGACCAGCACGCGCAGGTCGGCGATGTCCGCCCGCGCCCGCGCGCGGCGAACACCCTCCTGCTCGATCGCATCGCCTGAGTCGCGCAGGCCCGCGGTGTCGGCCAGCACCACCGGCCAGCCGCCAAGATCGAGATGCACCTCGATCACGTCGCGCGTCGTGCCCGCGGTTTCCGAGACGATCGCCGCCTCGCGTCGGGCGAGAAGATTGAGCAGCGAGGACTTGCCGGCATTGGGCGGGCCGATGATCGCGATGGAAAGCCCGTCCCTCAGCCGCTCGCCGCGACGATCGTCCAGATGGACCGCGATCTCCTCTTGCAGGCCAGTAACGGCGACACGCACATCGTCGGCCAGTCCCTCCGGCAGGTCCTCGTCGGGAAAGTCGATCGCCGCCTCGAGATGGGCCAGTGCCCGCAAGCCCCTGCTGCGCCAGTCGTCGTAGAGGCGGTGCAGGGCGCCGCCCATCTGCTGCAGCGCCTGCCGCCGCTGCGCCGCCGTCTCGGCCGCCACCAGATCGGCGATGCCCTCGGCTTCGGTGAGGTCGAGCTTGCCATGCTCGAAGGCGCGGCGCGTGAACTCGCCCGGTTCGGCCAGCCGGCAGAAACCCAGATGGGCGAGGGCCTCCAGCGCCGCGCCCACGACGGCACGGCCGCCATGAAGATGCAGCTCGGCCATCGGCTCGCCGGTCTCGGTATCGGGTGCCGCGAACCAGACGACCAGGCCCTTGTCGAAGGCCTCCCCGGTCGAGGGATCGACCAGGGTGCGCAAGACCATGCGGCGCGGCATCGGCAACGGCTTGCGGGTGAGCTGCTCCACCGCGTCGCCCGCGCGCGGCCCGCTCAGCCGGACGACCGCGAGCGCGCCGGGATGGGCGCGCGTGGGCGTCGGCGTGCCCAGCGCGTAGATCGTGGCGTCGGTCACGTCCGCTTGGGCGGCGGTTGAGCGGGGCGCGCCGGCGGGGCGGCCGGCGGCGGGCGGGCCATCACCTTGTCCGCGATCTTCTCGTAGAGCGCTTCCGGGATCAGGCGCCGCTCGACCAGCTCGGTCTTGGCCTTGAACGGCCGCGCCCGGATGATGGCGTCGGCACGCACCTCGCCGATCCCGTCGAGAGTCATGAGATCGTCGCGGCTGGCGCTGTTCAGGTCGATCTGACCGGAGGCTGCAGGAGCCGCCGGCGGGGCAGGGCGCGTACCCTGGGCATGGACGAGGCCACCGCTCAGCAGGATCGCCATCATCGCGAGGAAGGCTTTGAACGACATGATGGCGGTCACTATCGCACGAATTCGGCCCAATTCGGGATCGGTCGCTGCGCGAACGGCACCTTCCAGCGATGGCAGTTCGACCGGTCGATCAGCTCTGCCGACACCATGATCTCGGGCGGCACCGACTGGCCCGCGAGATGCCGCAGTACGGCCTGGGTGGCGATGGCCGCAATATTGAAGGCGCTGAAATCGACGCTCGCCAGCATGATGCCGCGCTCGATGTAGCCGATCGCGGCCGGCAGGCCGTTGATGCCAACGACGGTCGCGGTCCGCCCGGCTTCCTGCAGCGCGCTCAGCGCCCCGAAGGCCATCACGTCGTTGGCCGTCCACACGCCGTCGATCTGCGGATGGGCCCGCAGCAGCTCTTCCATCGCCTTCCTGGCCGGGGCCTCCTGGAGATAGCCGATCCTCGATCCCACCAGCTCGATCCCGGGATGTTCCGCCAGCGCCCGCTTCAGCCCCTCGGTCCGGTCGCGCGCGGTGCGGGCGCCCGGCGTGCCGTCCAGCGCCACGACCTTCCCCGTACCGCCCAGCCCCTGGAACAGGGCACGGGCGATCGATTCGCCTACGCGGACATCGTCCGAGCCCACGAACGTCAGGACCGGCACGTTCATGCGGTTGATGAACACCGCCACGGGGATTCCGGCCGCGGAAATCCGCGCCACATCCTCCTCCATGGCGACGTCGTCGGTCGGGTTGAAGAGGACGGCATCCGGCCGCGACGCCAGCGCCTCGGCCACCAGCGCCTTCTGCTCGCCGACATGGTCGGGCGTGGCCGGCACATAGTGCACCGTGCGGGCACCCGCCTCGGCCGCGACCCGGTCGGCGGCAAGCCGGGCGGCATCATAGGCGGGATTCACACGGTTCTTGGTGAAAACCGCGAAGGTGAACGGCTGGCGCGGAGGTTCGTTCATGGGCCTACTTTAGGCCATCGCCGCCCTGTAGTATCCGCCCGCCATGGCCCAGCCCTACGACGACATCCCGGACCGCCGCGCCATCGTGCGCCGCCGCACCCTCGACGCGGCCCTCGCCCACCTGGTCGAGGACCTGCCGGACGGTGGAGAGCCGCCACGCCCGCCGGTACTCGCCCTGCTGCGCGATGCGCTGACCAAGGGCCGGGCCGAGATCCGCCGTCGTTTCGAGGAGCCGGGCCCGCTCAAGAATGACGGGCCGGCGGTGCTGGCCGCGACCTCCTACCTGATGGACCAGATCATCCGGGTCCTGTTCGACTTCGCCGACCAGCACGCCTATCCGGCGGCCAATCCCAGCGCCGCCGAGCGGCTGGGCGTGGTCGCGACCGGCGGCTATGGCCGCGGCGAGCTGGCGCCGCTCTCCGACATCGATCTCCTGTTCCTGCGTCCCTACAAGCAGACGCCGCGGGGCGAGCAGATCGTCGAGTTCATGCTCTATCTGCTGTGGGACCTCGGCCTCAAGGTCGGCCACGCGACCCGCACGGTCGAGGAGAGCCTGCGCTATGCCGAGCGCGACCAGACGATCCGCACTGCCCTGCTCGAGGCGCGCTACCTGTGGGGCGACCGCGACCTGTTCGACGAGCTGCAGCGCGGCTTCGCGCAGAAGTTCTACGTCGGCGATGGTCGCGACTTCGTCGACGCCAAGCTGGCGGAGCGCGACCAGCGCCATCAGCGCATGGGCGATTCGCGCTACGTCGTCGAACCCAACGTCAAGGAAGGCAAGGGCGGGCTGCGCGACCTGCACCTGCTCTTCTGGATCGCCAAGTATCTCTACCGGGTGAGCGAGCCCGGCGAGCTGGTCGCCAAAGGCGTGCTCACGCGTGAGGAGGCGCGGCACTTCGAACGGGCCGAGCGCTTCCTCTCAACCGTGCGCTGCCACATCCACTACCTGACGGGCCGCGCCGACGATCGCCTCTCGTTCGATCTTCAACGCGAGATCGCCACGCGCCTCGGCTATCAGGACCGGCCGGGCAGCCGCGGTGTCGAGCGTTTCACCAAGCACTATTATCTCCACGCCAAGACCGTGGGCGACCTGACGCGCATCTTCGTGGCCGCCCTCGAGGACAGCCGCCGCCGCAAGCCGAAGCTCGCCGCGCTGTGGCAAAGCCTGCGGCCGCGCGAGCTCGAAGGCTTCCGCCTCGACGGCGAACGTCTCGCCGTCACGGCACCCGATTCGTTTGCCAAGGATCCGGTGGCGATCCTGCGTCTCTTCCACGTCGCACAGGAGAACGATCTCGATATTCATCCGGCGACCCTGCGGCTGATCACGCAGAACATCCGACTGGTCGACAGGCTTCGCAATGATCCGGAAGCGAACCGGCTGTTCATGGAGATGCTGACGTCGCGCCACGATCCCGAGACGACGCTGAGGCGCCTCAACGAGGCCGGCGTGTTCGGGCGGTTCGTGCCCGATTTCGGCAGGGTGGTCGCGCAGACGCAGCACGACATGTATCACACCTACACGGTCGACGAGCACACGATCCGCGCCATCGGTATCCTCTCGAAGATCGAATCGGGTGTGCTCAAGGAAGACCATCCGCTGTCGGCCGACGTGGTGCACAAGATCCTGTCGCGGCCGGTCCTTTATCTCGCGGTGCTCCTGCACGACATCGCCAAGGGCCGCGGCGGCGATCATTCCATCCTGGGCGCCGATGTGGCGATGCAGCTCGGACCTCGCCTCGGCCTCAGCGCGGCCGAGACCGAAACCGTGGCCTGGCTGGTGCGCTATCACCTCGCCATGTCGGCCACTTCGTTCCAGCGCGACCTGATGGACCCGAAGACCATCGAAACCTTCGCGGCCCTGATCCAGTCGCCCGAGCGCCTGCGCCTGCTGCTGGTCCTGACCGTGTGCGACATCCGCGCGGTGGGCCCGAACGTGTGGAACAACTGGAAGGCCGCCCTCCTGCGCCAACTCTACAATGCGACGGAGCAGGTCCTGTCGGGCGGCACACTGATGGGCGGCCGCGCCGAGCGCATCAAGCACATCCAGACCGAGGTCGCGAAGCGACTGCCGGGCTGGAGCGACGCCGACAAGGAAGCGCATTTCGCCCGCGGCTACGCCTCGTACTGGCTGTCCTTCCCGATCGAGACGCTGGTCCGCCAGGCCGAACTGGTGCGGGGCGCCGAAAGGGGCAAACAGCCGCTCGCCATCGAGCACAGGGTCGACGATGAGCGTTCGGTGACCGAGGTCACGATCTACACGCTCGACACGCATGGCCTGTTCGCCCGTCTGGCCGGCGCCATGGCGATCAGCGGCGCCAACATCGTGGATGCCAAGATCTTCACCCTGGCCAACGGCATGGCGCTCGACACGTTCTGGATCCAGGACCTCGAGGGCAAGCCGTTCGACGGGCCGCAGCGGTTGGCGCGGCTGGCGGCGCGCGTGGAGCTGGCCCTGTCCAACCGTCTAGACATCCAGCGCGAACTCGACAGCCAGCGCGGCTCGTGGCCCAAGCGCGACCGCGTCTTCACGGTCGAGCCGCGGGTGCTGATCGACAACAACGCCTCCGACGCCTTCACGGTGATCGAGGTCAACGGCCGTGACCGGCCGGGCTTCCTGCACGTCGTCACGCGCGCGCTGACGCGCCTCAACCTGCAGATTGCCACCGCGCACGTCACGACCTACGGCGAACGCGCGGTCGACGTCTTCTACGTCAAGGACCTGTTCGGCCTGAAGGTCGTGCACCCCGACAAGCTGAAACAAATCTCCACGGCTCTCGAAAGCGCCATCCGCGACTTCGACTCGCGCTTCGATCCGGTCGCGAAGGCGGCGGAATAGCGCTTCGGCGGGCAGCCATGGCGCGTCAGCCTGTCGTCTACATTCTTGCCAGTCCGAACCATCGCGCGCTCTACGTCGGGATCACGACCACCCTGATCAAATGCGCCAACCCTGAGTGGTTGGATCTGTCGAACGAGATACTATGACCCGTCGTCTCGACCGAAGCGCGTAGCGCGTAGTGGAGAGACCTTTTCCCAACCAAATGCCGGCCAATTGTGGAGAGGAGGTCTCTCCGCTCCGCCTCGCTGTGCGAGGCTCCGGTCGAGACGACGGCATGCTTTAGAGTCCTTGCTGCCGACGCAAAATCGACTTTCTCCCCATTCAAATGGGGAGATGTCGTCGTCGTACGACGACAGAGGGGTCAGGATGCGCGATGCCGACGAGCATGACCCCATCGCCCCGTATGACGGGACACTTCCCCATTTGAATGGGGAAGCGATTGATGCCGAACTCTGCCGGTTCAATTTACGTCGGAAAATCGCCAGTTGAGAATCTGAGACGTCGCCGTCACTCCGGCTTGAAGTTGGCTTCCTTCAGCAGGGCGTTGTTGGTTTCGACTTCCGACTTGATGAAGGCGGCGAAGTCCTTCGGACCACGGGCCGTCGGGACGATGCCGAGCGACGTGGTCTTGTCGATGAAGGCCTTGTCCTTGGAAACTTCCGCCATGCCGGCAGCCAGCTTGTTCACAACCGGCTCGGGCGTTTCCTTGGGTGCCCAAACGCCGTACCAGGAGCTGAGGTTGAAATCCTTGAGGCCAACTTCGGCGGACGTCGGGACGTTGGGCGCGAGCGGGGTGCGCTCCTTGGACGTCACGAACAGGCCCTTGGCGCGGCCCGACGTTGCGAGTGGCAGCAGAGCCGTCCAGGGATCCATGAAGAACTGGACGCTGCCACCCATGAGGTCGGTATTGGCTGGCGCGGTGCCCTTGTAGAGGATCTGGTCGAGCGGAATGCCGATGCGCTTCAGCCACGCCAGGGTGGCGATGTGGCCGGCGGATCCGCCGGAGGAGATCGCCACGAAGAACTTCTTGGGATCCTTGGCGACCGCCGCCATGACCGCCGCGTAGTCGGCGCCGGGCACGTTGTTGTTGGCCAGCATCACCAGCGGCGCCTCGCCAGCCTGGGCGATGGGGCGGAAATCCGTCTGCGGATCGTAGGGGCAGGACGGCACCACCGTCTTGCCCAGCACGAACAGGCTCGCGTTGAACAGCACCGTGTAGCCGTCCGGTTCGGCGCGACGAACCATCTCGGAGCCGATGGTGCCGGAAGCACCGCCGACATTCTGGATGACGATCTGCTGGCCGAGCTTCTCCGACAGGAACTGTGCGGTAATACGCCCGAGACCGTCGGTGCCGCCGCCGGGCGGGTAGGGCACGATCATCTTCAGCGGCTTGCTCGGATAGTCCTGGGCGAGAGCGGAACCGATGGACGGAGCGGCAAGAAGCGATGCGCCTGCGGCGCCGAGCACGGTCCTACGACGGAGTTTCATGAAAGACTGCCTCAGGGTTGCACGAAGACGGAAGATGCACACATTGTGCCACGTTCCGTCTCGCAAATCGTGCGTGAAACACGTCTTTCACTGACTTCTCCGCAGGGAACGCCCAAGGCCCGGGACGTATCCAGATGCTGACGGAGCGTCGCCCGGGCGCCCGGGGCGATGGGGGCAGGCGCCCCCTCACGATAAGCCGATTTCAGTTCGACGATGCGCTGGCGGCCATCACGCAGGGCGAGCACGACATCGACCTGAAGATAGTCGATCGTCTCCCCTGACCTGTTCTCGACCACCAGGCTCGGCACGCAGTTGCCATAGACATTGGAATCGCTGCCGCGAGTCACGGCGATACCGTTGGCGGCAAGGGCCGCCGTCGACGAGAGAACCCCACCCAACGCTACCAAGGCTGCCTTCATGGTCGCCTCCTTCGTTCTTCTACGGCGTCTGAAGCCTCTGCTCCCGGCGGGTCGCCAGCATCTGCAGGATCGTCGCCGCGGTCTCCTCGATCGACCGGCGGGTCACGTCGATGGTCGCCCACTTGCGGCGGGCATAGAGGCGGCGGGCATCCTGGATCTCGCCCTGCACGGTATCCATGTCGGTATAGTCCGTCTCGGTCTCCTGCTGCATGAGCCGCAGGCGGTTGACGCGGATCTGCACCAGCCGTTCCGGATCGGTGATCAGGCCAACGATCAATGGCCGCTTGGCCTCCTCGAGTTCCACCGGCGGTGGCACCAGCGGTACCAGCGGCACGTTCGCCGCCCGCACGCCGCGGTTGGCCAGGTAAACACAGGTCGGTGTCTTCGAGGTGCGAGAAGGTCCGACCAGGATGACGTCGGCATCGTCGAGGTCGTGCGTCGACTGGCCGTCGTCATGCGCCAGCGTGTAGTGCATCGCATCGATGCGGTCGAAATAGCCTTCGTCGAGCTGATGCTGGCGGCCCGGCCACTGTTCACTCTTGGAATGGAAATGCACCGCCAGCACGCTCATCGCCTGGTCGAGCACGCCGACGCAGGGAAGCTGCAGGCGCCGGCAATGATCGCGAACGACGTCGCGCAGGTCGGGATCGACCAGCGTATAGAGGACGGGACCGCGGTCGCGCTCGACCGCCTGCATCACCTTCTCCATCTGCGCCGGGGAACGCACCAGCGACCAGACATGCTCCTGGACGAAGATGCCCTCGTACTGGACGAGACAGGCGCGCGCGACACTCGAGACGGTCTCACCGGTCGAATCGGACACGAGATGGACGTGAAAATTGCGGTTGGCCACGGCCCGTTCTACCCCACAGGGAGGCCGGGAGAAACGCGGGATTGCTCGGGGCATTTCGGGGACAAGCGGCGCCTCGAACCGAAGCCCCCGGATTCGGGACCCGACTCGCCCGGCCCATCCATTTTATCGTCCCCTGCGTACAGCTCGGGACGAATGGCATGCGAGTCGTGAATCACCCGTGCGAGTGCCATAAAACGGCCTTGCATGCTCCACAGGCGGCTGGGGAGAAATAACGAATAGGGCGCATCCCCAGATGCCACAGGCCCTACTACTGCTACTACCTATTATGAATAGAGTAGAAGGAAGCATGAGGGACAGAGTGTGAGCGGCGGTAAACTCCTGGAAACACTGGCCGGAACGAGACATCCGACGCCACCCATCTGGCTGATGCGTCAGGCTGGACGCTACCTGCCGGAGTATCGTGCCGTGCGGGCGACGACGCGTTCCTTCCTGGAATTCTGCTACACGCCCGACAAGGCCGTCGAGGTGACCCTGCAGCCGATCCGGCGGTTCGATCTCGATGCAGCGATCATCTTCTCCGACATCCTCGTGGTGCCCGACGCGCTCGGCCAAAAGGTATGGTTCGCAGAAGGCGAGGGACCGAAGCTGGAGGCGCTGACCGATCCATCGCAATTCGGCAGGCTGTCACGAGCGCGCCTTCAGGAGCATCTGGCGCCGGTCTATGAGGCGATCCGCCGGACGCGCGCCGAACTGCCGAAGGACAAGGCTCTCCTGGGATTCGCCGGCGCCCCCTTCACGCTCGCCTGCTACATGATCGAAGGCAGCGGCAGCAAGGATTTCGCCAAGGTGAAGAAATGGGCCTACGCCCATCCCGAATCCTTCAAGCTGCTGATCGATCTTCTCATCGATGCGGTGGTCGATCATCTCGGCCATCAGGTCGATGCCGGCGTCGATGCCGTTCAGCTCTTCGATTCCTGGGCGGGCGTCCTGCCGGAAGAACAGCTTTTCCATTGGTCGCTCGATCCCATGGTCCGGATCGCCAAGGCCTTGCGCGAGCGTCATCCCGGCGTGCCGGTCATCGCCTTTCCGCGCGCGGTCGGTCCTGCCGTCCTGATGTACCGCCTGCCCGAGACGTTTGGTGCCCTCTCCCTCGACACCGGCATCGGCGCGCATTGGGCGGCGAAGGAGATTCAGCCGCACATCTGCGTTCAGGGCAATCTCGATCCAATCATGGTGGTGGCGGGCGGCGAGGCGATGGAGCGCGAGGCGATCCGCATTCTCGACAAGCTCGGACACGGCTCCTTCGTATTCAACCTGGGGCACGGCGTGGTGCCGCAGACGCCGCCCGAGAATGTCGCGCGCCTCGTCGAAATCGTACGCAACTGGAAACCGGGCTGAGGACCGCACGATGAAGATTGCGATCGTCCTGTTCAATCTCGGCGGCCCCGATTCGCCCGAGGCCGTCCAGCCGTTCCTGCGCAACCTGTTCAGCGATCCGGCGATTATCTCGCTGCCGTCGTTCTTGCGGCTGCCGTTGGCGCGCTTCATCTCCAGCCGCCGGGCAGCCAAGGCACAGGCCATCTACGCTCAGATCGGCGGCAGCTCGCCGATCCTTGGCCAGACCGAAGCCCAGGCCCGTGCGCTCGAAGAGGCGCTGGGGCCGGAGCATGAATGGCGCGGCTATGTCTGCATGCGCTACTGGCATCCGATGACCGAGGCGGTCGTGCGCTCGGTCAAGCGTTTCGCGCCCGACCGCATCGTGCTGCTGCCGCTCTATCCGCAATTCTCCACCACGACGACGGCTTCGTCGGTGAAGGCCTGGAAGGAAGCGGCGGCGGCTGCGAAGCTCGCCGCGCCGACACAAACCGTCTGCTGCTATCCCGACGAGGACGGATTCATTTCGGCTTCCGTCGATCTCGTGAAGCAGGGTCTCGCCGAAGCGGGCGATCGTCCCGTGCGGGTGCTGTTCTCGGCACACGGGCTTCCGGAGAAGATCATCAAGGCCGGCGATCCCTACCAGGCGCAGGTCGAACGCAGTGCCAAGGCGATCGCCGATCGCATCGGTGGTCTCGACTGGTCGGTCTGCTACCAGAGCCGGGTCGGGCCCCTGAAATGGATCGGCCCCTCGACCGATTCGGAGATCCACCGGGCGGGCAGCGACGGCAAGGCCATCGTGCTCTATCCGCTGGCCTTCGTGTCGGAGCATTCAGAAACCCTGGTCGAACTCGACATCGAGTATCGCCATCTCAGCGAGAAGAGCGGCGTGCCTGCCTATGTTCGCGTCCCGACCGTGGGCACGCATCCCGCTTTCATCGCGGGTCTTGCCGATCGCGTACGTGCCATTCTGGCCGAACCGCAGGTCGCGATCTGCCATGGTGCGAAGTCGATGCCCTGCAGCGGCAGCCATCGTGGCTGCCCGCTGATCGCCGGCGCCGCGTGATGCTCTACGAGGTGCTGAAGGCGCTGCACATCATCTCGGTCATCGCCTGGATGGCCGGGCTGCTCTACCTGCCGCGCCTGTTCGTCTATCACGCCGATGCCGAGAAGAGCTCGGTGCAGAGCGAGACCTTCAAGACCATGGAGCGGCGCCTGCTGCGCGGCATCATGAACCCGGCGATGATCCTGACCTGGGTCTTCGGCCTCGCGCTCAGCTGGCAAGGCGAGTGGTGGCACGCCGGCTGGTGGCACGCGAAGTTCGCGCTGGTCTGCGGCCTCACCGTGGTGCACCACCTGTACGGACGCTGGCGCAAGGAATTCGCTGCGGACCAGAACAAGCGACCTGCCAATTATTATCGCTGGTGGAACGAAGTGCCGACCCTGCTGATGGTCGCGATCGTCTTCCTGGTGGTGCTCAAGTCGTTTTGATCTACCCGCGACCGAGCAGTCGTCCGGGCCAGATTTTCCGTTCGACCTGGTCGGCAACGATATCGGCGATCGTCTCGCCGGCAAATCGCGTGAGGCGCGAGACCGGGCGGTCGGCCGGATAGGACAGGACCAGCTGCCTGACCGGCGCCGGATCGGTCAGAGGTGCCGCGGCCAGGCGCCCCGCGGCGATGTCGTCGTGAATGGGCGACAGCGGCAGGATCGTCCAGCCATGACCATGACGCACCAGATCCTTCAGGGTCGCGTAGGAATCGGCTTCGATGGCGATGTGCAGCGCGATGCCGGCTTCCACGGCGCACTGCTCGACGATCGTTCGCAAGCCGTGACGCGTGCTGGGCAGGAGGATGCGCTTGCCGTCGAGGTCCCTGAACGGGATCGAGCGTTCTACGGAGAGGCCTGAGTCGGGTGGTCCGATCAGGAACAGGTTCTCGAGCAGCAACGGCTCCGACCGCAGCGATCTGGCGGAACTCGGGTCATAGAGGATGGCGACGTCGATCTCGCCGCGATGCAGCCAGTCGAGCAGATGGCCCGTATAGGCGCCGACCAGCCGCAGCTCGACCTGCGGGTGGGTCTTTCCGAAAGCGGCGACCAGGGGCAGCGAGAGGATGTCGGCCACGGTCGGCGGAAAGCCGATGGAGATGCGGCCCCGCAGAGGTGCGTCGAGATCTGAGGCCGTGGCGCGGATCTCCTCCAGCTCCGTCATGACGCGTGTGGCGTGCTCGAGGATCTCCCGGCCCTTGTCCGTGAGGACCATGCCTCGCCCATGGCGGGTGAACAGGCGGACCGACAGCTCCTCCTCCAGCATCCGGATCTGGCGGCTGAGGGCGGGCTGGGCGATGCCGATCCGGTCGGCCGCCTTGCTCAGGCTGCCGAGTTCGGCGACATGGATCAGGGTGCGAAGTTGGGAAAGCTCCATCGAGCGATACAATATAGTTATATCTGTTCATTCCCAACGGTCGTCGAGTTACGTCGGCGTTATAGCTAATGTGCCCGCCGACTTGAGCCGGATGGGAGAAACATGACCGCCGCCCCGACGCAGCCTGCCCCTTCCATAGTTGATTGGCGCGACCAGATTTTCGAGGTCTTCCAGGACCATGACGTGAAGCAGGTCTATCACGTGCCCGACGCCGGCCATGGCCGGCTGATCGAGGCCTGCCAGAAGTCGAACTCGATCCGCACCCTGGCCCTCACGACCGAGGAGGAGGGCATTCCGCTCGCCGCCGGCGCGTGGCTGGGCGGCCAGCGCTCGGTGCTGCTGATGCAGAGCTCGGGCGTCGGCAACACCATCAACCTTATGGGCATGCCCAAGACCCTGCGCTTTCCGTTCCTGACCCTGATCACGATGCGCGGCGACTGGGGCGAGTTCAATTCCTGGCAGTATCCGATGGGCCAGGGTACGCCCAAGGTGCTCGAGGCGATGGGCGTGCTGCTCTACTCGGTCGACAATGCCGCCGAGGTGAAGACCACCGTCGACGCCGCCGCGCGCTCGGCCTTCAACGGCGGCCAGGCGGTCGCCGTGCTGCTGCGCCAGAAGCTGATCGGCATCAAGAATTTCGGGAAGAAGTGAGATGAGCACGCAAGCGCACAGGGCCACGCTGCAGCGCCGCCCGCTGGTGAAGCAACTCCTCGAGGGTGCCGACGACAATCTGCTGGTGATCGCGGGCCTCGGCTCGTCGAACTGGGACATCACCGCCGCCGGCGATCGTCCGCTCAACATGCCGCTGTGGGGCTCGATGGGCGCCCCGGTCGGCATGGGCCTGGGTCTTGCCATGGCCCAGCCTACCAAGCGCGTGCTGGTCATCACCGGCGACGGCGACATGCTGATGAGCCTGGGCTCGCTCGCCACCGTGGCGACCCAGATGCCGGACAACCTGGCGATCGTCGTGCTCGACAACGAGAAGTTCGGCGAGACCGGCAACCAGGCCACCCACACCAGCCCGCGCAACAACGGCCCGACCGATTCCGGCGCCGGCACCGATCTCGCCATGATCGCGCGCGGCTGCGGTATCGCCGACGCCACGACGGTGCGTGAGGCTGGCGAGATCGCCGAACTCGTGAAGGACGTCCGCACCAGGAAGGGCCCGGTGTTCCGGCTCGTCAAGGTCATGGTAGAGAAGCTGGAGTTCGTGATGCCGCCGCAGGACGGCGCGCATCTCAAGGACCGTTTCCGCCAGGCCCTGCTGGGTCACCCTTAAGAGGCTCCCATGACCGACTACGCTCCCTTCCCGCTGATCGATCTGTCCGGCGGTCCCAGGGAGCGGGGTCGGATGCACGGCAAGGCCGCCGCGGATCGCTTGAAGCGCGGCGTTAAGATGTATGCCGAGTCGCTGCTCAAGTCGGGCGTCGACTGGAAGGAGCTGGAGCGGCGCGCCGAGGCGATGGTGCCGCTGATCGACAGGTTCGATCCGACCTATGTCGAGGAGATGCGCGGCATCGCCGAGGGCGCGAACGAGCCCTTCGCTGCCGTCGTCCTGATGAACGCGCGCACCGAGATGGTGGTCGCGGCGCGCAAGCAGCAGGCCGCCAAGCACTTCCCCGACGGCTGCACCGCGGCGCTCGCGCTGCCCGAAGCCAGCAGCGATGGCGTGCTGCTGCACGGCCAGAATTGGGACTGGCGGTCGGAATGCGCCGAGACCGGCGTGGTGCTGCGCATCCGGCGCGACGACGGGCCCGATATCCTGACTTTCACCGAAGCGGGTGGCCTTGCGCGTTCGGGCCTCAACTCGGCCGGCATCGGCCTCACCGCCAACGCGCTGGAATGCGACCGCGACTATCAGCGCGGTCCGGGCGTGCCGCTGCCGTTCATTCGCCGCAAGGTGCTGGAGGCGTCCCATCTCGCCCATGCGGTGCAGACCATCGTCTCGACGCCCAAGCCCGGGTCGAACCATATGGCCGTCAGCCATTGCAGCGGCGAGGCCTTCGGCTTCGAATGCGCGCCCGACGAAACCTTCTGGATCGCGCCTGATCGCGGCCTCTACGTGCACGCCAATCACTGGATCGCCGAGTCGGCGCGCGCCAAGGTGAAGGATACCGGTCTCGCCGAAACGCCGGACTCGATCTATCGCGACAAGCGCGTGCGCGACCAGCTCTCGCCCAAGCGCGGCACGCTCACCCTGGAAGACTTCCGCCAGGCCTTCTTCGACGACTGGGGCACGCCCTACTCGGTGTGCCGTCCGCCGCGCCTCAACTCACGCGGCGTTTCGACGGCGACGACCGCGATGATCCTGATGCGCCCCGCCGAAGGCCATCTCGAAGCCTGCCCGATGCCGGCGCTGAACCGCCAGTTCACGACCTACACGCTGACGCCGGATCGCCTCGCGCAGAAGCAGGCGGCGGAGTAAGCGTGCGCCGACGGTTCGTCCTCGCCAGCCTGTGTGTGGGCGTCACTTCGCCGGCACACGCATGGTTACCAAGGCCCGTGTGTACGTCGATGCTCGTATTATTCAGGTTCGGCTCGACGGAGTACAATAACCCCGACAAGCAACGTTTCCCTTCCACGGCTTACGAGATCAGGACCAACTATTTCGGTCCTATCAAGATTGTCGGTCACACCGCTAAGAATGAAACCAACGGAATGGCGCTTTCGTTGGCTCGTGCTCAGACCGTTCGCGACCAGTTGATCGCGTCAGGTATATCTCCGGCACAAATCACGTCGGTCGAAGGCGTCGCCGACCGGCAACCGTGGGTCAAAGACGACGAACGGCATGCCGAAGACATTCGCCGCCGCGTCGAAATCTTCCTCAAGCGCGACGACACTGCCTGCTAGAAATCTTTCCGCTTCGAGTTCACCACACCACCTCATCCTGAGGAGGCCCGAAGGGCCGTCTCGAAGGATGGGCAACAGACGTGGTGCTGGTGCCCACCCTTCGAGACGCGCTCCTACGGAGCGCTCCTCAGCGACTGTGTCTGAGGTCAAGCGTTTTGCCATGGTGTCCTGTCTCTGAGGATTGCGTTCAGGATGACAAGAAGTTTGCGGGCGACGGCGATTGTGGCGACCATCTTGGTCTTACCGGCGGCGATGAGGCGCTCGTAGAAGGCTTTCAAGGGTGGGTTCCAGCGCTTGGCGACCTGGGCGCCAATGAAGAGGGCCGTTCGGACCACCGCCCGTCCGCCCCCGATCCGGGCCTTGCCCTTCCAGAGACCGGACTGGCGTGTGTAGGGAGCCAGGCCGGCAAGCGCTGCAATCTTTTTATGATCGAGCCGCCCCAACTCGGGCAGCTCGGCCAGCAAGGTCCTGGCGATGATCGAGCCAATGCCTGGCACCGATGCCAGCAGGTCTTCCTTCTCCCGCCACAGCGGTGAACCGCGCACGGCGCCATCGATGTCATGGTCGATAGTGCCGAGTTCCCGCTCGAGAGCCTTCAACAATCGCTCGATGCTCTTGCGCACGCGCGGCGGCTCGGTGCGATGCAGGCGCTGGCGTTCGGACGCGATCATCTCGACGATCTGGCGCCGCCGCGCCATCAGATCGGCAAGCAGGCGAGCGGCCCCATCAGGCAGCGGCCGGATCTGGGGCCGGGTGGCCTCGGCGAAGCGGGCGATGACCGCCGCGTCGATCGGATCGGTCTTGGCACGCTGTCCCAGCGCCTGGGCAAAAGCCCGGACCTGTGCCGGATTGACGATCACCACAGGCATGCCGTGGTCCGAGAGGGTCGCGGCGACGAGGGTCTCGTAGCCGCCAGTGGCTTCGACAGCCACGAGGTCCACCGTGTCGCCCAGGCGGCGGCACAGCTCGACGAGCCCCGTTGCGTCGCGGGAAACCGCAAAGGCCTCTTGCGACGGGAGGACATGCACATCCAGTCGGTCCTTCGAAACGTCGATGCCGACAATGCGACGGTGTTCCATGGCAACCCTTCCTTGCGAAAGCGAGCTCGCGATGCGGCCCACGCGACTGTTCGGGTTCGCTGGAACGACGGACGGGCGACCTTGCTGAGGAACGAGCTTCGACGCCCTCGGGTGAGTCGGTCTACCCGCCGCCACCGCGCCGGCTAGTCTAGCCGATCCGGCAGACGCCGACTTACAAGGGTGAGGTGGTTTTTGGGAAGACCGAGTTGATTTTGTCTCGGATCAACCCGGATACCACGCCGGCTTACGCTTCTCCCTGAAGCTGGCGAGCCCCTCGGTGGCCTCGTCCTGCTGGCGGGTGCGGGCGTGTTCGTCGATCAGGTCGCGCAGTTCGCCCTCGTCGATGAAGGCACGCGCCGAGGCGAGCGAGCGCAGCTTGGTGGCGGTGGTGGCGCGCGGGGCGTTCATCAGAACGGACTCGACGATCTTCTCACCGGCTTCGGCAAGCCCGCCCACCGGACAGACTTCGTGCACCAGGCCGAGGCGGCGCGCGTCGTGCGCGCCGAAGCGCTCGCCGGTCAGCGCGTAGCGGCGCGTCTGGCGCAGGCCGATCGCCTGGCAGAGCTGCGGCAGGATGATGCCGGCCATCAGGCCCCAGCGCGTCTCGCTGATGGAGAACAGCGCATCCTCCTGCGCCACGACGACGTCGCAGGCCGCCGCGATGCCGGTGCCGCCGCCGAAGCAGCCGCCCTGGATCAGCGCCAGCGTCGGGACGGGACAGGTGTCGAGGCGCTTCACGGCTTCGGCCGTCAGACGGCTGACCTTCTCGTTCTCGGCCGGCGACTGCGTGGCGACGGCGGTGATCCACGACAGATCGGCGCCGGCCTGGAAATGCTTGCCGTTGCCGCGCAGCACGACGATGCGAAGGTTGCTCTCAGAACCCAGCGAATCCATCGCGTCGTGCAGGCCCTGGATGAGGTCGCCGTTATAGGCGTTGTTCACCCTGGGCCGGTTCAGCGTGACGGTGGCCACGCCGCGGCGATCGATCTCCCAGAGGACGGTATCGTTCGACATCGAAATCACTCGGCCTTCATGTAGCTGTCCTTGAGCGCGATCTTGCCGTCCTTCACCTCGTAGAGGTCGATGCCGTAGCGATCGAACGGCTTGCCGGCATGGTCGATGCCGGTGGCGCGGAAGGTTCCGAACAGCTTGTCGCCGGCACGATGGATGGCGGCCTCGGAGAAACGAACCTCGCGATGCGCCGTGCTCTTGTCGGCGAAGTGTGCGCGCAGCGCCTCCTTGCCCTTGAGCACCCGACCGGCCGGCGAACCTCCGGCATTGAGGCGCCATTCGAAATCTTCGGTCACGCAGTCGGCGATCGCGTCGACATCGGCCTTGTTGAAGGCCTTGCCGAAGCGGCGGAACAGGTCGTCGATGGCGTCGGGCATGGGATCCTCCTCTGGTCTATTTGGTCTTGAGCAACGAGCCGAAGCAGAGCGCGATATCGTTCTTCACGTCCGCCGTGGTGACAGCCGACAGATCAAAGCGCGAGGTCTTGCAGCCAGAGGCCATGACCTCGATCTCCCGCGCCACCACGTCGCCGCGATAGCGCAGCACGCGGCTTTCGGTCGAGCCGCTGGGATGGATGGTCATGATGAGAGCCGGGGCGCTCTCGGGCGAGGTCTTCTCGTCGGGCGAGTATTCCAGGGTCGAGATATTCGTCTCGTGCCCGGCATGGCGCAGGGCATCGACGGCGGTGTCGAGTTCGGGCCGGATGATGTCGCGGCACTTGACCCAGAAGGCCTGCACGAAAAGGTCGGTCTCGGTGTCCATGTTTCCTCCCTGAATTGTTGGACGGACCCTAGCACCTAAACCCCTGGCCCTAAATCTCCCACGGCGGTGGCGAGAACTTCTCCAGAATGAAGTCGATGAAGGCCGTCACCTTGGGCGCGAGATGGCGGCGGTGCGGGTAGACCGCATGGATCGGGATCGGCTGTTCGGCCCGGAACTCCTCAAGAAGTGAGACCAACTCGCCGTTCTTGATGGCGGAGGCCACGGTCAGACGCGTCAGGCGCACGATGCCCAGCCCCTGCAGCGCCAGCCGCATCTGGGCCTCGCCCTCGGTGACGGCGACCCGGCCGCCGACCTCGATCTCGCGGATCTCGCCGTCGATGCGGAACGGCCAGCGGTTGAGGTAGGTGCGGTCGCGCGAGACGATGCAGTTGTGGCGCGTCAGGTCCTCGGGCCGCTGCAGGGGCCGCCGGTTCCTGAGGTAGGAGGGCGAGGCGCAGACCAGGCGCACATCCTCGCCGATCTTGCGGGCCATGAAACTGGTATCGGCCAGCCGCCCGATACGGATCGCCACGTCGACGCCTTCCTCGATCATGTCGACCACCCGGTCGGTCGGCATCAGCTCGAGCTGCAGCAGCGGATAGCGGTCGAGGAACTCGGCGATGACGGGCGCCAGCTGGTGGGTCGAGAAGGCCAGCGACGTCGTGACCTTCAGCAGCCCGTGCGGCGTGCCGCTTTGCCGGCTGATCTGGTTCTCCAGGGTCTCGATCTCGCCCACGATGCGCCGCGCCGCGGCGTAGAAGGCCTCGCCCTCCTCGGTAAGGCTGATCGCCCGCGTCGTCCGCTGCAGCAGCCGCACACCCAGTCGGGTTTCGAGCCGGGTCACCAGCTTGCTCACGGCCGACGGGGTGAGGCCGAGGCTGGGCGCGGCGGCTGAAAAGCCTTTCGAATCAACGACCCGGACGAAGGCCGCCATCTCGCTTGCGTGATCGATCATTGCGCTATTGATGAATAGTATTCATGAGTGTTCGTAATACACTCCATATTAACCACCGAGAAGAATGGAATTAAGTTCCTTTCAACCCTTGGAGGTCTTCATGTTCACCGTTTCCTACCCGACCATCGCAGAACGCCGCGCTCTTGAGGCACATGCCCACCGCCTGCGTGGCGCCGCCGTGGCAGGGCTTATCCGTAACTTCACCCGCTGGGTTTCCGCCGCGGCCCGCTGAACGTGGCCATGGGCGGGATCTGGGCGCAGTACGCCCGCTACAACCGGCTGGCCAACGAGACGCTGTATGAGGTCTGCGCCGGTCTCTCCGGCGCAGAGTATCGCCGCGATCTCGGGGCGTTCTTTGGCAGCGTGCACGGCACGCTGAACCATCTTCTGCTGGGTGACCGCATCTGGATGGCCCGGTTCGAAGGCGGCTCGCACGCCTCGACCGGCCTCGGCGCGACCCAGTTCGAGGATTTCGCGGCGTTGCGTGCTGAGCGTGAGCGCCTCGACCGGCACATGGAGCATTTCTTCGCGAACCTGCCCGAGGGCTTCGAGCAGGGGAGCGTGCGCTACGTCAACAATTCGGGTTTCGACACCGAGGATCCCTGGTCGGTGATCCTGCCGCATTTCTTCAATCACCAGACCCATCACCGGGCGCAGGTCCACACGCTGCTCTCGCAACTCGGCCACAAACCGCCGGTGCTGGACCTGCACCGCGTGCTGAGGCCGGATCCTACTTGACCTTGACCGGCCGGGTAACACCCGCCGCCGTCAGCAGCACCATTGCCGCCTCGCGTGCGGCTGCGGCGACCTTCGGATCGCCGCGCACGATGGCGGCGGCGATGGCGCCGTCGATCAGGAGCTGCAGCTGCATCGACAGCGGCTCCGCGTCCTTGATGCCGAGCTGTTCCAGGAGTGCCTGAAACCAGGTTCGGCGCTGTTCCTTGAACGCCAGCGCGATCTTGTTGGCGGCATGCGCCGGCTCCTTGAGCTCGGCCACGGCGTTCACGA